>NZ_JBVHHL010000041.1:0-71537 GCF_055561075.1 Streptomyces sp. NPDC022910
GCCGTTAACCGATGCACCGGACAACCGCGACGGGACGGCCACACCGCTGCCACCGATTTGACCTGCGGCGTTTCCGCTTAACTGCCGGGCATTGGTCCAGGGCCAGGTGCGGTCGAGGTGGAGGGTGCGCCTGCGGGCGTGGGCGGTGAGCCGGCCAGGCAGGTGGTACAGCTTCATGCGGATCGTCTCCGGCTCCGCGGCGGCGAGTTCGGGCTCGTCGTGCAGGAGGAGGAGACGGGTCCATGCGTCGAGGTCGGCGGCGATCGTGGCGGCCAGCACCCAGGCGGCGTTCAGCTGCCAGGACTTGGAGGGCAGCAGCCCGAGGCCGACCCGCTTGATGGCTTTCACGCGGTCCTCGACCTCGGCGTGATCACGGTAGAGGGCGTCGACGAACCACACCTGCCCGGAGGCGGGAATCCCGGAAAGTCCGTGGTGGGCGGGGATGTTCGTGGCGATGATCTGGTAGCGCCAGCCGGTGCGCTTCTCGAAGGCGGTCAGTTTCTTCGCGTCCCGCCTCGAGGGCTTGACCCGGCGCACGATCAGCCGCATCCCCCGCGGCCAGCCGGTCAGGTCACGGACCCCGGTCAGCTCGGCGACCTGGTAGGAGATCCATTCGCCGTCGGGTCCCTTGATCTCGTGGACCTCGCCGTCCTGCCGCAGCGCGGCCGTCCACACCGTCTCGGGCAGCAGCGCGATGGCCTGCTCGTCGGTGTCGTTGATCGCCCAGCCGGTCACCCAGCGCACCCGGCGCCGGCTGGTGGTCAGTCTCTGGAGGTGGTCGAGGACGTCGTGGCTGAAGGCCGCGCCGTCGATCCGGACCAGCAGCTTCGACCACAGCGGCAGCGGGAGCTGCCGCAGCGCGGCGGCCAGAACGCTCTTGTGGTCGGCGACGTCGTTGGGCGGCGCGTTGCCGGGCCGCAGCAGCATGGCGACGCACTCGCGGGTGTTGGCCACCCACGCCCCCAGCGGCATGTGGCCGAAGCTGCCCTTGAAGGTGCCCGCCGCGCCTTCCTTCCGGCTGGTGCAGGTGACGATGGTCGCGTCCAGGTCGAGGACGTACCAGCCGGTCACCTCCCGGCCGCACACCGAGATCCAGGGGAAGCCGCCGGGACGCAGGGCGAGCAGCATCCACACCACGCGACGTATAACGGCGCGGACGCGCTCCACCCGGGCCGCGACCGGGCCGTCGATCGCCGCCAGGGCGCGGCGCAGGGTGCTGTCCGAGACCGGCCGCGGGAACACCGCCCGCCAGTGGTACTGGAGTTGCTCGGCCTCCAGGACGTTCGTCGCGCCGAGCACGATCGCACAGGCCAGCTGGAGCAGCGCCATGCCCCGATCCCGCCAGCCCGGCCCGGTGCCCTTCGGCAACGCCGCACTCAGCGCGGTGGCCAGACCGACGCGGTCGGCGACCTTCCGCAGCAGCACCACGCCCGCGTGGCCGATCAGGTTCTTGCCGTCAGCCCGCACGGCAAGCCGGTGATCCCATTCGGTAGCCTGCACCTGTTGGGTGCCTCTTCTCTGCGACGGTTTTGATCTCAGCAATCAGATCATCGCAGGTGGGAGGCACCCTTCTCCTGTTGGTGCGTCAGGTGACCATCACGGCTGAATTCATGAGGCTTGTGTGTGAGACGGTGACCGGTATGGTCGAGTCCGGTTAGCGTCCGGTGTGATGTGCGCACGTTCCGCAGGGCGCGAACGAAGGCCAATGCAGCCTAACGGGACGGAGAGATCAAAGACCCGCATTTTCTGTTACGCGGCCGGGTGGCGGGCCGGGGTGGGATGCTGCGATGAGAGCTGCGGCCTATGTCACACTCCCGCCTTACTTGTCCGTACGCAGCGGGGTTTCGGGTTCACTGTGCTGCATTGGACGTCAGGAAACGAACGGGGAAAAGCAAGGCTGTCGGCTGGGCAGAATCGCCCTCCGGCCGGGGAAGTGCGCAGACCGACCGCAAGATGTTCGAGGCGAGGCACACCATGGACGCTCCGACCACCACGTCGGCCGACAACGGCACGTCCGGCGGCAGCGGCGGGGGCGGCTGGTTCACGCCCCGCAAGCAGCCCGAGGCGCCCCCGAGCGGAGAGCCCCAGGCGCCGGAGGGCAGCCGTCTGGCGGCGATGCGCCCTGTCGGCCGCTCGGCGCCCGTTGACGGCAGGGAGCAACCGCGAATACACCCCCCGTCGGGTGCGACCGACGCGACGGAGCGGCCCCTCGTAGAACCCGAACCCGCCCACGAAGCGGCCCGGCCCGATCCGCGGGTCCCCCCTCAGCGATCCGCCCCCGCTCTCGCACCCGAGGCGTCCCCCGACGCCGTGATGATCCGGCGGACCATGGCCGAGGTCGGACCCATCGCCGACAAGGTCACCTCGTACTTCTACGCACTCCTCTTCGTGCGCCACCCCGACCTGCGGTCGCTCTTCCCCGCCGCGATGGACACCCAGCGGGACAGGCTGCTCAAGGCGCTGCTGACGGCCGCCGAGCACATCGACAACACCGAGGTTCTCGTCGCCTATCTGCAGAACCTCGGCCGTGGCCACCGCAAGTACGGCACCCGGCCCGAGCACTACCCGGCCGTCGGCGAATGCCTGATCGGCGCGCTGAGCAAGTACGCCTCAGCGATCTGGGACGAGGAAACCGAGGCGGCCTGGGTACGGGCGTACACGACGATCTCCCAGGTGATGATCGACGCGGCAGCCGCGGACGAGTTGCTGGCCCCGGCCTGGTGGTACGCCGAGGTCGTCTCGCACGACCTCCGCACGTCGGACATCGCGGTGATCACAGTGCGCCCGGACCAGCCGTACCCGTTCCTGGCCGGGCAGTACACCAGCGTGGAGACCCCGTGGTGGCCGCGGATATGGCGGCACTACTCCTTCGCCTCGGCGCCGCGCTCGGACGGACTGCTCTCGTTGCATGTGAAGGCGGTCCCGGCGGGCTGGGTCTCCAACGCGCTGGTGCACCGGGCCCGGCCCGGCGATGTCATCCGCCTCGGCCCGCCCGCCGGCACGATGACCGTCGACCACACCACGAACAGCGGACTGCTCTGCCTCGGCGGCGGCACGGGTATCGCGCCCATCAAGGCCCTGGTCGAGGATGTCGCCGAGCACGGCGAGCGGCGCCCGGTGGAGGTCTTCTACGGTGCCCGTACCGACCATGACCTGTACGACATCGACACCATGCTGCGGCTGCAGCAGAGCCATCCCTGGCTTTCGGTCCGCCCTGTGGTCGACGCACAGGCGCACATTCAGTTGCCGGACGTCATACGCGAGTACGGACCGTGGAACGAGTATGACGCGTATATCTCTGGCCCACCGGGGATGATCCGCAGCGGTGTGGACGCCCTGCGGGACATCGGCATCCCGTCCGAGCGCATCCGCCACGACTCAGTCGAGGAACTGGTCGCGGCCGGGGACTGAGCCTTGGGCGGCAAAGCCGTCCCAAGCGGGGTCAGCCCAGGTCGGGCGCGTGCATGGCCCGTACGCCCTCGATGTTCCCGTCGAGGTAGTGCCGCAAGGACAGCGGCACCAGATGGACGGACGCGATGCCGACCCTGGTGAAGGGCACCCGCACGATTTCGTACTCGCCGGTGGGCTCCTCGATCTCCGGGCCGTGCCGCAGGCGTTCGTCCATGGACTCCAGACGGCAGACGAAGAAGTGCTGGACTTTCACACCGGTCGCGCCGCCGCCCTCTCCGATGTGCTCGACCGTGTCCACGAAACAGGGCACCACGTCGGTGATCTTGGCACCGAGTTCTTCGTGTACTTCGCGGTGGAGCGCGTCGACGACGGTCGTGTCGGACGGCTCGACCCCGCCGCCCGGTGTGACCCAGTAGGGATCGACGCCGGGCTTGGTGCGCTTGATCAGAATCAGGTCGTCACCATCGAGCAGGATGGCGCGGGCGGTGCGTTTGACCACGGAGCGAACGGTCATGGGTGGAATGTGGCCCAGCCTGTTCCACGTGAAACATCGCACACCCCACACGGAGTCGAACCCCGCGTGAACCTGGGGTGGCGCCGCATGGTGGATGCTTGCGACTCTCCTCCACCCTGCTCACAGCCGTCCGCACCACCGTCATTGTAGGTCGTCGGTCAGTCCCAGTCGGCCGCCGCCCGCAGCAACCACTCGTGGGCCCGTGCGATGTGCGGCATGGCCAGTGTTCCCGTCCGGACGACGAGGAAGTACGTCCGCAGCGGAGGGACCGCCGGCTCATGGAGGGCCACCACGTCACCCCGCCGGAGCGCTGAGGTGCACAGATAACGGGGCAGCACGGCGAGCCCGGCACCCGTTGCGGCACAGGCGAGAACCGCGCGCAGATCGGGAACGATGACAGTGCCGGAGGTGGCCGGGAGGCAGTCGAAAACTGAGGCCCAGTAGCGGGCGACGAACGGCAGCGATTCATGCACCTCGACCACCGGAAGGTTTTCCAGCCCGTGTGCCCCTTTGCGGCGCAGTCTTCCGGGGCCGCCGACGCGGGAGGCCCAGCGTGGGGCCGCTACCAGCACATGTTCCTCGTCGCAGAGCGGCGTCGCCGTGAGCAGGGCGCCCCGCGGCTGGGCCGTTGTGATGGCCAGGTCATGGTGGCCGGCGGCGAGGCCCTCCAGCGCCTCGTCGGCGTTCCCGAAGGAGGCGCGCAGGGCGAGCCCCTGTCCGTCGTCGTCGGACAGCTCCGCGAGTGCGGGCAGGGCACGCTCGGCGGTGAACTCCGGCGGTCCGGCAAGATGGAGGGTGCGCAGCGACGAGTGCTCGTCGAGACCGGTCTCGGAGATCTCCACCAAGGCGTCGAGATGGGGCGCGGCCTTGTGCGCGAGTTCGTCGCCGATGGTCGTGGGCGTCACACCCCGGGCCTGTCGTAAGAAGAGGGGACGGCCCAGCTGTCGTTCCAGGGTGCGGATCTGGGAGGTGACCGCCGGCTGCGAGAGGCCGAGCAGGGCCGCGGCGCGGGTGAAGGAACCGGCTCGGTGCACGGTCACGAAGGTGCGCAGCAGGGCCAGATCCATGGTGTTCCCTCCCTTCCCCGCACTCAGGCCGCCGCCAACTATAAATAAGTCGATAGGTCGCTGTCGCTACTGTGATTGGACACTGACACAGAGTCAACTAGCCTTGGTCGCGCGGTTCTTCGCGCGCAGAACCGGGACGGTCCGAGCCACGAGGGGGGAGGCTCGGACCGTCCGTTGTACGTAGAAGCGATCCCAGGAGCAGCACATCGCCTGCCCGGAAGTGCGTAGCCGAAGAAATGGCCGCTGCTCAGGACACGGTCATTCCGCCGACTCGTCGAGCGCACGCAGCACATCGGCCACCAGGTCCTCAGGGTCCTCTGCGCCGGCGGAGAAGCGGATGAAGCCCTCCGGCACCGCGTCACCGCCCCAGCGTCCCCGCCGCTCGGCGGTGGACCGTACGCCTCCGAAACTCGTCGCGTCGTCGACGATGCGCAGTGCGTCCAGAAAACGATCGGCACGCGCACGCGTGGCCAATGAGAACGACACCACGCACCCGAAACGCCGCATCTGCTGTGCGGCGGTCTTGTGCGAGGGGTCGTTGGGCAGGCCCGGATACCGCAGTCCGGTCAGCTCGGGACGGCCACGCAGTGCCTCGGCGACCGCGAGCGCGTTGGCGTTCTGCCGGTCGGCGCGCAGCTGCAGCGTGGCCAGCGAGCGGTGTGCGAGCCAGGCCTCCATGGGGCCGGGGATCGCCCCCACGATCTTGCGCCAGCGGCGCACGGTGGCCATCAGCCCGGCATCCCGGGACACCACGTATCCGAGCAGCAGGTCCCCGTGTCCGGTGAGCATCTTGGTGCCGCTGGCCACGGAGAAGTCGGCGCCCAGCTCCAGGGGACGCTGGCCGAGGGGGGTCGCCAGGGTGTTGTCGACGGCGACGAGGGTGCCTTGCGCGTGGGCCGCCTCGACGAGCCGCCGCACGTCGCAGACGTCGAGCCCCGGGTTCGAGGGGGTCTCGATCCACAGCAGTTTCGCGCCGTCGAGGACGTCGAGCTGTGCGTCGGCGCCGGTCGGCGCGGTGCGCACCTCGATGCCGTACGCGGTCAGCTGCTCGCTCACCAGCGGCAGCACCTGGTAGCCGTCCGAGGGCAGCACCACGATGTCACCGGCACGCAGCTGGGAGAAGAGGACGGCCGAGATCGCGGCCATGCCGGAGGCGAAGGCGAGCGTTTCGACGCTGTCCTCGCCGGGCGCCTCCAGCTCGCCGATCGCACGTTCCAGATGGGTCCAGGTGGGGTTCTCGTCACGCCCGTAGGTGTACGGGCCGGTCGGCTCCCCCGGCAGGTGGAAATGCGCGGCGAAGACGGGCCCCGGCAGGGTCGGCTCGTACTTGACCGGTTCGGGCAGCCCTGCCCGTACCGCGCGCGTCCCCTCGCCGGTTGCCGCACCGGACGTGTCGAAATCCCCTGACGTCATGCTGCCTGTCCCTCCACTTGCTCTCGTACCGCGGCGAGCAGGCCGGGGCCCGCCGCTTCCACCATCTCAAGACATGCCTCGAATCCGTCCATCCCCCCGTAATAAGGGTCCGGCACATCGAGGTCGTCGTCGGCGGCCGGGTCGTACGAGCGCAGCAGCCGGATCCTGGCGGCGTCCTGGGGAGTGGGCGCCAGGCGGCGCAGGGCCTTGAGGTGGCCGGAGTCGAGGGCGATCACGAGGTCGAGGCGGGAGAACCAGGAGGGCTGGAACTGGCGGGCGATGTGATCGCTCTCATAACCGTGCTCCTCCAGGACGGCGACGGTGCGCGGATCGGCACCGTCCCCCTCGTGCCAGTCGCCTGTGCCCGCGCTGTCGACCTCGACATGGTCGTCGAGACCTGCCTCCGCCACACGCGCGCGGAACACGGACTCGGCCATCGGGGAGCGGCAGATGTTGCCGGTGCAGACGAAGCAGACGCGATAGGTCATACGGCTCACTCAGTCCTCGTCGGGCAGCACCACGTGCAGCGCCCAGGAGACGATCGAGATGATCAGGCCGCCGAGGACGGCAGTCCAGAAGCCCTCCACGTGGAAGCTCAGATCCAGCTTGCCCGCAAGCCAGGAGGTGAGCAGCAGCATCAGGGCGTTGACGACCAGGGTGATGAGGCCGAGCGTCAGGATGAACAGCGGGAAGGTCAGCACCTTGACGATCGGCTTGACCAGGAAGTTCACCAGTCCGAAGAGAAGCGCGACGACGATCAGCGTGCCTATCTTCTTGCCGGTGTTGGAACCGGTGAGGGTGATCTTGTCGAGCACCCAGACGGCGACGGCCAGGGCCCCCGCATTGGCGATCGTCTTGACTACGAAATTCTTCATGTGTCTGATCGTGGCAGACGGGATCACCGACGAGTACCGAGCAAGGGCGGACAAGTGCGATGAAGGCATTCCGGCTGGACGAACTGGAGGCGGAGCGCGCCACCAACGAGGGTGCCTACCTGCAGTTCCTGCGGGAGCGGAACATGTCGGTCGGACTGTACGCGCTCGACGCGGGCGATCTGGACCCGCAGCGACCGCACCAGCAGGACGAGGTGTACTTCGTCGTCAGCGGACGCGCCTCGATCACCGTGGGCATGGAGACCACCGAGGTCGCGCGCGGCAGTGTCGTCTATGTGCCCGCCGGAGTCGCCCACAAGTTCCACCACATCACCGAGGACCTGAGGGTTCTGGTGGTGTTCTCTCCGCCCGAGAGCTGAGCCCCGTCTAAGGGTTCCCTAGGGGGACGGTCAGGGGAGGACGAGGGATGCGGGGCCCCCGCTCCACCCCTCGGCGGCCCTAGCATCGAAGACAGGACAAGGATCCCGGTAGCAGAGCCCCCGAACTGGGCGTGGGGCAACGGGCGTAGAGACAAGGACAAGGGCGATGCGAGAGATCTTCACGGGTTTGCCGTGGTGGGTGAAGTGGATCGCGGTGCCGGTCATCGCCCTGGTGGTCTTCGGCAGTGTGATCGCGACCGTCATCGGCTTTGTCATCGGGCTGCTGTTCAAGGCGCTGCTCTTCGTCGCGCTGGTCGGCGGACTGATCTACATCGTGCGGAAGTTCATGTCGAGTTCGACATCACGCGGCGACTGGTGAGCCGTCCGGAGTGTGCCGGACCGGAGGGTGCGTGCGCCGGACCGGCACGGGGCCGAACGGGTGCCCGGGGGCGGATGGGCCGGGACAACGGCGGGAACATGCGGCCGGTAACAGGATTGTGAGGTTCCCTCGGGCGAGGGAAGTTTTCCCGATGAGGCCGACGGAGGGCGGCGACGGATCGTTAAAGTCCGGAACTCGACGCGCGGCAGGCCCCGCGCGCGGCGCATCCCCTCCCGTGTCCCCGCACGGGAGGCCCTCCTCGCGCTCCGGGAGTGATCCTTGGCCACGGTCGGCACCGCACGCGAAGCCTCGCCCGCCCCACCAGCACAGCGGCGCACATCACCGGCGGAGGAGCACCTTCCGCCCGCGCCACCGCAGTCCATCACCCTCATCGGATCCGTGCAGCGGGCGATGCGGCTGCTGGAAGCCGTCGCCGACCGTGAGCACGGAGCCCCCGCCAAGCAGCTCGCCCGCGAGGTGGGCCTGGCGCTGCCCACGGCGTACCACCTGCTGCGCACCCTGACCCACGAAGGCTATTTGCGCCGGGAGAAGGGTCTGTTCTTCCTCGGCGAGGCGGCTGAGCGGCTGAGCGGCAGCGCGGCACAGCAGAAACGTCGCAGCATGGTGGATGATGCACTCGCACGATGGCGTGATTCGATCGGTGTCCCTGTTTACTACGCGGTCTATCGCGAGGGTGAGATCGAGGTCCTCAGTGTCGCCGACACCCCGGGCAACCCGGCGGTCGAGGAGTGGGCCGACTTCCGGGAGACCGGGCACGCCCACGCGATCGGCCAGTGCCTGCTCTCCCAACTCGACGAGGAGGCTCGCCTGGACCACCTCGCCCGGTATCCCGTGCAGTCCATCACCCCCTACACGGTGCGTGACAACCGCACGTTGCTGCGGCGGCTGGAAGGTCTACGGCGGATGGAACCGGTCATCGAACGCCAGGAGTACGCGCTCGGAACGGCCTGCGCCGCGATCCCCCTCACCGCCGGGGCGACAGCGGCGACGATGGCCATCTCCCTGCCTTCACATCAGGCGGACCGGCTGCTGCCGGCGGTAGGTCAGTTGCAGGCGGAGATCGGCAGGCTACTAGGGACACTCGCCATCTCTATCAGCATCTGAAAACTCACTCCTTGTGATCTGCCATGCACGTTCAGCAAACTTCCAGCAGGTGTCAGGGGGATCATTCCTGGCCAGTCGACGGCTACTGACGGGGTAGGCGATGCGCGAGTCGGTGCAGGCAGAGGTCATGATGAGTTTTCTCGTCTCGGAGGAGCTCTCGTTCCGCATTCCGGTGGAGCTGTGCTACGAGACCTGTGATCCGTATGCCGTGCGGCTGACTTTCCACTTGCCCGGCGACGCCCCCGTGACCTGGGCGTTCGGACGCGAGCTACTGGTCGACGGAGTGGGTCGGCCGTGTGGCGAAGGAGACGTGCACATCGCGCCCGCCGAGGCGGACACCTTCGGGGACGTGCTGATCCGGCTCCAGGTGGGCACCGACCGGGCGCTGTTCCGGTCGGGGACGGTGCCGCTCGTAGCGTTCCTGGACCGCACCGACAAGTTGGTGCCACTCGGGCAGGAGGGCTCGCTCGCCGACTTCGACGCACATCTGGACGAGGCACTCGACCGGATTCTGGCGGAAGAGCAGAGCGCGGGCTGAGGCCATCCACGGCGCTGTAACGGTTCCTCGCGGATATGCAGGGGCTCAGGAGCTGCCGTAACGGTTCCTCGGGTCCCTTCGGGGCCGGGTGGAAGCCCATAGGGCGGCTGAGGCCAACTGCTCGGCCTACGGGTTACGGGTGCCGTAACGCTTCTGCGCGGCCCTCTCCACCGCTCCCGGCGTCTCAGCGCTTGCGGCGGCGTCCCCGCCCTCCGCGGGCCGGTGCCGTGGCCGGGGCCGCGGTCGTCCCCGGGCGGTCGGCCGAGACCACGAGGGCGGCCAGAGCCGTGGTGACCGGTACCGAGGCGACCAGGCCGATGGAACCCACGAGCGTGCGCACGATCTCCTCGGCGACCAGCTCGCTGTTGGCGACCGTCACCACACTGCTCTGCGCGATCGAGAAGAGCAGCAGCAGGGGCAGGGCGGCGCCCGCGTACGCCAGGACGAGCGTGTTGACGACCGATGCGATGTGGTCGCGGCCGATGCGGATGCCCGCACGATAGAGGCCACGCCAGCCCATCGACGGATTCGCCTCGTGCAGCTCCCAGACCGCCGAGGTCTGCGTGACCGTCACGTCGTCGAGGACGCCGAGCGAGCCGATGATGACGCCGGCGAGGAGCAGACCGCTCATGTCGATGTGCGGGTACAAGCCGTGGATCAGACCGGTGTTGTCGTCCGTGTTCCCGGTCAGCGCGGCCCAGTCGATGAACTCCGACCCCAGCAGGCCGATGAGCGAAAGCGAGATGAGCGTGCCCAGCACCGCCACGGAGGTACGAGCCGAGAGCCCATGACACATATAGAGGGCGATCAGCATGATGGCGCTTGATCCGACCACGGCCACGAGCAGCGGATTCGAACCCTGCAGGATCGCCGGCAGGATGAAGAGGTTCAGAATCAGGAAACTCACGGCCAGTGCGATGAGCGCCATGAGGCCGCGCAGCCGGCCGACGATCACCACGGCGACGGCGAAGATGCCGGCGAGCAGCGCCATGGGGAACTTGCGGTTCACATCGGTGACCGAGTACTGCAGGTCCTTGGGAGCGGATGGTTCGTACGCGACCACGACCTTCTCGCCCTGATGCAACTGACGTGACTGGTCCGGTTGGACGATCTCCGTGAACGTACGGCCCTTGTCCTTGCCGGTGTCGACGCGGACCGTCGCCTTCTTGCAGGTGCCGTTCGACTCCTGCTGTGCCGAGGAGCCTTCGGCGGTGGAGGTGTCGCCGGTCGGGGTGTCACCCGAGGCGTTCACGGACTTGCAGTCCACCGCCACGACCTTGGTGACCGTGGCCTGTTGGGTCTGCCGGTCGAAGCCGACGCCGGTGCGCTTGTGCGACGGCACGCCCCCGGGCCACAGCACCACGAGGCCGACCAGGACCGCCGCGGTGAAGGGGATGAGGATCGCGGCGATAACTTTGCGCAGGTGCTGAGAGACGGGAGCCGCGGGGCCGTGGCCGTGACTGTGGGGGTGGCCGTGTCCGTCGCCGGATCCATGGCCATGGCCGCCCCCGGGGCCACCCTCTGGCCCGTGGCCGCCTCCGGGGCCATGGCCGTGTCCTTGGACCGGGCCATGGTTGTGGGGCGGCTCGGAGGGCGGGTAAGGGGGCGGATGCTGCATCGTGGTCACCGACCGATCATTGCAAAAAGGTGTGAGGCGCACTGTTCAGCCCGCGCGATTAGACGCTAGCGTGAGAGGACCTTTGCACACGCGGGAGCTCGGAGCACCGGGCTGAGAGGGCGCTGACCTCCGCACGCGATGTTTCACGTGGAACATCGGCGGCGGAAACCGCTGCGTCGACCGCTGAACCTGTTACCGGGTAATGCCGGCGTAGGGAGTAGGTCTCATGACCAACAAGGACGCACGCACGCCTGCCTCCCATCAGGGCGATCAGTCCCAGGAGGCCGGGAGGTCCATCGGCTGGCACAAGGCGTACGTCGGGGGTCCACGCCCCGACCTGCGGGTGCCCGTCCGTCAGGTGCACCTGACCAACGGGCAGTCGGTCGCCCTGTACGACACCTCCGGCCCATACACCGATCCATTCGTCGAGACGGACGTCCGCAGGGGACTGGCGCCGCTGCGGGAGAACTGGGTCATCGCCCGTGGCGACACCGAGGAGTACGCGGGGCGTCCCGTCCGTCCCGAGGACGACGGGATCAAGCACACCTCGCCACGTGGCGGGCTCCGCAACCTCGACGCGGTCTTCCCGGGGCGACCGCGTCAGCCGCGCCGCAGTCGTGACGGCGAGGCGGTCACACAGCTCGCCTACGCCCGGCGCGGCGAGATCACGCCCGAGATGGAGTTCGTGGCGATCCGGGAGAACGTGTCGCCCGAGGTCGTGCGTGAGGAGATTGCGGCGGGCCGCGCGGTGCTGCCCGCCAACGTCAATCACCCGGAGACCGAGCCGATGATCATCGGCAAGCGATTCCTGGTGAAGGTCAACGCCAACATCGGCAACTCCGCGGTGACCTCCTCCATCGAGGAGGAGGTCGAGAAGATGACTTGGGCGACCCGGTGGGGCGCCGACACGGTCATGGATCTGTCCACCGGACGCAACATCCACACCACGCGGGAGTGGGTGCTGCGCAACTCCCCCGTGCCGATCGGCACGGTGCCGCTGTACCAGGCCCTGGAGAAGGTCGACGGGAAGGCCGAGGAGCTGACCTGGGAGATCTACAAGGACACGGTCATCGAGCAGGCCGAGCAGGGCGTGGATTACATGACGGTGCACGCGGGTGTACGCCTGCCGTTTGTGCCGCTGACCGCGAACCGCAAGACCGGCATCGTGTCGCGGGGCGGCTCGATCATGGCGGCGTGGTGCCTCGCGCACCACAAGGAGTCGTTCCTGTACGAGAACTTCGAGGAGCTGTGCGAGATTCTCGCGGCGTACGACGTCACTTACTCGCTGGGCGACGGTCTGCGGCCGGGCTCGATCGCGGACGCCAACGACGAGGCGCAGTTCGCGGAGCTGCGCACGCTCGGGGAGCTCAACCGGATCGCCAGGCGCTTCGACGTGCAGACGATGATCGAAGGACCGGGCCACGTCCCGATGCACAAGATCAAGGAGAACATCGACCTTCAGCAGGAGATCTGCGATCAGGCTCCGTTCTACACGCTCGGGCCGCTGACGACGGACATCGCGCCGGCATACGACCACATCACCTCGGGCATCGGTGCCGCGATGATCGCCTGGTGGGGCACGGCCATGCTCTGCTACGTCACGCCCAAGGAGCACTTGGGCCTCCCCAACCGTGACGACGTCAAGACCGGTGTCATCACCTACAAGATCGCGGCCCACGCGGCTGACCTCGCCAAGGGGCACCCAGGCGCTCAGGAGTGGGACGACGCGCTGTCCGACGCGCGCTTCGAGTTCCGCTGGGAGGACCAGTTCAACCTGGCCCTCGATCCCGACACGGCCCGGGACTTCCACGACGAGACCCTCCCGGCGGAGCCGGCCAAGACGGCCCACTTCTGCTCGATGTGCGGACCCAAGTTCTGCTCGATGAAGATCAGCCGCACCATCACGGAGCGGTTCGGCGGTGACGTGGCGGGAGGGGCCACGGCCGAGGAGATCGCCGAGGGGATGCTGCAGAAGTCGAAGGAGTTCGCGGCGAGCGGGAACCGGGTGTACCTGCCGCTCGCGGACTGAGGCGTCCAGGCGGTGCTCGCGGTCGATCGGTCCGAGCACCGCCTCCCGAACTGCGTCGGGATGGGCGCCCGATCACTCGCACTGGCCACAGGGGGGTGGGCACGCGGCAGGAGCCGGCACCCGATGGCACCGGTTGAACGCCGCCCGGAGCGGTTTCGTTTCCCGGCGGCGCTCGTCGGTTGCGGTGTTTCCGATGACGTGCACGGTCCCCACCGGGCTGTGCGTGGGGCTGCTCCGCCCGCACCCATCGAAGCGGCACGAGCCCCTGGGCGCCGAGCGCACAAGCCCGCAGGCCGAAGTCACCGGCCCCGTCACCATCGACGTCGGCGCTGCCGGCGGTCGGAGGCACCCGGCAGCGGCCAGCCGGTGCCTCCTCACTCCGGCTGGTGTTCCGGCCCCCCGAAGTCCGGGCTGGTGAAGTCCGGGCTGGTGAAGCTGGGTCGTGGCCCCGCGGCGGGACCGCTTTCGGGGCTGCTGAACCCGGGGCGGTCATAGCCGAGGTGCGGGATGCGGCTGGGAGTCGTTTCCGGTGCCTTCCGGCTCATCGCGGCCGTGCCCGGTTCGGCGAGCGCCTCGCGGAGGAACGGCAGGATGCCGCGCTCGAGCAGGGCCTCGTGCCAGGCTTCCCTGGCCCCCGCCACTTCCTCCGTCAACTCGGCCTGCGCAGCTTTCGTCTGTCCGGAGGAGCTGTTGCGCAGAGCGGTGAGCAGAAGGCCGATCGCGGCGACCAGGATCGCCGCCGCGGTCACCGCGCCGAAGACCCACCCGGTGGTCAGGAGGGTCCGGGCGAACGCCTGGTCGGGGTTGACCATCTTGAGGATGTAGCCCACGAGCAGGAAGATCGCCGCGGCGGCACCGGCGAGGAAGGGGGCGAGCACCGCTATGACGGCACCGGCACCGGCGCTCGCGGCGGCCTCTCCCATGGTGGCGGCGAGCCCCAGGCCGTCCATCTCCGGCTCCAGAGAGCCGGCGGTGCCCTCGTGGACGGGCGGGGTGGACGGCGCCGGTCGGCGCAGTTCCTCGCGGGCCTTCACGTAGTGGTGGTACTCGGTGGCTGCCGCCGCGGTGATGAGGGCGGTGGCGTTCAGCGCCATGGTGCGCAGTTGTTCGGGGTTGAGCCGCTGTCCCACAGCGGCCAGGTCCGGGCGGTGTGGTGCGGAGCGCAGCGCCTCATCGAGGATCCGCTCATAGTCCTGGCGGTCCTCGCTCAGCAGGTGCTGCGGAACGCTGTTCATGTGCATCCCCCGATGCTCCGTAGGGCTTGGGGCTCGGCATGCTGACGAGCCGTCGGGCAGAAACGGAGGGGAGCCTGCTACGGATAAGCCGATGGTAGAGCGGCGACGGCACACGGTGACAGGGGGTTTGCGGAAATTGGCCATGGCCTGCAGGGGTCCGCCGGTCCTTCGGCGGGGGACGCATGCCCGGTGAACGCCTAGCGGTTCAGGGGAAGTTGCTGGACGAGCAGCTTTCCGGCCATGGTCACTCCGCCGTCCATCGCGATCGCCAGCCCGTCGGCGTAGACGTGCGGACCCTCCACCACCGGACCGGTGCCGTCCTCTCCCTCCTCCGAACCGACCTCGCCCAGCAGGTACGGAATGGGGCTGTGACCGTGGACGATGCGCCTGCCGCCGTACGTCTCCAGCAGGGACCGTACGGCGTCGGCGCCGCCTTCGTCGCGGAAGGAGAAGCGCTTGGTGAACTTCCGGAACAGGTCCCACACCTCGTCTGCGTCGTTGCGTGTGAGGGTCTCGTGGATGGTGTCGTTGACCGCTTCGATGGAGTCGCCATAGTCGAGGTAGGCGGTGGTGTCCGAGTGGACCAGCAGATGTCCGTCGACCTCTTCGACCGCGTCCAGACGGGCCATCCACTGGAGGTGGTGGTCCTGCAGGCGGTCCATGTCCGTCTTCTGTCCCCCGTTGAGCAGCCAGGCCGCCTGGAAGGTGGCGGTTCCCGCGCCGGAGCTGACGGGCGTGTCGCCGAACCGCTTGGCGCCGAGCAGGAGCAGCTCGTGGTTGCCCATGAGTGCCTTGCAGTAGCCACCGGCCGCGGCGGCCTCCGCGGACAGCCGCATGACCAGGTCGATGACGCCGATGCCGTCGGGCCCGCGGTCGGTGAAGTCGCCCAGGAACCACAGCCGTGCCGTGCCCGCGGACCATTGGCCCGCGGCGTCGATGAGCCCCTTCTCCTGAAGTGCCGCCACGAGCTGGTCGAGATATCCGTGGACGTCCCCGACGACGAACAGCGGACCGGGACCGTCGGTGGGCTGCGGCGCGGGTACGGAGGTGGGGTCGACGTTCATCTGGACGGTGTCGCCGCGGTCGATGACCGGGAGGTCCCGCTCGGTGGGCGTGTAGGCGTCGGAGTGGTCGTGGGGGTATCCCTCCGGCGCGGTGGCGGGCCGGGTGACCTCGCCGGGGGGTGTGCTCTGGGCGTACGGACCGGTCTCGTGGACGTACGCCGGCACCCGGAAGTCGCGCAACGTCGCCGTCCGTTCCACCTCGGGTTCCTGACCGGCCCCCTGAGTCATCGACCCCTCCACCATCGCGCCGCTCTGCACCGCATCGGACTGCCTGGTCGCAGCGGCCCGCGGTGTCGTGGGCCCATCATAGGAATGCGGATCGCGCCATGTGATGACCCAGGGGTGGTGAATCGGGGAAGGACCCCAGTTCACCGCGGCTTTCGCCCTAAATGGGAGGGGCTTTCCCCGCCGGTGTCCCGGCCACCGGCCACCGCGGGCAACCTGTGCGTCGCCCGCGGCATCACCGACGGGCTAACCCTGCTCGGGTGACCGGGGCGGGCTGACCGTCGTCCGGGGCGGGCGCCGCTCGGACGACGTACGGACGATCAGCTCCGTCGGTATCACCTGCTCGACCGGCTGCTCCGAGTGGACCCCTTCGATGGCGTCGATGAGGAGTTGGACCACCGCCGTGCCGATCCGGCGCGGCTTCAGTGAGAGCGTCGTCACGGGCGGCTCGGTGTTGGCGTACACGGTCGACTCACTGCAGCACACGAGCAGCAGGTCGTCGGGGACGCGCAGTCCATAGCGGCGGGCGGCGGCCAGCAGGTCGGTGCCGTTCGGATCGAAGAGTCCGTAGACCGCGTCCGGGCGGTCGGGGCGGGCCAGCAGCCGGTCGGCGGCGACGGCGCCCGCGCACGGGTCGTGGGCGGGATAGGCCTCGTAGACGGGGTCCTGTCCGACGCGCTCGCACCAGTTCAGGTACGCGGTCGTGGACAGGTGCGTGTAGGTGTCCGTGGTGGTGCCGGTCAGGAGTCCGATCCGGCGGGCGCCCGCCTCCGCCAGATGGTCGAGGATGCCCAGGACCGCGGCCTCGTGGTCGTTGTCGACCCAGGCGGTGACCGGGAGCGAGCCTGCCGGGCGGCCGTCGGAGACGACGGGTAACCCCTGCCGGACCAGCTCGCTGACCACCGGGTCCTGGTCGGACGGGTCGATGACGACCGTGCCGTCCAGGGCGACGTTCGACCACACGTCGTGGCGCGAGGTCGCGGGCAGGATGACGAGGGCGTAGCCCCGGGCGAGCGCGGCCGAGGTGGCGGCTCGGGCCATCTCGGCGAAGTACGCGAATTCGGTGAAGGTGAAAGGTTCATCCCCGTACGTCGTCACGGTCAGGCCGATGAGGCCCGATTTGCCGGTACGGAGGGTGCGGGCCGCGGCCGACGGGCGATACCCCAGCCGGTCGGCGACCTCGCGGACATGGCGTCGGGTGGCGTCCGGCAGCCGGCCCTTGCCGTTGAGAGCGTCGGAGACGGTCGTGATGGAGACCCCGGCGGCGGCGGCCACGTCTCTGATGCCCGCCCGGCCCGGCCGGCTTCCTCGGCGGGAGGTTCCCGCCCGGCTCACCTGGTGCTTCCCTGCTGCTGTCATGGCGAGCCGATAGTAGGGCTCATGCGGTGGGGTAGTGCGGACGCATATGCACCCGTTGACAGGCACGATTCTGCATGGTCAATAGTGACCAAGTGCCTTGGAAACCAAGAGACTTGAACGTTCCAACGTCAGTACGTGACTTGTCGGCACGCATGAGCCTGCCAAGGTGGCCATATTTCGAAGAGGTCTCAACTCACCTTCACGAGGGATGCGCGCCACGGCGTGAGCCACCGGCGCATGCCACAGAGGGCGACGCGCCCCCCGATTCGAGCGCCATCGTGCAGTGATGCGCCCTGGTTCGTACGCTGATGCGCCCCGGTTCCCACGGTGACGCGGACGCGGTGGACGCGGTTGTCCACAGCCCATTCGCAGCAGCACCGAATCCTCATAGGGTGAGAAGCATTGGACGCCGGCGGTGGTCATGGGCCGGTGGTGTGCGCGAGGAGGACTGCGGTGAGCAAGACGAGCCCGAGGCTGCGTGCCGAGCTGGAGGGTATCCCCACGTACAAGCCCGGCAAGCCTGCCGCGGCCGGCGGGCCGGTGGCCTACAAGCTGTCCTCGAACGAGAATCCGTACCCCCCGCTGCCGGGCGTGATGGAGACCGTGACCGCGGCGGCCCACTCCCTCAACCGCTATCCGGACATGGCGTGCACGGGGCTGATGTGCGAGCTGGCGGAGCGCTTCGGGGTGCCCGAGTCCCATCTCGCGACGGGCACCGGCTCGGTCGGGATCGCACAGCAGCTGATTCAGGCCACGAGCGGCCCGGGCGACGAGGTGATCTACGCCTGGCGGTCCTTCGAGGCGTACCCCATCATCACCCAGATCAGCGGTGCGACGTCGGTGCAGGTCCCGCTCACCCCGGGCGACGTGCACGACCTGGACGCGATGGCGGACGCGATCACCGACCGGACCCGGCTGATCTTCGTCTGCAACCCCAACAACCCGACCGGCACGGTGGTGCGCCGGGCCGAGCTGGAGCGTTTTCTGGACCGGGTGCCGGACGACGTGCTGGTGGTGCTCGACGAGGCGTACCGGGAGTTCATCCGCGACGTCCAGGTGCCGGACGGCGTCGAGCTGTATCGCAAGCGTCCGAACGTCTGCGTGCTGCGCACCTTCTCCAAGGCGTACGGCCTCGCCGGGCTGCGCGTCGGCTTCGCCATCGCCCATGAGCCGGTGGCCGCGGCGCTGCGCAAGACGGCGGTGCCCTTCGGCGTGAGCCAGCTGGCACAGGAGGCGGCCGTCGCCTCGTTGCGCGCCGAGGACGCACTGCTCGGCCGGGTCGGCTCGCTGGTGTGCGAGCGCATCCGTGTGGTCGACGCGCTGCGCGCCCAGGGCTGGACGGTGCCCGAGACCCAGGCGAACTTCCTATGGCTGCGGCTGGGGGAGCGCACGCTGGATTTCGCCGCCGCCTGCGAGGAGCACGGCGTGGTAGTGCGGCCCTTCCCGGGCGAAGGGGTGCGCGTGACGATCGGCGAGGCCGAGGCGAACGACATCTTGATGAAGGTGGCGGAGGGCTTCCGCAAGGAGCGCTAGCCGGCATGAGCGCGCCCTCCTCGCCTACCTGGCGGCGAGGGCGCGCTTGGTGTGTCCAGGGCAGCCCATCGCGCCAGGGACCTGACGGCCCTGGCCCTGGGACGTGCCGCCCCTCGGCTAAGGACCCCCCCGCCCATCCGGCCTCGTACCCCCATGCGCCATAATTGCTTGTGAATGTGAACGCGTTCACAAACGCGTCCTGATTCCTCCTGTGATGTGCAGGACAAGCGGGGCAAACTGCCGCTTGTGACCACGGCGATGTAAGGAGAGGACGACGTGGACATGGCTTTGGCGCCGGAGACTCTGGCGCGATGGCAGTTCGGCATCACCACCGTCTACCATTTTCTGTTCGTCCCGCTGACGATCTCGCTGGCCGCGCTGACGGCCGGTCTACAGACCGCCTGGGTGCGGACGGAGAAGGAGAAGTACCTCCGGGCCACGAAGTTCTGGGGCAAGCTCTTCCTGATCAACATCGCGATGGGTGTCGTCACCGGCATCGTCCAGGAGTTCCAGTTCGGCATGAACTGGTCCGACTACTCGCGCTTCGTCGGCGACATCTTCGGTGCCCCGCTCGCGTTCGAAGCCCTTATCGCCTTCTTCTTCGAGTCCACCTTCATCGGGCTGTGGATCTTCGGCTGGGACAAGCTGCCCAAGAAGCTCCACCTCGCCTGCATCTGGATGGTCTCCATAGGCACGATCCTCTCGGCGTACTTCATCCTCGCGGCCAACTCCTGGATGCAGCACCCTGTGGGCTACCGGATCAACAAGGAGAAGGGGCGCGCCGAACTCACCGACTTCTGGCACGTCCTGACCCAGAACACCGCGCTCACCCAGGTCTTCCACACCTTGTCCGCGGCCTTCCTGACGGGCGGCGCCTTCATGGTCGGCATCGCCGCCTTCCACCTGCTGCGCAAGAGGGACGTGGCCGTGATGAAGACCTCGCTGCGGCTCGGGCTGGTCACCGTCGTCATCGCCGGCCTGCTCACCGCGGCCAGCGGTGATCTTCTGGGCAAGGTCATGTTCAAGCAGCAGCCGATGAAGATGGCCGCCGCCGAAGCCCTGTGGGACGGCCAGAACTCCGCACCCTTCTCGATCTTCGCCTACGGCGACGTCAGCAAGGGCCACAACACCGTCGAGCTGTCCATCCCCGGCGTCCTGTCGTTCCTCGCCGACGACAACTTCAGCTCCTACGTCCCCGGCATCAACGACACCAACAAGGCCGAGCAGCAGAAGTACGGGCCCGGCGACTACCGTCCCATCATCCCCGTCACCTTCTGGGGATTCCGCTGGATGATCGGCTTCGGCATGACGTCCTTCGCCATCGGGCTGGCCGGGCTCTGGCTCACCCGCAAGAAGTTCTTGCTGCCCGGCCATCTGCGGGTGGGTGAGGACGAGGTACCGCATCTGGTCCTCTTCAGGAAGAAGGCACTCGGTCCGACGCCCACCACGTGGTCCTGGCGCATAGCGGTCTGGACTCTGGCCTTCCCCCTCATCGCCAACTCCTGGGGCTGGATATTCACCGAGATGGGCCGTCAGCCGTGGGTCGTCTACGGAGTGCTGCGCACCCGTGACGCGGTCTCCCCCGGTGTCTCCCAGGGCGAGGTCATCACGTCGATGACCGTGTTCACACTGCTCTACGCGATTCTCGCGGTCATCGAGGTCAAGTTGCTCGCGAAGTACGTCAAGGCCGGACCGCCGGAGCTCAGCGAGTCCGATCTCAACCCGCCCACAAAGATCGGCGGCGACTCCCGGGACGCCGACAAGCCGATGGCCTTCTCGTACTAGGCCGAGGGAGCGCACACATCATGCAACTTCACGACGTCTGGTTCGTCCTCATCGCGGTTCTCTGGATCGGCTACTTCTTCCTGGAGGGTTTCGACTTCGGGGTCGGCATCCTCACCAAGCTGCTGGCCCGTGACCGGCCCGAGCGGCGTGTGCTGATCAACACGATCGGCCCCGTCTGGGACGGCAACGAGGTGTGGCTGCTGACCGCGGGCGGCGCCACCTTCGCCGCCTTCCCCGAGTGGTACGCCACTCTCTTCTCCGGGTTCTATCTGCCTCTGCTGATCATCCTGGTCTGCCTGATCGTGCGCGGCGTCGCCTTCGAGTACCGGGCGAAGCGGTCCGAAGAGAACTGGCAGCGCAACTGGGAGACCGCGATCTTCTGGACCTCGCTGATTCCCGCGTTCCTGTGGGGTGTGGCCTTCGGCAACATCGTGCGGGGCGTGAAGATCGACCAGAATCTGGAGTACGTCGGCAATGTCGGGGATCTGCTCAACCCCTTCGCTCTCCTCGGTGGTCTGGTCACTCTGACCCTGTTCACCTTCCACGGCGCGGTGTTCACGGCTCTCAAGACCGTCGGGGACATCCGGGAACGGGCGCGGAAGCTCGCCCTGCGAGTCGGGGTGGTGACGGCCGTGCTGGCGCTGTTCTTCCTCGCCTGGGCGCAGATCGACCGGGGCGACGGCAAGAGTCTGGTCGCGATGATCGTGGCGGCGGTCGCGCTGCTCGCGGCGCTCGCGGCGAACCAGGCCGGGCGCGAGGGATGGTCGTTCGCATTCTCCGGTCTCACCATCATGGCGGCGGTCGCGATGCTCTTCCTGACGCTCTTTCCGAACGTCATGCCGTCCACGCTCAACCCGGACTGGAGCCTGACGGTGACCAACGCCTCGTCGAGCTCCTACACCCTGAAGATCATGACGTGGTGCGCCGGGATTGCCACACCGCTGGTCCTGCTCTACCAGGGGTGGACGTACTGGGTGTTCCGCAAGCGCATCGGCACGCAGCACATCGCCGCCGACGCTGCCGCCGGAGCAGTGCACTGAGTTCTGGTGGGGAGGGCGTTTCACGTGAAACACCCTCCCCCGGCCGGAAAGGCATGTTTCACGTGAAACCGATCGATCCACGACTGCTGCGTTACGCCCGTACCACTCGCCTCTTCCTCTTGGCGGTCGTCGGGCTGGGTGCCGTCGGAGCAGCACTGGTCATCGCCCAGGCGATGCTGATCGCCGAAGCGATCGTCGGTGCCTTCCAGCATCATCACTCGGTCGCCGAACTGCGCACGCCCCTGCTCCTCCTGGCTGCCGTGGCGGTCGGCCGGGCGCTGGTCTCATGGCTCACCGAACTCGCCGCCCACCGGGCGAGTGCGGCGGTGAAGTCCGAGCTGCGGGGGCGGCTGCTGACGCGGGCTGCGGCGCTTGGTCCCGGATGGCTGGGTGAGCAGCGGACGGGATCGCTGGTCGCCCTGACCACACGAGGAGTCGACGCCCTCGATGACTACTTCTCCCGCTATCTGCCGCAGTTGGGGCTCGCGGTCGTTGTGCCGGTGGCGGTACTGGCTCGGATCGTCACCGAGGACTGGGTCTCGGCGGCGATCATCGTCGGCACGTTGCCGCTCATCCCGCTCTTCATGATGCTGATCGGCTGGGCCACCCAGTCTCAGATGGACCGCCAGTGGCGGCTGCTGTCGCGGCTCTCCGGGCACTTCCTCGATGTGGTCACCGGGCTGCCGACGCTCAAGGTGTTCGGCCGGGCCAAGGCACAGGCCGAGTCCATCAAGCGGATCACCGGCGAGTACCGGCGGGCGACCATGCGGACGCTGCGGATCGCGTTCCTGTCGTCCTTCGCGCTGGAACTGCTCGCCACGATCTCGGTCGCGCTCGTCGCGGTGACGATCGGCATGCGGCTCGTCCACGGCGACATGGACCTGTACATCGGACTGGTCATCCTCGTGCTCGCGCCGGAGGCATATCTGCCGCTGCGGCAGGTGGGCGCCCAGTATCACGCGGCGGCGGAGGGGCTCTCCGCCGCCGAGGAGATCTTCGCGGTGCTGGAGACGCCCGTACCCGCGTCCGGCACGCAGCGCGTTCCGGACGGGGAGATCGTCTTCGAGGGCGTGTCCGTCAGGTACCCCGGGCGGTCCTCCGACGCGGTGTCCGAGGTATCGCTGTCGGTTTCACCCGGTGAGACGGTCGCCCTCGTCGGGCCGAGCGGCGCCGGCAAGTCGACGCTTCTCGACCTTCTGCTGGGGTTCGTGCCGCCCACCAAGGGGCGCGTACGGATCGGGGGCGTCGATCTCGCCTCGGCCGACCTTGAGGAGTGGCGCTCTCGGATCGCCTGGGTGCCGCAGCGACCGCATCTGTACGCGGGCACCATCGCCGAGAACGTACGCCTGGCCCGGCCGGACGCGGACGACACGGCGGTACGGAGGGCGCTGTCCGACGCCGGGGCGCTGGAGTTCGTGGATGCACTGCCGGCCGGGGCCGACACAGTGCTCGGTGAAGACGGTGCGGGGCTGTCCGCCGGGCAGCGGCAACGACTCGCCCTGGCACGGGCGTTCCTCGCCGACCGGCCGGTGCTGCTGCTGGACGAGCCGACGGCGTCCCTGGACGGGGCGACCGAGGCGGACGTCGTGGAGGCGGTGCGCCGGCTGGCGGTCGGAAGGACGGTGCTGTTGGTGGTGCATCGGCCGGCCTTGCTCGGATTGGCCGACCGTGTCGTGCGGATCGACGTGGAGGAGTGCGCCACGACGACGGGTCGCACGCAGTCCGCAACCGCGCCGTTGCCCCGCCGTGAGGCACCGGACGCGTCACCGGCGTACGACGAGCAGACGCCCGCCTCCGCTCCGGCGAGGGGCGGGGACGTGCTCGCCCGCGTCCGTGCCATGGCCGGTCCTCGCCGCGGGCGGCTCGCTCTCGCGCTGCTGCTCGGCAGCCTGGCGCTCGGAAGCGCCGTAGGGCTGATGGCCACCTCCGGATGGCTGATCTCGCGGGCCTCCCAGCAGCCGCCCGTGCTGTATCTGATGGTCGCGGTGACGGCCACGCGGGCGTTCGGGATCGGGCGTGCGG
The DNA here is from genome assembly GCF_055561075.1 of Streptomyces sp. NPDC022910. NCBI lineage: Bacteria > Bacillati > Actinomycetota > Actinomycetes > Kitasatosporales > Streptomycetaceae > Streptomyces > Streptomyces sp. NPDC022910. The sequence continues at coordinate 23,610 of NZ_JBVHHL010000041.1, forward strand.
TGTTCCGGTACGCGGAGCGGCTCGTGTCGCACGATGCGGTGCTCCGGATGCTGGCCGACACCCGGGTCGCCGTCTACCGGAGACTGGAGCGCCTGGCCCCGGCCGGTCTGCGGACGACCCGGCGCGGCGACCTGTTGTCGCGGCTTGTCGCCGACGTGGACGCGCTGCAGGACTACTGGCTGCGCTGGCTGCTGCCCGTGGCCGCCGCGCTCGTCGTGTCGGCCGGCTCCGTCGGCTTCACCGCCTGGTTGTTGCCCGAGGCCGGTGCCACCCTGGCCGTCGGCCTGCTGGCGGCCGGCGTCGGTGTACCTCTGGTGACCGGTGCCGTCGCACGACGCGCTGAGCGGAGACTGGCGCCTGCCCGGGGGACGTTGGCGACCCGGGTGACCGACCTGCTCACCGGGACGGCCGAGTTGACGGTCGCGGGCGCGCTGCCATCACGGACGGCCGAGGCGCGGCGGGCCGACGGTGTGCTCACCCGCATCGCCTCTCGCGCCGCCACCGCCACCGCGCTCGGTGACGGCCTCACCGCGCTCGTCACGGGGCTGACGGTCGCGGTCGCAGCTCTCGTGGGCGCACAGGCCGTGGCCGACGGGCGGCTCGGCGGCGTCGCCATGACCGTCGTGGTGCTCACCCCGTTGGCCGCGTTCGAGGCGGTTTTGGGGCTGCCGCTGGCCGTGCAGCACCGGCAGCGGGTACGCAGGAGCGCGGAGCGCGTGTACGAGGTGCTGGACGCCCCCGAACCCGTACGGGAGCCGGAGCGGCCGCGGCAGGCGCCCTCGTCCCCCTTCCCGCTCGTTCTGGAAGGGCTGACCACCCGCCACGACGGGCAGCAGCGGGATGCGCTCACCGGGCTCGACCTCACCCTCGAACAGGGCCGCAGGATCGCCGTGGTCGGCCCCTCGGGCGCGGGCAAGACGACGCTCGCGCAGGTGCTGTCGCGGTTCCTGGACGCGGCTGCCGGTACCTACACGCTGGGCGGCACCGACGCATACGCACTCGACGGCGACGATGTACGACGCATGGTCGGGTTGTGCGCCCAGGACGCCCACCTCTTCGACAGTTCGGTACGGGAGAACCTGCTGCTCGCACGGAAGAACGCGAGCGAGGGAGAACTGCGTGAGGCGCTCGCTCGGGCGCGGCTGCTCGAGTGGGCCGACGGGCTGCCCGAGGGTCTCGACACGCTGATCGGTGAGCACGGCGCACGGCTGTCCGGCGGCCAGCGTCAGCGGCTCGCGCTGGCCCGGGCGCTGCTCGCCGACTTCCCCGTCCTCGTCCTCGATGAGCCGGCGGAACACCTCGACCTGCCGACGGCGGATGCCCTCACGGCCGATCTGCTGTCCGCCACAGAAGGCCGTACGACGCTGCTCATCACCCACCGGTTGGCCGGTCTCGAGGCGGTCGACGAGATGATCGTCCTTGCGGAGGGTCGGGTGGTCCAGCGGGGCGTGTACGCGGAACTGGCGGCGATGAAAGGGCCGTTGCAGGACATGGTGGAGCGGGAGGCCCAGGGGGACCTGCTGGGGGACCAGGCGGGACGCAGAGGAGGCCCGGCGGTTCCGGTCTTGGCGGAGGCCTAGGAGGCAGCACCCCAGCTCATGTCGGACGGCGCAGCGGCGGACCCTACCGGGGGATGCCGCTGGGCCATCCGTGGCCGCCCGTTCCTCCAGTCGCAGGACGTCGACAGGACTGGCGGCGCGACACCGGCCACGATCATTGACATGCGCTCATTTCACCGTTGTCGCCTGTCTGTTTTCCTTCTCCTGTGCACGGTCGCGGTGTTGCCGGCGCCATCCGCCGCGGCCGGGGGCGGGGCGGCGGGCGACAGTGCCAGTGCCCGCGTGGCGAGGCTGTACAAGGACGCCGCCGAGGTGACGCGGCAGTACGAGACCGGGCGCCGCGAGGCCGAGAAGCAACGCGCCACAGCGCGGCGGGACGAGGAACTCCTCGTCCGGGAGCGCAGGCTGTTCGCGGCACTGCACAAGGACCTCGGCCGAATAGCGCGGGCCCAGTACCGCCGGAGCGGAGGGCTCTCGTATGCCATGCAGTCGCTGCTCCCGGACAGCACCCAGGAATTGATGCAGGCTCACGACACGCTCGGACGGGTCGATCTCGCGGTCGCGAACGCGGTCGTCAGGAGCCGCCTGGTGGAGACCCGCCTCACCGGGGAACGGGCACGGGCGTCGGCGCAGTGGCGGGCGCTGCAGAAGCGCATGGGGGAACTGGCCGTGAGGAAGAGGACCCTTGAGGCGAAGCTGGAGGAGGCCCGATGGGTCCTGCAGAGCCAGGCCAACGCATCCGCGGCCAAGGGGACATGCCGGGGCGCCGTCCGCCTGGACTGGCCGCGGCGGAAGGCCGGGCACCCATGGGTGGCGCCGGTGGAGGCGTACCGACTCTCCGCGGGCTTCGGCAACGGCGGTGCCCACTGGGCGCATCGGCACACCGGCCAGGACTTCGCGGTACCCATCGGGACGCCCGTGCGGGCCGCCGGGTCCGGGACAGTGGTGCGGGTGAAGTGCGGGGGCGCGTTCGGCATGGAGATCGTGATCAGGCATTCAGGCGGCTACTGCACGCAGTACGCCCATCTCGCCGCCGTCGCCGTCGACCAGGGCGACCGGGTGGCCGCCGGGCAGTGGATCGCTCAGTCGGGCACGACGGGCAACTCGACCGGACCGCATCTTCACTTCGAGGTCCGGGCCACTCCGGAGCTGCAGTCGAGTGTCGATCCGGTGCCGTGGCTGGCGGCCCATGGCGTGAAACTGTGAACGGCGCCACCGGCGCTTATAGACGCTCCGCGAGGATCCGCTCGATCACCACGGCCACTCCGTCGTCGTTGTTGGCGACCGTGCGCCCGGACGCGGCGGCTATCACGTCCGGGTGCGCGTTGCCCATGGCGTACGACTGCCCCGCCCAGGTGAGCATGTCGACGTCGTTCGGCATGTCGCCGAAGGCGACGACCTCCTCGTGGGAGATGCCGCGCTCGGCGCAGCACAGTGCGAGTGTGCTCGCCTTGGAGACGCCGGGACCGCTGATCTCCAGCAGTGCGCTGGGGCTGGACCTGGTGATGGTGGCGCGGTCGCCGACGGCGAGGCGGGCCAGGGTGAGGAAGGCGTCGGGGTCCAGTTCCGGGTGGTAGGCGAGGATCTTGAGCACCGGCTCGTGGGCGCCCGGGGCGTCCGGGGCGAGCAGTTCCTCGGCGGGTGCGAGGAGGTCCGGGGCCTCGATATGGAGCCTCGGGTATGCCGGCTCCTGGTAGAAGCCGTACGTCTGCTCGACGGCGTAGACCGTCCCGGGCGCGGCGTCCCGCAGCAGTCGAACGGCGTCGACCGCGTTCTCCCGGACCAGCTCCCGGATCTTGACGAAGCGGTGGGCGCCGGGGCCGCCGTGCAGGTCGACCACGGCGGCGCCGTTGCCGCAGATGGCCAGCCCATGGCCGTGGACGTGGTCGCTGACGACGTCCATCCAGCGGGCCGGGCGGCCCGTGACGAAGAACACCTCGATGCCGGCTGCCTCAGCGGCGGCCAGTGCGGCGACCGTGCGCTCGGAGACCGACTTGTCGTCGCGCAGGAGAGTGCCGTCGAGATCTGTCGCGATCAGCCGGGGCTGGAGGGTGGGGGCCGGGGTCTCGGGCTGTCTGGTCGCTGAGGTCACGGGCCCCATTCTCGCGCATATGCCCGTACGGCCGTGCGGGAGTCCGCACACTTGAGTGGTGACGCCGCTCACCAGAGGGCGTCACCCCACGTCATGGTCAGCCCAGCTGTGCCGGGGCGTCCATGGCGATCTGCTCGAAGACCTTCTGGTTCGAGGCAAAGTCGGAACCGGGGATCGGCCAGTGGATCACGATGTCCGTGAAACCCAGTTCCATGTGCCGGCCGGCGAAGTCGACGAAGGCGTCGACGGACTCCAGCGGACGGCCACGGTCCGGGGTGAAGCCGGTGAGCAGGATCTTGTCGAGTTCCGTCACGTCACGTCCGCTCGCCGCGCACGCGTCGGCCAGCTTCTCGGTCTGTGCACGAAGGGCCCGCACCGACTGTTGGGGGGTCCCGGTCTCGTACAGCTTGGGGTCACCTGTGGTCACCCAGGCCTGACCATGGCGCGCGGCGAGCTTCAGACCGCGCGGTCCCGTGGCGGCCACCGCGAACGGCAGCCGGGGGCGCTGGACGCAGCCGGGGATGTTGCGCGCCTCGTGCGCGGAGTAGTGGTCGCCCTCGTAGGAGACGGAGTCCTCGGTGAGCAGCCGGTCGAGCAGCGGGACGAACTCGCCGAAGCGGTCGGCGCGCTCGCGCGGTGTCCAGGGCTCCTGGCCGAGCACGGTAGCGTCGAAACCGGTGCCGCCCGCGCCGATGCCCAGCGTGATCCGGCCGCCGGAGATGTCGTCGAGGGAGATCAGCTCCTTGGCCAGGGTGACCGGGTGCCGGAAGTTCGGCGAGGTGACGAGAGTACCCAATCGCATACTCTGCGTCACTGTCGTTGCTGCCGTAAGCGTGGGGACTGCACCGAACCACGGCCCGTTTCGGAAGCTCCGCCAGGACAGGTGGTCATACGTATACGCGGTATGAAACCCGAGGTCTTCGGCCAGTCGCCAGTTCTTCTGTCCTGCGTCCCACTGGTATATGGGGAGGATGACGGTGCTCAAGCGCATGCCCTCGACCCTACGCTCCTGGCTCCCGTCAGCAGCGAGAGCCAGATCTTGGTCTGCAGAGTGAGGCCGTGTCGGCGGTACTCCGGCAGCGGCATCGATACCGACCAGCGCTCGCGTAGCGCGTGAAGACGCGAGCGCGCTCCTGCTCCCAGGCTCACTCCGCGGCCGTCCGGTGGAACGGCGCCCCTTTGGCCGACTCGACGGAACTGGCCGGCGGGCCTGCACGTTGCCTTGAGGATCACGATGGACGAGAGCATCGGCTCAAGCCCCTGGCTGACCTGGCGGACAACTCCCATCAACGTGGGCTGAGGCGGCGGATTCAAAGGTCGTCGTATGTCTCACTCCTCGGTCTGCTGCCAGACGGAGGTGAGTGCCGTGACGGGGTCGCAGTCGGCCGGTGCGGCGGGCCACCATTCGCCGTCGTCGTCCTGGAGGTAGGGGTACCAGCGGGCGTCGGGGCCCAGGCGCAGCTGGATGCCGTGGTCGGTGAGGGTGAGGCGGTTGCGCCAGGCCCTGAGGGCGACCGGGGCGGTGGTCATTTCGGTGAGGGCCTCGGTCAGGGCAGTGCGGGCGGCCGCCATCGCCGTTGGGTCGGGGGTGTGGGGCTGTTCGGCGACGGTGATGCCGGTGGGCCCGCCGTGGCGCCAGGCGCGGGTGAGGCGGGCGAATGCGGTCGGTTTGGCGCCGGTGTTCTGGATGAGGTGGTGGAACCACTCGGGGCCGGGGTTGCTCGCGGCGATGCGTACCGCGTCCTGTTGCTGGGTCAGGCGCAGGCTTGTGGTGTCGCCCGTGAGCAGCCGGGCGGCGCGTGCGGCGGTGTCCGCCATGAGGCGTTCGAGATCCGCGGTGGACAGACCAGTGCCGGGTGGCGGGTCGGCGGGCAGTGCGGCGGTGTGGGGGGCCGGTTCGGGGAGTTCGGGAAGGGGCGGAGTGTCGGGCAGGGCGGACCAGGCAGCGTAGGCGCCGGCGGCCGGGATGCCGGCCGGGGCCGGTGGGGTGGAGGTGGCCTGGGCGGCCGTACGGCGGGTGCGCAGTTGGGCGAGGATTTCCTCCCGTCCGCGGCCGCGCAGGGCGAACAGTACGAAGGGGTCGGTGTCGATGGTGGCGGCGATGGCGTAGCAGAGCGCGGCGGCGTGTTTGCAGGGGTAGCCCCAGTCGGGGCAGGAGCATTCGGGGTCGAGTTCGGTGGGCTGCGGGAGCAGGGGGACGCCTGCCTGGCGGGCGTCGTCGACGAGTTCGGCGGGCATCTCGCCGTCGAGGAGCGCGGCGAGATGCCCGGCTCGGGCCGCGACCGTGCCGAGGAGGGTGTCCCACTGGGCGTCGGTGAGGACGGGCAGGTGGACGGCCGCGCGGTAGGGGCGGGGACTGCTGCCCTGGACGGCGGCTTTGACCTGGCCGGGGGCGACGGTGACGGGGCCGACCATGCCCTGGCGGGCGTAGGTGCGTCCGCGGGACAGGCGCCCCGAGTCCAGGGTGGAATCCTCCAGGGCCGTCACCCATGCCTGGCCCCACCAGGTCGCGGCGAAGGCACGCCTGCCGCGGGTGGGCGCGCGGCGCGGGCCGGGGATCGAGGGACTCACGACTGCCTCCCCAGGGCGACGAGTTCGGCGAGATCGTCGTCGGACAGTTCGGTCAGAGCGGCCTCACCGGAGCCGACCACGGCGTCGGCGAGCGCGCGCTTGGATTCGAGAAGCTTCGCCACCTTGTCCTCCACGGTCCCCTCCGCGAGGAGTTTGTGGACCTGGACGGGCTTGTTCTGGCCGATGCGGTAGGCGCGGTCGGTGGCCTGGTCCTCGACCGCCGGGTTCCACCAGCGGTCGTAGTGCACGACGTGGGTGGCGCGGGTGAGGTTGAGGCCGGTGCCCGCGGCCTTCAGGGAGAGCAGGAACACCGGCACCTCGCCGCGCTGGAAGCGGTCCACAATCTCCTCGCGCGTGGTGACGGGGGTGCCGCCGTGCAGGAAGAGGGTGGGGACGCCTCGTTCTGCGAGGTGCTTCTCCAACAGGGTCGCCATCTGCTTGTACTGGGTGAAGACCAGCACCGACTCGCCTTCGGCGGTGATGGTGTCGACCAGTTCGTCGAGCAGCGCCAGTTTGCCGGAGCGGCCGTGCAGCGGTGTGGACTGGCGCAGGTACTGGGCGGGGTGGTTGCAGATCTGCTTCAGCGCGGTGAGGAGCTTCAGGATCAGGCCGCGGCGGGCGATGCCCTCGGCTTCGGCGATCTTCGCCATGGTTTCGCGGACCACCGCCTCGTACAGGCTTGCCTGCTCGGCGGTCAGCGGGACGACACGGTCGGTCTCGGTCTTGGCGGGCAGTTCCGGCGCGATGCCCGGGTCGGACTTCCTGCGGCGCAGCAGGAAGGGGCGGACGAGGCGGGACAGCCGTTCGGCGGCCTGCGGGTCCTCGCCCGACTCGATCGCGCGGGCGTGGCGGTCGCGGAAGGCGGTGAGCGGGCCGAGGAGTCCGGGGGTGGTCCAGTCGAGGAGCGCCCACAGTTCGGAGAGGTTGTTCTCCACGGGGGTGCCGGTCAGTGCGACACGGGCGCGGGCGGGCAGGGCGCGAAGCTCGCGGGCGGTGACGGCGTAGGGGTTCTTCACGTGCTGGGCCTCGTCGGCGGCGATCAGCGACCAGCCGACTTCGGCGAGGGCCTCGCGGTCGCGGCGCAGAACGCCGTAGGTGACCAGGACGATCTCGTCGTCGGCGAGGGACGCGAGGTGGCGGTCGCCGCCGTGGTAGCGGCGCACCGGCGTGGCCGGCGCGAATCGGGCCGCCTCGCGCTGCCAGTTGCCGAGCAGCGAGGCGGGGCAGACGACGAGCGTGGGGCCCGCGGTGGCGGGGGCGATCTGGCGGTGCAGGTGCAGAGCGAGCAGGGTGATGGTCTTGCCCAGGCCCATGTCGTCGGCGAGACAGCCGCCGAGACCGAGCTCGCACATCTCGGCCAGCCAGGCCAGGCCCCGCTTCTGGTAGTCGCGCAGCGTGGCTTTCAGGGCTGCGGGCTGGGCAGCGGGGGTACGGGATTCGGGGTCGCGGATACGGGCGACGAGGTCGCCGAGTGCCCCCACCGCCGCGCAGGCGATCGTCTCCCCGTCCCGCTCCACCTCGCCGGTCAGCGCGGCGCCCAGCGCCTCCATGGGGGTGAGCGGTTCCATCCGGCGGCGCCTGGCGCGGGCCACCAGCTTCGGGTCGGCGACCACCCACTGATCGCGCAGCCGGACGAGGGGGCGGCGTGCCTCGGCGAGGGCGTCCATCTCGGCCTCGGTGAGCGGCTGGCCGCCGAGGGAGAGCTGCCAGCGGAAGTCGAGGAGGGTGTCGGCGTCGAGCATGCCGCCCGCGCTGGAGCCAGGAGCGGTGTGTTGCCCGATCTCCGCGGTCGAGGTGAGTGCCTTGACCAGCTCGCGCGGCCAGTGCACGTCGATACCGGCGGCGCGCAGCGTGTCGGTGGCGTCGCCCAGCAGGTCGAACGCCTCGTCGTCGGTCAGCCGCAGCTGATCCGGAGCGGCGTCCTTCAGTAGCCGGTCGAGCGGTGGCCAGACGCGGGCGCCGCGGCGCAGCGCGAGCAGCGTCTCGGTCTCGGCGCGCGGGCCGAGCAGGCGCTCGGTCTCGGCCGGCTCGCTCCACAGTCGTGCGGCCTCCACGACGAGCGCCGGATCCGCCGCAGTGTGCAACTGCAGGACGGCCCGGAACTGCCGCCTGCGCCCCTCGGGTACGTCGACCCGCAGCGAGACCCTGACGTCGGCGGTGAACGCGGCGGCCGTCTCCTCGGCCCACTCGCGCAGGGCGGGCAGGGCACGTGTCTCGCGCCAGGCGTACGGCAGTGCTCCCATGGCGAGCGGAGCGCCAGGAGTACGGACCATTTCGTCGGCGACCGCGTCGCAGAACTGGCGTACCAGCGCGGCCGGTTCGACGATCCGCAGCGGGGCCGGACCCGGCTCCGGCAGGCAGTGGGCGTGGGGCGGGAACGCGGCGGCGAGGGCGTCCAGCGTCTGCCGCTGGGCGGCGGTGAAGGGACCCGCCTGCCAGGTGTCGTAGCCGACGGGGGTGAGGGCCGGGTGGAGACGGCCGTCGGCGAGCAGCCGGAGCGCGAAGCGGGTGGCGGCCTGCCAGGCGGCGGCGGACGGATGCGGCGGCTGTGCCCCGGACAGCGCGGCAACGGCGAGGGCGACGGGCAGCGCGTAGCCCTCCGTTTTGCGCCGCCGTACCGAGCGGCCGTGCGGCAGTACCAGCTCCACCGACTCGGTCCTGAGGCCCGCGGGCGGCATGCCGTCGGTGGCGGCTGCCGCGACGGGCTGCCACAGCAGCAGCCGTCCCAGGCGGGCGGGCTCGCCGGGTAGGAACACTGCAGCCCAGCCGTCGTGCAGCAGGCTCTTCGCGAAGGCGACTGCCTCCGGCGCGGCCAGCGGCAGCGTACTGCTCGTGAAGGTGCTCGGCTCTCGTACGACGACTCGTGCCACTCTTTTCCGCCCATCGTTTTCCATGCGGTGCCCACCGGGCCCCGCACCTCACCCACCAGCGGGTTCGGACCCCGTCGTCACCGGCGGGAGCGCGCCCTGTTCGCCGCGGTACGCATACGTTCGGCGAGCTGCTTGTCCACGCCGCGCAGGCCCTCACTCAGTTCGGCGAGCACCTGGGCGGTGGACGGGTGCTCCACTCGCCACAGGTCGTCCACCCGCTGGTCGAGCGCCTCCGGCGCCGTGTTCCAGTTCTCCAGGAAGCCCCGGACCAGCTCCCCGCTCTCTTGAGCACCGGCGAGGACCGACAGCCCGTCAAGGAGCAGCCACAACCCGGCCTCCTCCGCCCGCGCCGGGTCCACGTGCGCTTCTGCTTCAGGGCGTGCGCCCAGGGTCGCGGTGGCCACTTGCCGGCACCCCTCGACCTCGGAGTCCGCTGCCTTCCGCAGCACTCGCAGTGCCCTGGGGTCGTCGAGGCCCGCCAGCACCAGTTGGGCCACGGCGCGCTTCGCTGCGGCCTCGGGGCCGTCTCCCGCGCAGCCGTCGAGCAGCCCCACCGCGGCGTCCGCCGCAGAGCGGTGTTCCAGCCACCCTTCGACCTCCTGGCGCAGTTCCTCGGGGGAGTAGCCCAGGAGCGCCTGGAGCAGAGCGGAGGCGTCCGCCTTGGCGTACTCGCCGAGCAGCGGCGCGGGTACACCGCGCTCCATCAGGTAGGCGCGGAGCCCGTAGCGGCCGAGCGGGGTGAGCCGCATGCGGTCCCCGGGCCTGTCGTCCCGCGACCGGTCCGACGCCGCCGACGAGGTTCCCGAACCGCCCAGCTCCTGTCCGCCCATGGCGTTCAGGAGTGTGCGCACAGCCTCCTCGGCCGAATCGTCGCCGTCACCGGGCTCGTACTCCACCACACCCAGCAGGGCGAGTCCTTCCCCCAGTTCCCGGAAGGACGCCGCGAACAGCGCCTGGAAGAGATCGAACTCCGGCCCGTTCTCGCCCGCCTCACGGGCCTTCGCACGCAGGTCGGCGACATCCACCCAGACGTCGTCCGGGGCGTCGTACAGCAGCCCGACCAGGCCGTCGGTGATCTCGGCCGTCAGCTCGCCCAGCTCACCGTGCCACCCGTCCAGCACCCCCGTCCCACCGATCTCCTCCAGCAGATCACCCATCGTGGCGGCCCAGAACTCAAGAAGGTCCGCGTCGGCGAAGTCGGTTACCGCGCCGCCCCACGCGCGGCCCCCACTGATCGCGATCAATCCGCCGTCCACAGCCAGCCACCACGGATCGTCGAGAACGGACACGTCCTTGGCGCTGCGCAGAGCCTTCAACGCACGAGCCCGCGCGACGGCATCGGCGTACGGCGAGTCGTCATCGGCCAGCTTCCACAGCTGGAGTTCCTCGATGGCCTCACGGGCGAGCGCGGGCCGCAGCACCCGCCCCGCGGTGACCTGCCGTCCCTCGCGGCACCAGGCGGCGAGCCGCAGCGCCGCGTCGAAGAGCGGGACACCCCGCACGGCAGCGACAAGATCCTCCTGCGGAGCCAGAGTTACCGGGCGCAGCACAGGCACATCCTCGGCCGGTCCGTCGACTCCAGCATCGACCGGATCGCCCACCCGGCACTGCCCGCAGGTACACAACGCCACGTCCTCGGCGGTCAGCCGGCGGACGCCGCCGTGTCCGGAGCGGCCACGGGCCGGTGGCTTCGCCGTACCGGACACCGTGTCCGGCGTCAACTGGGCCAGCCGCGCAGTGATCCCGTCCCGGTCGAAGGCCGCCGGATCGTAACCGGCCGCCCGCAGCTCGGCGACGAGTTCACCGTACGGGCCATCCCCGGCCCCGTCCGGGGCTTCGATGAGCTCCAGCACCTCGGCCAGCCCCCACACACCGCCGATGTTCTCCGTCGGTACGTCGGCGCGACGCCCGCCGACGCACCGCACCGTCCGCTCCGCGCCCGCCGCACGTGGCAGCGCCTTCTCCAGCGTGATCCCGTGCTCCCAGTTGTCCCCGAAGTCGTAGGTGTAACGCAGCCGCGCACCCTCCTCGGTCAACACGTCGCCGAGCGCGGTGGCGTCCTCGTCGTGCGCTTCGCTGCCGAAGCCGAGATCCATGAGGTCGGCCGGAGCGCCGTACCCTCGGCCGAGGTCATCGGTGAAGAGGTGCAGATGGCCACCGTGCCAGCCGAAGGCGATCTGAATGGCCTCATGCAGTGTGCCGACCGAGGTGTCGGACGGCAGCACGACGCGCCGCCACACGGGCGGTCTGGTGCCGTGCAACACGATCTTCAACTGGAGATCGGACGGGACTGCCTTCCCGTCGTGCCGCATCTGTCGCTCCCGCCGGACCGAGGCTGTTCGAACGGAACCCATCATCGTGCCGCCGACGCGCCACCCTCAAATCCGGCTGTCGCTGCGGCTGTCCAACGGCACACTCGGCCTCGGCGCCGCCCGCACGAGGTATCCTGCGCCCTCGTGCCCTTTCCCGGGCGGTGCAGGCAATGCGATGGCCGACCCCCACCGCCCCACCGTGTGTGGACCCTGCCGAGCGAGACGACCACCAGACGTGCATATCGCAGTATGCTCGCGTCATGGCGGACACAACACGGATCACGGTGACGCTGCCGACCGAGCAGGTCGCCGAACTGAGGAAGCTCACCGACAACGTCTCCGGTTACGTCGCCGAGGCGGTGGCGCGGCAGCTGCGGCACCAGCTGCTCGGTGCCGATCTGCTGCGCCATCAGGAGGAACACGGGGCATTCACAGAGGAGGAGTTGGCGGAGGCTCGTTCCAGGATCTTCGGGACGACGGACGCGGACGGGTCGGCGGGCGCTGCGTGAACGAGCATGTCGAGACCGTCGTCCTGGACTCCCAGGGGGTCTCTGCCTGGATCGCCCAGGACCGCAAGATCCTTGCGATGTTCCAGGTGTTCCATGCCATGGGTGCCGATTTCGTCATCGCAGCCAACACCATCGTGGAGGTCAGCCATGCGCGGGTGAACATGCCCCGGCTGCGGTGGGTGCTGTCTCGCGTCAAGGTCGAGCCGGTGACCGAGGACGCGGCGAAAACGTCCGCGGAACTGCTCAAGGCCGCAGGTCTGCACGGCCACAAATACGCGATCGACGCGACTGTCGCCGAGGTGGCACTGCGCCAGCCGGGTCCGGTGGCGATGCTGACGTCCGACGTCGATGACATGGCCCGGCTGTGCGGTGACCGCGTCCGGGTCATCGGCATCTGAGTGCGAAAGTGCCGTCGCTCATTCCCGGCCCCGAAGCGAAATCACCCAGGTGCGGTAGGCGAAAAAGGCTTGACTGAGGTCACCAGCGTGCCGAGGCGCAGCCGGTCGGTGGCGGCGGCCGCGGCCGTCAGCGTCGGCACGGCGCCGAACCACGGGCCGTCGCGGAAGGACCGCCACGACAGGTGGTCATAGGTGAACGCGGTGTGGAAGCCGAGCTGCTCCGCACGCTGCCACGCGGAACGCCCGCCCTCGTGCCAGCGGACGTACCGCAGGATCACGGTGCTCAGACGCAGACTCATGGTTCGAGCGTACGGGGAGGTACGGGGTGGTCATGTCCCAGGCTTGACCAAAGGGACACCGAATCGGAGGCGAGACGTCAGTGAGGCACCGGAAAACGCAGGTACTGCGGTGGTACGGCCTTGGCGAGCCATACGCCGTTGGCGCTGACGTGGAAGACGTGGCCGTCACGGTGCATGGCGCCGGCGTCCACGGTGAGGATGACCGGTCGGCCGCGCCGGGCGCCCACGCGCGTGGCGGTCTCGCGGTCGGGTGAGAGGTGCACGTCGTGGCGGTTCATCGGCCGCAGGCCCTCCGCGCGGATCGCCTCCAGATTGCGGGCCACAGTCCCGTGGTAGAGGTACGCGGGCGGGGTCGCCGGAGACAGCCCCAGGTCGATGTCGATGCTGTGGCCCTGGCTGGCGCGGATGCGACTGCCCTCGATCGCGAAGCGCTTCTTGTCATTGGTGGCGACCACATCGTCCAGCTCGTCGCGCGTGATCCGGAAACCGTGCGTGGCCGCTGCGGCGAGCAGCGTGTCGATCTCCACCCAGCCCCCCTCGTCGAGCGTGAGCCCGATCCGCTCCGGCTGGTGTCGCAGGTGTTTCGAGAGGTACTTCGACACCTTCACGGTGCGTCTCTCGTCGTTCCTTCCTGTCATGTCTCCAGCGTGCGGGAGAGACACGGATCACGCACATGATTTTGATGCGGATGTTTGATCCACAACCAAATGGAGTTATCCACAAGGCACTTGGAAATTCTGTGGACAACTCGCAGTCAATTTAAAGGTGTTCGTCAACTACGCCTGATTTCAAGTGATGTGTACGGTCTGTTTCAAGTGCTGTGTCAGTGACTGGTGTTCGACTTCGGGACTGTTGGAGAAGGAGACCGTGGAGAGTCCAACAGGCCGCGGACGTACGTGAATTGCTCAACCAGCTGCCAGGCGCCACCAGTTCGACCCAATCTCATGGTGCGCTCTCCTTGAGTGAGACCGTGAACCCAGTGACGAGCTAGGCAGCGTGACCACCACGCAGTCCCAACTCCCCCGGCTCCCAAGGGAAGCAGTAAACCCGATCGCCCGGCTCGCCAAATGAACTGTCACAGCGGCGGGTTCAGCCGCGCGATCGCGCGTAGCGCCCTCGGCGTGAAGCGGGACATCAGGCGCGCGACACGTGCCTCAGAGGTCACGGGCACCACGGCCTGGTCGCGCACAACGGCACCCAGAATCGCGTCGGCGACCTTCTCCGGCGGGTACCCCCGCAGGCCGTACAGGCGAGCCGTCCTCTTCTGCCGTCGCTTCTCCTCCTCCGCGTCCACGCCCGCGAACCGCGCGGTCGACGTGATGTTGGTGTTGACGAAGCCGGGACAGATGGCCGACACCCCGATGCCCTGCCCGGCCAACTCCGCGCGCAGGCACTCGCTGAGCATCAGGACCGCCGCCTTGGAGGTGCTGTAGGCGGGCAGCGTTTTCGAGGGCAGATACGCGGCCGCAGACGCGACGTTGACGATGTGGCCGCCCTGCCCGCGCCCGGCCATCTGCTTCCCGAAAAGCTGGCAGCCATGGATGACGCCCCACAGGTTGACGTCGAGGACCTTCCGCCAGTCGTCGGTGGTCGTGTCGAAGAAGGAGCCGGACAGCCCGATCCCTGCGTTGTTCACCAGCACGTCCACCACCCCGTACTCGGCGGCGACCTTCTCGGCGAGCTTCTCCATGGCCTGCTCGTCGGAGACGTCGGCCGTCTCGGCCCACGCCTCGGGTGCGCCGCTCAGCCGGGCCGTTGCGGCCGTGCGGGCTGCGGCCTGCGCATCCCGGTCGACGGCCACCACACGCGCTCCGGCCTCGGCGAAGGCGAATGCGGTGGCCCGCCCGATGCCGCTGCCCGCGCCGGTCACCAGCACGAGCTGCCCGCCGAACCGGTCCGCGTGCCGCCCGCTCGCCGCCGGTGCGGGCCGTCCGCCCTCGACGGCGTTCACGAACTCCGTCACCCAGCAGGCCAGTTGATCGGGCCGCGTGCGCGGGATCCAGTGCTGTGCGGGCAGCGTGCGACGGGTCAGCTGTGGGACCCACCGCTCCAACTCGTCGTAGAGCCGCTCCGACAGGAAGGCGTCCTTGAGGGGCGTGATGAGCTGCACGGGCGCGTGCGCGTACGCGTCGGTGCGGGGATGGCTCAGCCGGGACCGTACGTTGTCGCGGTACAGCCAGGCGCCGTGGGCCGCGTCCTTGGGCAGCGACGGGGTCGGATAGTCACCGCCGGGCACCTTCTCGACGCGCTGCAGGATCTTCGGCCAGCGTCTGCCCAGTGGGCCGCGCCAGGCGAGTTCCGGCAGGACGGGCGTGTGCAGCAGATACACGTACCAGGACTTGGCGCCCTGGCCCAGCAGTTGGCCGAACCGGCGTGGGGTGGGACGGCTCACCCGCTCCTTGATCCAGTGACCGAAGTGGTCCAGGGACGGTCCGGACATCGACGTGAAGGAGGCGATCCGTCCCTCGGTGCGCTTGACGGTGACGAACTCCCAGGACTGCATCGAACCCCAGTCGTGCCCCACCAGGTGCACCGGCCGGCCGGGGCTGACGGCGTCCGCCACCGCCAGGAAGTCGTCCGTCAGTTTCTCCAGCGTGAACCCGCCGCGCAGCGGCTCCGGTGCCGTCGACCGGCCGTGGCCGCGGACGTCGTACAGCACGACGTGGAAACGGTCGGCGAGGCGGGTGGCCACCTCCGACCAGACCTCCTTGCTGTCCGGATAGCCGTGCACGAGCACCACCGTGGGCCGCTCGGGATCCCCCGACTCGGCGACGCACAGCTCGACTCCGCCCGTCCGCACCCGGCGCTCGCGCGCCCCTGTGAGAGTCACTTGTCCTCCGCCCAGAGCGGCACGTCACCGCCCCACCAGTCGGCCTCGACTGCGGTACGTGCCCGTAACGTGACAACGGCGAATCTCGCAGTTGTTAGAGAATGCGTCAACAGTGCTGTCCCGGCCTGTGGAAAAGCCCGCGCATGTTCGACTTCAGGGGGACCCCTAAGGACCCGTACGACTGGAGTCTGACTCCAAGACTGCTCTGCGGTCTGACGACGGGCGTGGCCTGTGTCACTACGGTCGATGATGTGACTGTGATCGCGACCGAAAGCCTGAGCAAGCGGTTCCCGAGGGTGACCGCGCTTGACCGGCTCTCCGTGGACGTCGGACCCGGTGTGACGGGGCTCGTCGGTGCCAACGGAGCCGGCAAGTCCACACTGATCAAGATCCTGCTGGGTCTGTCCCCCGCCACCGAGGGCCGTGCCGAGGTGCTCGGACTCGATGTCGCCACCGAGGGCGGCACCATCCGTGAGCGCGTCGGGTACATGCCGGAGCACGACTGCCTGCCGCCCGACGTGTCGGCCACCGAGTTCGTCGTCCACATGGCGCGCATGTCCGGTCTGCCCCCGGCCGCCGCCCGTGAGCGCACCGCGGACACCCTGCGCCATGTCGGCCTCTACGAGGAGCGCTACCGCCCGATCGGCGGCTACTCGACGGGTATGAAGCAGCGCGTGAAGCTCGCCCAGGCGCTCGTCCACGACCCGCAGCTGGTGTTCCTGGACGAGCCGACCAACGGGCTGGACCCGGTCGGCCGCGACGAGATGCTCGGCCTGATCCGCCGTGTCTACACCGACTTCGGCATCTCGGTGCTGGTCACCTCCCATCTGCTCGGCGAGCTGGAACGCACCTGCGACCACGTCGTCGTCGTCGACGGCGGCAAGCTCCTGCGCTCCAGCTCCACGCGGGACTTCACCCAGACCACCACGACCCTGGCGATCGAGGTCACCGACACCGACGAGCACCCGGACGGCACCCGCGCGGTGCGCGAGGCGCTCCACGCGCGCGGGGTGACCGCGCACGACGGCAGCGGGCTGCCGGGCGCCGGACACATCCTGCTGCTGACCGCGGAAGGCGAGCAGACGTACGACCTCGTCCGGGACGTCGTCGCCGAACTCGGCCTCGGCCTGGTCCGCATGGAGCAGCGCAGGCACCACATCGCGGAAGTCTTCAAGGACAGCGACGAGCAGCGGAAGGAGGCGGTCGGCCATGGCGGTTGAGCAGCCCACGGCCCGGAAGGCCGAGCAGACCCGGATCCACAACATCGGCTACCGCGCGTACGACGGCCCGCGCCTCGGCCGCGCCTACGCCCGCCGTTCCCTGTACTCGATGTCCCTGCGCGGCGCCTACGGCCTCGGCCGCTCGGTGAAGTCCAAGGTGCTGCCGATGCTGCTGTTCGTGGTCATGTGCGCGCCCGCCCTGATCATGGTCGCGGTCGCGGTGGCCACCAAGGCGAAGGACCTGCCCGTCGAGTACACGCGCTACGCGATCATCATGCAGGCCCTGATCGGTCTGTACGTCGCCTCGCAGGCGCCCCAATCGGTCTCCCGCGACCTGCGTTTCAAGACCGTGCCGCTGTACTTCTCGCGGCCCATCGAGACCGCCGACTACGTCCGTGCCAAGTACGCGGCCCTCGCCTCGGCGATGTTCATCCTGACGGCCGCGCCGTTGCTCGTCCTCTACGTGGGCGCGCTGCTCGCCAAGCTGGACTTCGGCCACCAGACGAAGGGATTCGCCGAGGCACTGGCCTCGGTGGCCCTGCTCTCCCTGCTGTTCTCCGGAATCAGCCTGGTCATCGCGGCGGCCACCCCCCGGCGCGGGTTCGGCATCGCGGCCGTCATCGCCGTCCTGACCATCTCGTACGGAGCCGTCTCCACGATCCAGGCCATCGCGGACGCGCAGTCGGGCAACTCCACCGCCATCGTCTGGATGGGCCTGTTCTCGCCCGTCACGCTCATCGACGGCGTACAGACCGCCTTCCTCGGCGCGTCCTCCTCCTACCCCGGAGGGGAAGGACCCTCGGCCGCGCAGGGAGTCGTCTTCCTCCTCGTCGTCCTGGGACTCGTCGCGGGCAGCTACGGCCTGCTGATGCGCCGCTACCGAAAGGCCGGACTGTGACCACGCTCTCCATCGACCACGTCTCGCGCTGGTTCGGCAACGTGGTCGCCATCAACGACGTCACCATGACCGTCGGCCCCGGAGTCACCGGTCTGCTGGGCCCGAACGGCGCCGGGAAGTCCACCCTCATCAACATGATGGGCGGCTTCCTGGCTCCCTCCACCGGCTCCGTCACCCTCGACGGACAGCCCGTGTGGCGCAATGAGCAGATCTACAAGCACATCGGCATCGTCCCCGAGCGGGAGGCGATGTACGACTTCCTCACCGGCCGCGAATTCGTCGTCGCCAACGCAGAGTTGCACGGACTGGGGGCCAAGGCAGCCCAGCGCGCCCTCGCCACGGTCGAGATGGAGTACGCGCAGGACCGGAAGATCTCCACGTACTCCAAGGGCATGCGTCAGCGCGTGAAGATGGCGTCCGCCCTCGTGCACGACCCGTCGCTGCTGCTGCTCGACGAGCCCTTCAACGGCATGGACCCGCGCCAGCGCATGCAGCTCATGGAGTTGCTGAAGCGGATGGGCGCCGAAGGCCGCACGGTGCTCTTCTCGTCCCACATCCTCGAAGAGGTCGAGCAACTCGCCTCGCACATCGAGGTGATCGTCGCCGGACGGCATGCGGCGAGCGGCGACTTCCGCAAGATCCGCCGGTTGATGACCGACCGCCCGCACCGCTATCTGGTGCGCTCCAGCGACGACCGCGCGCTCGCGGCCGCCCTGATCGCCGACCCGTCGACCTCCGGTATCGAAGTCGACCTCACCGAGGGCGCGCTGCGCATCCAGGCGGTCGACTTCGGCCGGTTCACGGCCCTGTTGCCGAAGGTCGCCCGTGATCACGGCATCCGGCTGCTCACGGTCTCGCCGTCGGACGAGTCCCTCGAGTCCGTCTTCTCGTATCTGGTCGCGGCGTAGGAGGCCGAAGATGTACGACCCCACAGTCGCCCGGCTCACCTACCGGGGCCTGCTCGGCCGCCGCCGGGCCCTCATTCTCGGCGCGCTGCCCCTGCTGCTGATCGTGATCTCCGCGGTCGTCCGGACGCTGACCGGCGCCGACGACCAGGTGGCCCACGACGTCCTCGGTGGGTTCGCCCTCGCCACCATGGTGCCGATCATCGGCGTCATCGCAGGCACCGGCGCGATCGGACCCGAGATCGACGACGGCTCGGTGGTGTACCTGCTGGCCAAGCCGGTGAAGCGGTCCACGATCATCTTCACCAAGCTGATCGTCGCGATCGCCGTCACCATGGCGTTCTCGGCGCTGCCGACGTTCCTCGCGGGAATGATCCTCAACGGCAACGGCCAGCAGATCGCGGTCGCGTACACGGTCGCCGCGCTGGTCGCGTCCATCGCGTACGCCGCGCTGTTCCTGCTGCTCGGCACGGTGAGCCGGCACGCGGTGGTCTTCGGACTGGTCTACGCGCTGGTCTGGGAGGCGCTCTTCGGCTCGCTGGTCTCCGGGGCGCGCACCCTCAGCGTCCAGCAGTGGGCGCTCGCCGTGGCCCACAAGGTCTCCGACAGCTCCCTCGTCACCTCCGACGTGGGGCTGACGACCGCGACGGTGCTGCTGATCGTGGTGACCGTGGCCGCCACCTGGTACGCGGGACAGAAGCTGCGGACGCTGACGCTGGCGGGCGAGGAGTAACCACCCCTTCGCGGCTTCGGCCCGGACTCCGGTGGGGGTACGTCCGCGGAAGCGGCCCGCCCCCACCTCAGCCGTCGTGTCGTTCTTGCCTTGTTCGAAGGCATTGCTGACAGCGGCTTCACACCTGTCTGGGCACACTTGGGCAAAGGGGACGCACAGCGGAAAGGAACGGGGATGGCAGCGCAGGCACCACACGGAGACGGGGCGGGCGAGGCCGGGGACACCTTCGACGGCGTCGTGTTCGACGAGGACTTCATACGGTCCGCGCCGACCGCGGAGCCTTCGGCGCGCGCCCGGATGCTGGCCGCGCGCTGGCGCAACCAGGCACCCGAGCCCCAGCCTTGGCGCTCCGACGAGCCACCCGCCGGCTGGTTCTTCAGCAAGGCGCGCCGCCGCAGGTGGCGCCGCCGGTAGCGGTGGTGCGCCCCCTCGCGGCAGGCGGAATTTATTCAGTGGCGCCCGATGGGGTGGGCGGGCACAGTGGTGATGTCCACGACGCCGGATCGAGCCGGCGCCACGTTCTGGGAGAGGAGCCGGGCGATGTCCATGCACGACAGTTCGCCGGGCTCCCGTCAGGGCAGCCCGCGGCGGGCTCCGGAGTAGTTACCCCTCCGTCGAGCCCCGCCCGTACGGGGAGCTGCCCGGGGCGGCCGCTTCGAGCGCGCGAATGGATTCGCGCGGGCCGCCCACCCGGAGGATTGGCCGAGTGGTAAGGCACCGGCTTGCTAAGCCGTGGTCGGGGTCAGTCCCCGCGCGCGTTCGATCCGCGCATCCTCCGCGAGACGCTATGGCTGTGACCAGGGGAATTCCTGACTGAAGGTACGTCGGCGCACAGCTTGGCGCACCCGCTACCCGAGCAACCGTTCCAGCACCACCGCGATGCCGTCCTCCTCGTTGGACAGCGTCACCTCGTCCGCGACCGCCTTGAGTTCCTCGTGGGCATTGGCCATGGCCACGCCGCGGGCCGCCCAGGCGAACATCGGGAGGTCGTTCGGCATGTCACCGAAGGCGATCGTGTCGGCGGCCTTCACCCCGAGGCGGCGGGCCGCCAGCGACAGTCCGGTCGCCTTGGTCAGGCCCAGGGGGAGGATCTCCACGATCCCCTCGCCCGCCATCGTCACCCCGACCAGGCCGCCGGCGGCCTGCCGCGCCGCCTCGGCCAGTTCGTCGTCGCCCATCGTCGGGTGCTGGAGGTACACCTTGTTCAGCGGCGCCGACCACAGGTCTGCCGCGTCCCTGATCGGCTGGTAAGGGAGCGGCCCCTCATGGACCCGGTAACCGGGGCCGACCAGAACCTCTCCGTCCAGTCCGTCCCGGCTCGCCGCCAGCAGCAGCGGGCCGACTTCGGCCTCGATCTTCGCCAGCGCGAGACCCGCTGTCTGCCGGTCCAGCGTCAGCGACGTCAGCAGCCGGTGCTCCCCCGCGTCGTACACCTGCGCTCCCTGGCCGCACACCGCGAGGCCCCGGTAGCCGAGGTCGTCGAGGACGTGGCGCGTCCAGGGGACCGCGCGCCCGGTGACGACGATGTGCGCGGCACCCGCCGCGGTGGCCGCGGTGAGCGCTTCGCGTGTGCGCTCCGAGACCGTCCCGTCGGCGCGCAGGAGCGTGCCGTCGAGGTCGGTCGCGATCAGCTTGTACGGAAAACCGGCGGGCTCGGCCGTGCTCACTTGGCCACGGGCTCCAGCAGCTCCCGGCCGCCCAGGTACGGGCGCAGGACCTCCGGCACCCGCACGGAGCCGTCGGCCAGCTGGTGGTTCTCCAGGATCGCCACGATCGTGCGCGGCACGGCGCACAGCGTGCCGTTCAGCGTCGCGAGCGGCTGTACCTTCTTGCCGTCCCGCATGCGCACCGAGAGACGGCGGGCCTGGAAGGTGTCGCAGTTGGAGGTCGAAGTCAGCTCGCGGTACTTGCCCTGGGTCGGGATCCAGGCCTCGCAGTCGTACTTCCGCGAGGCCGAGGCGCCGAGGTCGCCCGTCGCCACGTCGATCACCTGGAACGGCAGTTCAAGCGAGGTCAGCCACTGCTTCTCCCACTCCAGGAGCCGCTGGTGCTCGTTCTCGGCGTCCTCGGGGTCGACGAACGAGAACATCTCGACCTTGTCGAACTGGTGCACGCGGAAGATGCCCCGCGTGTCCTTGCCGTATGTCCCGGCCTCGCGGCGGAAGCACGGCGAGAAGCCCGCGTAGCGCAGCGGCAGCTTGTCCCCGTCGACGATCTCGTCCATGTGGTACGCGGCGAGCGGGACCTCGGAGGTGCCGACCAGGTAGAAGTCGTCCTTCTCCAAGTGGTACACGTTCTCGGCGGCCTGGCCGAGGAAGCCGGTGCCTTCCATGGCGCGCGGGCGGACCAGGGCCGGCGTCAGCATCGGGGTGAACCCGGCCTCCACGGCCTGTGCCATCGCCGCGTTGACGAGCGCCAGCTCCAGCAGGGCGCCGACGCCCGTCAGGTAGTAGAAGCGCGAGCCGGAGACCTTCACCGCACGCTCGACGTCGATCGCGCCGAGCGCCTCGCCGAGCTCCAGGTGGTCCTTGGGCTCGAAGCCCTCGGCGCCGAAGTCGCGGATGGTGCCGTGCGTCTCCAGGACGACGAAGTCCTCCTCGCCGCCGACCGGGACGTCGGGGTGCACCAGGTTGCCGAGCTGGCCCAGGAGCCGCTTGGTCTCCTCCTCGGCCTCGTGCTGCTCGGCGTCGGCCGCCTTGACCTCGGCGGCCAGCCGGCTCGCCTTCTCCAGCAGTTCGGCCTTCTCGTCGCCGGAGGCCTTGGGGATCAGCTTGCCGAGCGCCTTCTGCTCGGAGCGGAGCTCGTCGAAGCGGACGCCGGACGACCTGCGCCGCTCGTCGGCGGAGAGGAGGGCGTCGACGAGCGCGACGTCCTCTCCACGGGCGCGCTGGGAGGCGCGAACACGGTCGGGGTCCTCACGGAGCAGGCGAAGGTCAATCACCCCTCAAGGCTACCGGTGCGGAGTTCCGGCTCACGACTCTGTATTCGGATGCGTGGCGCATGGTCCGTTATGCGCCACTTACGCTGCGTGTCAAGAAGAGGGGCGCCGACCCCCTGAAAGGGGCACTCCGGCTGTGGATCATTGACCCGACTTCCTTGGGAAGACCGGGATTTGGGGTGCGCTTGTCCACAGGCGTCCACAAGGGCCATTGAGTTATCCACAGGCTGTGTGGAAGATCTGTGGATTCCGGAGGTGATCATTCCGAAGGTCGCCCCTTGAGGGCAGAATTCCCGGTTCAAAACCGAACTAGCTGCACTTTCAGGTGTAAAAGGGTCGCCCGAAAGTGTTGATCGAAAGAAACAGGTGGACAACTGTTGCGGACGTGGCGGTGGACGGAAGGGGGTCCTTAGAGAGATTTGTCGACTGCTCGATGCCATGGTGTCGACTTGTCCCCAGGTCGAGATGCCCACCTGTGGATAACTTCTGTGGACAGTGAAAATCTGCAGGTAGGACCGGAAGTCCTGGCACCGGCAACCTAGAACCGGCCGTCCTGGCAGCGGGCCACCCAGTCCGCCGCCGTCATGAACTCGTCGTCCGACGTCCCCGGCAGCGGGGCCCGGACGTCGTCCGGCTTGATGTCCGCGCGCGGATACGACCCGAGGAACCGCACCTGCAGGCAGATGCGCTTGAGCCCCATCAGGGCCTCGGCCACCCGGCGATCCGAGATATGGCCCTCGGCGTCGATGCAGAAGCAGTAGTTCCCGATGCCCGCACCGGTCGGGCGGGACTGCAGCAGCATCAGGTTGATGCCCCTGACGGCGAACTCACCCAGCAGGTCGCGCAGCCCACCGGGGTGGTCGTCGCTCTGCCACAGCACGACGGACGTCTTGTCCGCGCCCGTCGGTGCCGCCGGCCGGGCGGGCCTGCCGACCAGCACGAACCGCGTCTGCGCGTTCTCCGCGTCGTGGATGCCGGTCACCAGCGCCTTGAGGCCGTAGCGCGCGGCGGCGAACTCGCCCGCGAACGCGGCGTCGTAGCGGCCCTCCTGGACCAGGCGTGCGCCGTCCGCATTCGACGCGGCCGACTCCCAGACGGCGTCCGGGAGATTGGCCTTGAGCCAGTTGCGCACCTGCGGCTGGGCGGCCGGGTGCGCGGTGACCGTCTTGATCTCGGAGAGCTTCGTACCGGGCCGGACCAGCAGCGCGAAGGTGATCGAGAGGAGCACCTCGCGGTAGATCATCAGCGGCTCGCCCGCGACCAGCTCGTCGAGCGTGGTGGTGATTCCGCCCTCCACCGAGTTCTCGATCGGTACGAAGGCGGCCTCGGCCTCGCCGCTGCGGACGGCGTCGAGCGCCGCCGGGACCGACACCATCGGGACGAGCTCCCGGGTGGCGGCCTCGGGCAGCGTACGCAGGGCGACCTCGGTGAAGGTGCCCTCGGGACCGAGATACGCATAGCTGGCTGGCATGACCTCACCCTAATTGGCCCTGACACCTCTCGGCTCACACCTGTGGACACGGCCGCCCCTCCGGGGGACGCCCACACCTGGGGATGGGGCCCGTAGAACACTCGGAGGCCCCTGGAAGCCACCGCGGACGGGCGCCTCCCGCGTCCGTCATCCCTCCAGCAGCCGCTGCCCCACGTACTCCCCGTCGGCCGCACCGCCGGGCACCGCGAAGAGGCCGCTCGCCTCGTGGCGGATGTACTGCGAGAGCGCGTCCCCCCGGTCGAGCTTGCGCTGCACGGGGACGAAGCCGCGCAGCGGGTCGGCCTGCCAGCAGACGAACAGCAGGCCCGCGTCGGGCGTCCCGTCCGCCTCGAAGCCGTCGTGGTAGGAGAACGGGCGCCGCAGCATCGCGGCGCCCCCGTTCTGGTCGGGGCGGGTGATGCGTGCGTGCGCGTTCATGGGCACGACCGGATTGCCGTCGGTGCCGGTCTTCTCCAGGTCCATCGCGGTTGTCTCGCTGCCGCCGCTCAGCGGCGCCCCGTTCGCCTTGCGGCGCCCTATGACCTCCTCCTGGGCCTTGGCCGAGAGCTTCTCCCAGTCGTCCAAGAGCATGCGGATACGGCGTACGACGGCGTACGAGCCGTTCGCCATCCACGCGGGGTCACCGGACGAAGGCACGAAGATGCGCTGGTCGAAGTCCGTGTCGGTCGGCTTCGGATTGCGGGTGCCGTCGATCTGGCCCATCAGGTTGCGTGCCGTCATGGGGTGCGCGGTCGCGCCCGGTGAGCGGTTGAAGCCGTTCATCTGCCAGCGCAACCGCGCCGCGCTGCCGGCGTCCTTCTGGATCGCTCGCAGGGCGTGGAAGGCGACGAGGGCGTCGTTGGCGCCGATCTGCACCCACAGGTCGCCGTTGCTGCGGGACCTGTCGAGGTGGTCGGAGGAGAAGTCGGGCAGCGGGTCCAGGGCGGAGGGGCGCTGCTTCTCCAGTCCTGTACGGGAGAAGAAGCTGTTCCCGAAGCCGAAAGTGATCGTCAGGGAGGACGGGCCGGCGTCACGGGCGACGTCGGTGTCGTCGTGCGTGGCCGCTCGGCCCGCCATCAGCTGCTCGGCCGTGGCCGACCAGCGGCGCAGCAGGGCGGCGGCCTCCTTGCGGCCCGCGCCTGCCGCCAGGTCGAAGGCGACGAGGTGGCCGCGGGCCTGGAGGGCGTCGGTGATGCCTGGCTGATGTTTCCCGTGAAACGTCACCCGGTCCGCGCCGAGCGAGGTCAGGGGCGTGGTCTTCTCGGAGGGCGCCGCGGCGTATCCGGCGGCCCCGCCCGCCGCTCCCAGCGCGAGCCCGGTGGCGCCCGCCGTTCCGAGCAGCCGCCTCCGCGAGATCACGCCTCTGGAGGTGTCGTCGTCGGAAACGGCGTCCCCCGGCGTGCGCTTGCCGGAAGAGGCATCCCCTGGGGTGCTCCTGCCAGGAACGGGGTCCCTGAGGGCGCCCTTCGCGGCGGGGCGGCCCTTGCCCTTCTGGGGAGGGATGCCCTCGGAGGGCGCTTCCGGCGTGGACTGGTCAGCCATGTGTGGTTCAGCCGATCTTCGCGTTCTTGGTGACGGTCACTTGGTCGATGTCGGAGGTCCGCACGGTCACCGCGATCTTCCAGTCGCCCGCCATGGGGATCTGCACGCCGCTCGTCGACCAGTGTCCGGCGGCGATGCGGTCGGGCACGACGGGCAGCGGGCCGATGCTCTTGGCCTCGAGCGTGAAGGCGACCTTCACCTCGGGAACGTCGAAGGCCTTGCCGTCCGGGCGCGCCACGTAGACGTGCATCTCGTTGCCGCCGACGCGGGCCGGGTCGAGGGTGACCTGCACGCTGCCCTTGCCGTCCTGGCCGCCCGTATCGAAGGGGATCTTCAGCGACAGGGGGCCTGACCGCTGCGACACGGAGGCGGTGGCGGCCTTGGCAGCCTCCTCCGTGCGGCCCGGCTCGGTGGTCGTCAGCGCGGTGGCGACGGCCAGCACCACGATCGCGACGGCCGCCTCGGCGAGCACGGAGCGGCGCAGCCCCGAACGGGCGGGGTCGGCGTCCCGCAACCGCCTGGCCCGCGCGGCGGCCATCGCGGCCCGCTGTCGCGCCAGCTGGGCAGCGCGCTCGGACGCGCCGGGGGCCCCACTCCCGGAGCCGTCGCCATCACGGGAAGCTCCCGAGCCCCTGCTCGCGCCGGAAGCCGCCTCGGCACTCCCGCTCTTCGCGGACACGCCTCCCTGGGCCGACGCCCTCGCCGTCACCGTCGCCCGCGTCTTCTCCGTCGCGCTCTGCGCCGGCACCGCCGCGGCCGGCACATCCGCCAGGCGCGCCGTCCAGCGCCGTGAGATCCAGGCGATGCCGACGAGGACGGCGACCAGACCGACCTTCACGAGCAGCAGCTGTCCGTACGCCGTGCCGGTCAGCGCCGACCACGAGCCGAGCTGGCGCCACGACTGGTAGACACCGGTCACCGTCAGCGTCACGACGCTCCCGAACGCGAGACGCGAGAAGCGCCGCACGGTCGCCGTCTGGATCGACGGTGCCCGGTACAGCGCGACCAGCAGCGTCGCGAGCCCGCCCAGCCAGACGGCGACCGCCAGCAGATGGAGGATGTCGACCGGCATGGCGAGGCCGGTCTGGACGCCGGTCGAGGCGTGCTCGGCCATCGCCCAGGTCGCCGCGAGGCCCGCCGCGACGACCGTCCCGCCGATGGCGAGTCCGAAGGTGAGGTCCTTCTTCTCGGCCGCCCGGTCCGTGGCCTCGGAGGCGTCGTCACCCGACGTGCCCTTCACGCCGTCAGGGCCAACGGGCGCGTTCGCCTCACCGTCCGTGTCCCGCTTCACGTACGCCCCGAAGAGCACCGCGATGAACAACGCCGCCGCCGCGAGCAGCAGCAGCCGGGAGACCAGCGCCGCACCCGCCTTGGTCTGCAGTACCTGCCCGATCAGGGAGAGGTCGAAGATGTCGGCGACCTTCCCCGAGCCGGTGTACGAGCCGCGCAGGAGCAGCAGCGCGAGTGTGGCGGAGGTGAGCGCCACCCACCCGGAGGCCACCAGCCGCTGCACCGCCCGCACCCCCGCGCCCTGCTGCCAGCAGGCCAGCACGAAGGCCGCGCCGCCGATCAGCACCATGAACCCGGCGTATGAGAGATACCGTGCGAACCCGTAGAGCCCCCCGACGACCCCGCCGCCCGCGGTCTGGCCGGAGGTGGCGACCGTGGTCGCGGACGGGGCGCCGACGGAGAAGGTGAAGGCGCCGGAGACGGGGTGGCTGTCCGCGGACACCACCTGGTAGGTGACCGTGTAGGTGCCGCGGGGCAGTCCGGCGCGCACTTTCACGCCGTACATCGTGCCGGTCAGATGGAACGCCTCGCCGGTGTCGACGCGCTGTCCCCTCGGGTCGAGGACCCGCAGTGAGCCGTCGGAGAGCGCCACCGTCTCGGAGAAGGTGAGGGTGACCTGTGCGGGAGTTTTGTCGACCACCGATCCCTGGGCGGGGTCGCTGCCGAGCAGCGCGGCGTGCGCGGAGGCGGGGGCGGCCCCGCCGAACAGCGCGCCCGCGACGGCGAGCAGCAGGGCCAGCAGCGCGCGGATCGCACGGGTCCGGAGCGTGCGTGGGAACGCCGTGTGGATGTTGCCCTGGACGTGTCCGCCGGGAGCGATGGCCTGCGTCACGGTGATCCCTCTCTCAGTGCCCGGTCTTCGGGTTGTACGTCGCCGACTTCACCGGCATCTCGACCGTGACCGTTCCGGACTTGGCAAAGTGCAGTTGCACGGACACCCTCTCGCCCTGCTTCGGCTTGTGGGTGAGCTTCTCGAACATGAGGTGGTTGCCGCCGCTCGCGAAGTCGAGCCTGCCGTCCACGGGCACGGCGAACGATTTCTCCTCCTCCATCTCGCCGCCCTTGGTGGCATGCAGCGTGACGTCATCGGCGAGGCCGCTGGTGACGGAGGTGAGGGTGTCGGCGCCCCCGGAGTTGGTGACGGTGAAGAAGCCGACCGCCATGTCGCTGGTGACCGGGGCGGGCATGTAGGCGCCGGTGACCTTCAGTTCGGGCCTGGCCGAGGACGCCCCGGCCGAGCCGCCACAGCCCGCGAGCACCAGTCCGGCCGCTATCACCGCGGCCGGACGGCCGAGACGGTGGTTCACGGGTTCTCCCCCTTGATGATCTTGGGGATGTCCTTGGTGTATTCGTCGACGGTGGCGTCCTCGCCGTAGACCACATAACCCCCGTCGGTCTTCGGCGAGAACGCGATGACCTGGGTGCCGTGGGTGGAGACGATCTTGCCGTCCTTCTCCTTCTTCGGTGCCTCGATGCTGATGCCGAGGGTGCGGGCGCCGGCCTGGATGGTGGCGAAGTCGCCGGTCAGGCCCACGACATCGGGGTCGATGCCCTTGAGCCACGTGCCGAGCGCGGTGGGCGTGTCGCGCTCCGGGTCGGTGGTGACGAACACGATCCGCAGCGAGTCCTTCTGCGCCTGGGTCAGCTGCTTGCTCTTCTCCACCTCCTTCTTGGCGACGGCGAGGTTGTTCATCGTCAGCGGGCAGATGTCGGGGCAGTGGGTGTAGCCGAAGTAGACCAGGGTCGGCTTGCCCTTGGTCTCCGTGCGGAGGTCGTACTTCTTGCCGTGGGTGTCGGTGAGGACGAGGTCCGGCTTCTCGAACGGCTGGTCGAGCACGGTCGCGGCCTGGTCCGAGCCGGACTCGGCGGAGACCTCGGCGACCGGCTTGTTGCCGCTGTCGCCGGATCCACAGGCGGAGAGGGTGAACGCGGCGGCGGCGAGGAGGGCCGCCGCGGCGAGCGTCTTCTTCTTGCGCATAGAGAAATGTCCCAGATGTGAGTGCTCCGGTGTGCGCCGGGGTCGTGCGCCATACACCATGGCGATGTCGTACGAGCCCGGCGCGTGCCCGGAGGTGAGTCGGACCTCAGGCCCCGGTGGTGCGCCGGCGGCCGGCCAGTACGCCGTACGCGACGCCTGCCGCACCGACGGCGATGCCCACGACACCGAGGACGCGGGCGGTGGTGTCACTGCCGTCGGTGGACGTCTCGGCCGCCGTGTCCTTGGGGGCCGAGGTGGCGGAGGCGTCCTCGGCCGTGGAGCCGTGGTGACCGGAGGAGGCGGCGGCGGTCAGTTCGAGCACCGGTGCCGGGTTCTCGGGCTCCTCCTGGCCTTCCTTCTGCGCTTCGATCCAGCGGACGACCTCGTTGTCGGAGTACGTCTGCAGGGCCTTGAAGACGAGCTGGTCGGTGTCCTCGGGCAGCTGGCCGACGGAGAGCGGGAACTTCTGGAAGTAGCCCGGTTCGATGCCCTTGCCGGTTGCGGTCCAGGTGACCTTGGTGACGGCCTCGTCGATCTGCTCGCCGTGCAGGGTGAGCGGCTTGTCGAGCTTGGACTCGGTGACCTGCACCTTCCAGCCGTCGATCGGCTGCGGCATCACCGAGGCGAGCGGGTGGTCCGTCGGGAAGCTGACCTCGAGCTTGGTGGTCGAGGCGTCGTCACGCTCGTTCGGGACCTTGAAGTCGACGACCGCGTAGCCGCCTTTGGCGGCCTCGCCCTGCGGCTGCACGCTCACGTGCGCGAACGCGGGTGCGGACAGGACGAGGACGGCCGATGCGGCGGCGGCACCGACGACTGCGGCGCGAGAAGCCTTCAGGGGAACCTTGATGGCCTTCATGGCAGAGAGCACTCCACTCCGAGTGAGTCCGTTGGGAAGAGGGTGCGCGTGCGCAGGAGTGACCACGGGCGTGGCACAGGACGGGCACGCGGGCGTGCCGCACGACGGCAGCCCCTCCGCAAGGACGAGTGGAGTGGCGCGTCGCGTCAGGCAGCGAGGACGTGAGAAGCGGAGGATGGCGGTCCGCGCCGGACCACGGTGTGCTGCAGCGCGGTCGTGCGCGGCTTCGGCGGGAGGAGGAAGGCGGTGCGCGGGGCGCACGGCCCCGCTTCCGGCGCCCGGGGGAGCCCGGCCAGCAGGGCGCGCACGAGCGTGAACGCCGATCGCAGGGACCGTACGAGCGCCCCCTCCGCGACCCCGTGCGCCGACAGCCGCATGAGCCGCAGCAGCGCCATGTCCCCGTGGCGCAGCACCCATCCGGCGGCGACGGCCGCGAGGGCGTGACCGAGCAGCATGGGCACGGAGGGCAGCACCGACAGCCACGAACCGGCCGCGGTCGACAGGGCGTCCGCGGGGTGGTGCATGGCGGCCATGTCCGTGCCCGTGCCGAGCCGCGCGTCGGCGAGGATCCGCTGGGCCTGCGCGGGGGAGATCGTCGCCGCGGTGGCGCCGCACATGATGTGCGCGGCCCGTGCCACGAGGGTGGCGTCGGCGGTGGACATCGCGTTCGACGTCATCGACATGCCACCCGGGTGCTGTCCGAGCCCGAACAGCGTGTGCAGCACGGCCTGGCCCACCGCGAGGACGGCGGCGATGCCCGGCAGTGAGCGCTCCCGCCCCGCGAGCGGGGCGGCGACGGCGAACACGGCGAGGAAGCCGGCGCCCAGCGTCCACAGTGGAACCGTGGCGCAGGAGGCCATCCCGTGCCCCGCCGCGGCCAGCACGACGCAGACCGCGGCGAACACCGCGGCCCGCAGAATCCGGAGATCGCATCCGGTGCGCGCCGTGCGCTGGTGGGGGGCACTCATGGCGGCCTCATCATCCCACTGGACCGGCCGGCTCCGTACGGCAGGTCCGCAAGGTGCCATCCGTACGGTAATCGGATGGGTGATCCGGAACATCACGTTCTCGTGGCGCCGCCTGCGCATACACCGATCCCGGGCCCCGGCGCATCCGCCGAATGTGCGGGATCTCGTTCGTCGGGCGATTGCACTCGGGTACGCGCGGCAATACGTAACGGTATGTCGAGCCGCGGCCAGGAGGCTGGAGCATGAGCATCTGGTGGTCACTCCATCTGCGGCGCGAAGCTGCGAGCGTGCCACTCGCCCGACGGCTCCTTCTGGGCACGATGGAGACCGCGGGCGTCGACCCGGACATCTCCTACGACCTTTCCGTCGCCCTCAGTGAGGCCTGCGCCAACGCGGTCGAGCACGGCGGCGACGCCGCACACGGCGGTACGTCCGGGGCGTACCGGGTCACGGCCTACCTCGACGGCGAGAAGTGCCGCATCGAAGTCGCCGACTCGGGACCGGGATTCCCCTCCGGCAGAGCTCGTCCCGCGATCCGGCCGGCCCGCGCCGACGCCGAGCACGGCCGTGGCCTCTGCCTCATCCAGGAACTCGCCGACCACGTCCACATCGGCAACAAGCCGGACCGGGGCGGGGCGGTGGTGAGCTTCGACAAGATCCTGAAATGGAAGAAGGACTCTCCGCTGGTGGCTGTGTAGTCGGCCTGACGGGCCATCAGCCCCGTCGCCTCCACCGGCCGTGCCTGCCGGTCGCCTCAGCGGTTCCGGCCCGACTTCAGGTTTCTCAGAACTCTTATGCTTCCCACAGCCCTGCCCCATGGCACCGACGGGTGCCGTTCATAGTTTCCCGACCATGACTGGAAGCCACAGGGACACCTCCATCACCCGGCGCCGCGCCCTCGCGGTGACCGGCGGGACCGTCGCGGCCGGCGGGCTCGTGGTCGCCGGATACCAGGGCGCGTTCGCCGACGAGACGACCACCGAGGCCGAGGCGGCGTCCGCCACGGCCACCTCGACCACCGGCGGGCAGTGCGTGCTCATGTCGAGCGTGACCGAGGGGCCGTACTACCTCGACGGGGCTCTCGTACGGAAGGACATCACCGAGGGCAAGAGCGGCGTCCCGCTCACCCTGCGGATCGCCGTCCAGGACACCACCGACTCCTGCGACCCGGTCGCCGGCGCGGCCGTCGAGATCTGGCACTGCGACGCCTGGGGTTACTACTCCGGCTACACCACCGCCAACCCCGGCGGCTCCGCGCCCGCCGAGAGCGAGGACGGGTCGACCGCCAACGACCAGACCTACCTGCGCGGTTACCAGATCGCCAACGGCAACGGTGTCGTGAAGTTCGAGACGATCTTCCCCGGCTGGTACACGCCCCGCACCTGCCACATCCACGTCAAGGTGCACACCGGCGGTCAGAAGGAGGACGGCACCTACGAGGGCGGCAAGGTCAACTACACCGGCCAGCTTCTTCTTCGACGACGACACCGCCGAGGCGGTCTTCGCGCTGGAGCCGTACTCCAAGCACACCGGGAGTTACACCAAGCTCGCGAACGACATGGTGTACGACGGCGGCGGCGCCTCCAGCGGCCTGCTGACCCTCAAGCCCGTCCACAAGGCCGACCCGTCCAAGGGCTACAAGGGCTTCATCACACTCGGCATCGACCCCGACGCCGAGAACGCCGGCGCGGGCAGCGGCAACGGCGGCACGCCCCCGAGCGGCGCGCCCAGCGACGCCCCGACCGGCACGCCCCCGAGCGGCGCGCCCAGCGATGTTCCGACCGGTATGCCGCCGAGCGGCACCCCGAGCGACAGCGCGTCCCCGTCGGCGTCGGCCTCCTCCTGAGGCCCGCCCGATGAGCAGCCGCGAGGACGAGGCGCTGGCTCAGGCCGCCGTGGCCGCGTTGATCCGGCAGGTGGAACTGGCCCCCAAGCCCGGCCTGTCCGATCCGCGCGATCTCGCCGTCCGCGCGGGCGGGCAGGACCACCGCGCCCTGCGCTGGTCGGCCAAGGCACTGGCGCCCGGCCTCGCGGCGATGGCCGCGGCCGCCCGCCGCACCGGTGCGGCGACGCCGGAACTCCGTGCCGAACTCGGCGCGATCGGACGGTCCACCGAGCACTCCGTGCGGCTCGCAGGCGGAGGCCACCACGGCGCCCTGTGGGTGCTCGGCCTGCTGGTCGCGGGTGCCGCGCTGGAGCCGGCGGCCAAAGGGCCGGAGGTCGCGGCCGCGGCCAAGCGGATCGCCACGCACCGGGACCGCGGGGCGCCGCGGCGGCCCTCCCGGGGCTCGTCGGTCTCGACCCGGTACGGGGCGGCCGGCGCGCGAGGAGAAGCGCGCGCCGGCTTCCCCCACGTGCGCCGGGCGCTGGACGCACTCGGCGCGGCGCGGTCCGCCGGGACATCGGAGACGGAGGCCCGGCTCGACGCCCTGCTGACCATCATGTCCACGCTCCAGGACACGGAGTTGCTGTACGCGGCCGGTCCGCCCGGCCTGCGCCAGGTGCAGGCCGGGGCACGGGGCGTACTGGAGGCGGGCGGTACGGCGACGGAGGCCGGGCGCCGGTCCCTGGCCGCGCTGGACGCCGATCTCCAGGGGCTCGGCTGGAACCCCCGGGGGAGCGCGGCGCTGCTCGCGGGCACGCTGTTCGTCGACTCCCTCCCGGTGCCGGCGCCGGTGCCGTCAGGCATCTAGGCCCTCCAGCGCCTGACCGAGCACCTCCAGCGCCTCCGGATACACGCGCTCCCTGGGTGTCCCGTACCCCACCACCAGCCCTTGTGGCCGACCCTCGCCCGCCGAGTGCCAGTGGTCGCCGAGCCGTCCCACCGCGAGCCCTTGGGCCTCGGCCCGCGCCACCACCGTCTCCTCGTCGGGGACGTCGACCAGAGCGTGCAGCCCGGCCGCGATCCCCCGGACGTGCCGCTGCGCCCCCAGCCGGTCGAGGAGCTGGTCGCGGCGGCGCCGGTAGCGCAACCGGGAGGCACGGACGTGCCGGTCGTAGGCATGGCTGTCGACCAGTTCGGCGAGGGCCAACTGCCCGATGGACTCGGTGTGGTGGTCGCTGTGCAGCTTGGCGTCGGCCACCGCGTCCACCAGGTGCGGCGGCAGCACCATCCAGCCCAGGCGCAGTGCGGGACCGAGCGTCTTGGAGGCGGTGCCCAGATACACGACGTGACCGGGCGCCATCCCCTGGAGCGCTCCGACGGGCTGCCGGTCGTAGCGAAA
Source organism: Streptomyces sp. NPDC022910 (assembly GCF_055561075.1). Lineage (NCBI taxonomy): Bacteria > Bacillati > Actinomycetota > Actinomycetes > Kitasatosporales > Streptomycetaceae > Streptomyces > Streptomyces sp. NPDC022910. The sequence continues at coordinate 57,073 of NZ_JBVHHL010000041.1, forward strand.
CTCCCCGTCGTAGTCGTCCTCGACGACCAGTCCGCCCCGCGCGCGTGCCCAGTCCGTCAGCGCCCGCCGCCGCTCCGGACGCAGCGTGACCCCGGTCGGGTACTGATGGGCCGGTGTCACCACCACGGCCGCCTCGTCCGCCAAGTCCTCGGGGCAGGCACCCCGTTCGTCGACGCGCAGCGGCACCACGCTTCCGCCGCCCCGCCGCACCACGTCCCGGTGGAACGGCAGCCCCGGGTCCTCCATGGCGACGGTCGCGCCGTCCAGCACGCGCGTGAGGAGGGCGAGCCCCTGCACATACCCGGAAGTGATCACGATCCGCTCGGGCGGCGCGATCACGCCTCGCGCCCGTCCCAGGTAGCCGGAGAGCGCCGTGCGCAGTTCGATGCGGCCGCGCGGGTCCCCGTAGTCGTACGCGAGTGACGGCGCCGTCGCGATCGCCCGGCGCAGCGCCCGCAGCCAGGCCGCCGCAGGGAAGGCGCCGACGTCCGGGCTGCCGGGTCGCAGGTCGAATCGCGGAGCACGCGCGCGTGGAGCACCGTCGGCACGCGCCGGCGCCTGCGCGGGGAGCGCCGCGACCCGGGTGCCCGAGCCCTGCCGCGCCGTCAGGTACCCCTCCGCGACGAGCTGGTCGTACGCCGCCTTCGCCGTGCCCCGGGAGACGCCCAACTCGGCCGCGAGCCGCCGGGTCGCCGGCAGCCGCGCACCGGGTGCGAGCCGACCGTCCCGTACGGCATCCCGCAGCGCCCGCTCCAGACCGGCCCGGCGCCCGTCCGCCGCGTCCGGCTCGAGATGCAGGTCGACACCGACACCGGACCAGAACTCGTCCGCGGAACCGGGTCCTGTGACCAACGAAATCCCCCCGTACGTCATGCGAATGGCCGGGTACCTCCCATCGGTACCCGGCCATTCGCTCCCGTATCAGCCCTTCAGGGCGGCCATCCATGCCTCGACCTCGTCGGAGCGCCGCGGAAGGCCCGCCGAGAGGTTCCGGTTGCCGTCCTTGGTGACCAGGATGTCGTCCTCGATGCGGACGCCGATGCCCCGGTACTCCTGCGGAACGGTCAGGTCGTCAGCCTGGAAGTACAGGCCCGGCTCGACCGTGAGCACCATGCCCGGCTCCAGGGTGCCGTCCACGTAGGTCTCCACCCGGGCGGCGGCGCAGTCGTGGACGTCCATGCCGAGCATGTGGCCCGTACCGTGCAGGGTCCACCGGCGCTGAAGGCCCAGCTCCAGGACGCGCTCCACCGGGCCGTCGACCAGACCCCACTCGACCAGCTTCTCGGCCAGCACGCGCTGCGCGGCGTCGTGGAAGTCGCGGTACTTGGCGCCCGGCTTCACCGCCGCGATACCGGCCTCCTGGGCCTCGTAGACGGCGTCGTAGATCTTCTTCTGGATCTCGCTGTAGGCGCCGTTGACCGGCAGCGTGCGCGTGACGTCCGCGGTGTAGTAGGTGTGCGTCTCCACGCCCGCGTCCAGTAGGAGCAGGTCGCCGGAGCGGACCGGGCCGTCGTTGCGCACCCAGTGCAGTGTGCAGGCGTGGGGGCCCGCCGCGCAGATCGAGCCGTAGCCGACGTCGTTGCCCTCGACACGTGCGCGGAGGAAGAACGTTCCCTCGATGTAGCGCTCGGAGGTGGCCTCGGCCTTGTCGAGGACCTTGACCACGTCCTCGAAGCCGCGGACCGTCGAGTCGACGGCCTTCTGCAGCTCGCCGATCTCGAAGTCGTCCTTGATCAGCCGAGCCTCGGAGAGGAAGACGCGCAGTTCCTCGTCGCGCTCGGCGGTGACCTTGTCGTTCAGGGCGGCCTCGATGCCGGCGTCGTGGCCGCGCACCACGCGCACCGGGCCGGTGGCCTCGCGCAGCTGGTCGGCCAGCTCACGTACGTCGGCGGCCGGGATGCCGTACAGCGCCTCCGACTCGGCGAGCGAGTGCCGTCGGCCGACCCACAGCTCGCCCTGGCCGGAGAGCCAGAACTCGCCGTTCTCCCGGTCTGAGCGGGGCAGCAGGTAGATCGTCGCCTTGTGGCTGCTTTTCCCGTCCGGGGGGGTGGTCGGCTCCAGGACGAGGACGCCGTCCTCGGTCTGGTTGCCGGTGAGGTACGTGTACTCGACGGAGGCACGGAAGGGGTACTCCGTGTCGTTCGAGCGGGTCTTCAGATTGCCCGCGGGGATCACCAGACGCTCGCCCGGGAAGCGCGCGGAGAGCGCGGCGCGACGGGCGGCGGTCTCGGCGGCCTGGGCGATCGGCTGCAGTCCACGCAGCTCGGTGTCGGCCCACCCGGACTTCATGTTCTCGGCCAGCTCGTCGGAAACGCCCGGGTACAGGCCGTTCTTGCGCTGCTTGATCGGCTCTTCGGTCTCTTCCGGGGTCTCCGGAGTGAGCTCGTCGGCCACGGTCATCCTCCTTGGATACGGCACTGGACCTCGTCCATCGTACGGTCGTACAGAAGGCGGCTCGTGGCCGGAAGACCTGTCACCGAAGGCAGTCGTGCCCTCACTCGAAGCGCGCCGCCAGCAGGACCACGTCCTCGGCGCTCTCCGCCCGGCCCGAGCAGTCCGGCAGCACCGTCCGCAGGACGTAATCGGCGACGGCCGCCGGGTCGGTGCGCACCGGCCGCGGCACGCTGGCGGCCGCCGCGTGCAGCCGGGCGAAGGCGCGGTCCATGGGATCGCCGGTGCGGTGCAGCAGGCCGTCGGTGTAGAGCAGCACGGTCTCGCCGGGCTCCGCGGTCAGTTCGATGCTCGGCGCCTCCCAGCAGGCGAGCATCCCCAAGGGTGCCGACAGGGAGGTCTCCACGAACTCCGTGCGGCGCGGGCCGGTCACCAGCGGCGGGCTGTGCCCGGCCCCGGCGAGTGTGATCTTGCGCAGCGCGGGCTCGCAGTACGCGAACAGGGCGGTGGCCGAGCGGGCGGGCTCGGTGAGTCTCAGCAGTAGCTCCAGGTCCGACAGGACCGCCACCGGGTCCTCGCCCTCCATCACGGCGTACGCGCGCAGCGAGGCCCGCAGCCGGCCCATCGCGGCGATCGCGCTGGGCCCCGCGCCGGTGACGGACCCGACCGCGAGACCGAGCGCGGCGTCGGGCAGAGGCAGCGCGTCGTACCAGTCGCCGCCCCCGCGTGGGCCGGTGAGGCGCCGAGCGGCGAGCTGGACGCCGGCGACCCGGGGCAGCCGGGCGGGGAGCAGCTCTTCGGTGATCGTCGTCATGCACGCGCGCGTGCGCTCGATCTCGACCAGCCGCGCCAGGTGCTCGGTCGCGTAGCGGGCGTAGAGGCCGACCAGGTGGCGCCGGCGTTCCACCGGCTCGGCCGGTTCGTCGTAGAGCCACACGGCGGCGCCGAGACGGCCGGCCGCCTCGCTGGACAGGGGGAGTGCGTAGCTGGCGGCGTAGCCGAGCCGGGCGGCCACCTCACGGTGGCGCGGGTCGAGCCCGTCCTCGGAGAACAGATCCGGCTGGGCGATCTCACGCTCGCCGCCCGGCAGTCCGTCCAGGATCCTGCCGTACGACATGGAGCTGCGCGGCACGGTCTCGATGTGCCCGAGGTCGGCGCGGGCCAGGCCCAGGCCGATCGTGGTGTCGGGTCCGAGGCCGTCGCGTGGTTCCAGTACGACGAGACCGCGCCGGGCGCCCACGAGGGCGGCTCCGGCGCGCAGCAGTTCGTGGAGCGCTTCCGCGAGTGAGTCGGTGCACACCAGGCGTTCGGTGAGTTCGTGGAGCGTCGTCAGATCGGAGACCCAGCCGGCGAGCCGGTCCTGAAGAAGGGCTCCTGGGCAGGCGGGGGCGGCGGAGGTGGCCGAGGGGACAGCCGTGGCGGCAGACGTCGGCGCGACAGTGTGTGCGGGCGGGGGAACCGCTGAATCGATTCCGGCCACTTTCGGAGGGTGAGGGGCGTTCATGGCGTCCGGCTTTCGAACCGGCGCGTATTGCTCGATAGCATCGCAAACCCCCATGTCAATCTGCGCCGCTAGCAGTGTCTCCACATGTACACGCACTCGTGAGGGGATGTCCAGCATTGTCCTGCGGGGATTCCTGGTGTCTGTGGGGCTCTCCTACTCTCTTGCGGAAAAGCAAAGTTGGCTTAAAACAGCCTCAGGTATCCCCTTATTGCGGTCGACTGGCCTTGCTCGACGGAGCGTCACAGCGGTCGTGATGGGTACGTACTCGGTGAAGGCCAGGGGTGGTTGGGAGCTACCCGGAACCTGGCGCCGGACCCGGGCGTCTTAACCACCGACGACCGAGCCCCATCCTCCCCTGGCGGAGGCGGAGAGTAAGAGCGGGACGGCAAATCGCCAGGTGCCGCCACCCCACGCCATGCCCATGCTTGTGGTGGGCGCAGTATGGACGCGGACGCAGCCAACGCTCGGCCCATAGGGGTTCCCCTTGCCCAAGGCAAGGGTGTGATGCGCCAGTAGGTACGCACAGTGAAGTGATCGACACATGGTGTGATGTGGCCCTCGGTGTTGCCAGGCGTGCAACGGAAAGGAACGAGCGCTCATGCGCGAGATCCTCGGAAGGCGACGCAGGCTCCTGTCCAGGCGGAACGACGGAAGGCCTGAGTTGATCAGCGCGGCCCTGACCTTCGCGACCGAATGGCAGTGGCCCGTTCTCCCGGGTGTGGCACCGGACCCGCAGGGGCGTGCCCGCTGCGGGTGCCCTGATCCGGAGTGCACGGTGCCCGGCGCGCACCCCTTCGATCCCGGGCTGCTCGCGGCCACCACCGACGAGCGCATGGTGCGCTGGTGGTGGGGCAACCGGCCGTCCGCACCGATCGTGCTGGCCACCGGAGGCCGGGCGCCCTGTGCGGTGAGCCTGCCCGCCCTCGCGGCCTCGCGTGCCCTCGCCGCACTCGACCGGAAGGGCATGCGCCTCGGCCCCGTCGTCGCGGCGCCGCACCGCTGGGCGATCCTCGTGGCGCCCTACTCGATGGAACAGTTGGGCGAGCTGCTCTACGCGAAGGACTTCGTCCCCGGCTCACTGCGCTTCCACGGCGAGGGCGGCTATCTCGCGCTGCCACCCTCGGAGACCGGCCACGGGGAGATCCGCTGGGAGCGCGCGCCGCTGCCCGGCTCCGCCTCGCCCTGGGTCCCCGACGTGGAGGCGGTCGTGGACGCCGTCGTGGACGCCCTCACTCGTACGGGTGTGAGCGCACCCGAGTTGTGAGGGTGTCGGGCGCGCGGCGAACCGGGCGCCCGTGATCGGCCGATACCTTCGGCCTCATGGTGATGCGTCGTGGGGGACAGGGGAGACGGGGGCACGGAAGAGACCCGCGGGCCCGCGGCCGACCGGACCCCGGCAGGATCCGCCTGCTCGCGCTCATGGGTGTGGTGGTGGCCGTGGCCGCACTGCCGCTCGCCGTGGCGTCCGCCGGACCGGTCGGCGAAGCGGACCGCGCCGCGATCCGCCCGCCCGCACACGATGACGAGAAGCGGCCGGTCTCCTCCCGCTCCCCGCTGCAGGGCCTCGGGCTCGCCACGGCCGCCAGCTGCGGTCCCCAACTCTCTTCCGTGGACGGCGTCGAGGCGCAGACCTGCGTCATGACACAGGGCCAGGAGACCTGGGCGCGCACGTACTACCGCAATGCCACCGGCGAGGAACTGAGTTCCGTCCTGAGCTTCATGGGGCTCGACGGGCACAGCGTCGAGATGCACTGCGCGGTGGCCGCCGCCGACGACCCGGAGACCTGTGAGACGCCGCGGCAGCGTCTGAAGGGCGAGCCGGGCGCGTACTCGGCGGTCGCGGAGTTCGCCGGAGGCGACGAACGGGGACCGCTGATGCTGCGCTCCGGAAGCGACGTGGTCCAGGGGAACGGACGGTAACTCGCCCGTTTCACACGGCAGTTGACGCGGATCTCCGCTCCGGGCCGTACACACACATGGAAAGACCCGGTTGCTGGCGACGGGGGATGCACCAGCAACCGGGCTACTGGAACGGTAACAAGAGATCGGCGGTTCGCAAATTCGATCTCGGCTATTCGGACACGGATTTAACCTTCGCAGCGGGGACTTGTGACAGGAGTCACCCGCCGCGAGAGTCCTGGACGTGCTGACCGGTGGGTCAGACAAAGGCTGTGCATCAGCTGAGCGTCACCTGTCGGTTGGTCAGCCCGCCGCGCGCCCGGCGCTCGTCCGCGGTGAGTGGCGCGTGTGACGCGAGTGCGTCGGCGAGACGCTCGGCGAACTCGGCCGTCGGCTTCTCGATGTCCTCCGCGCTCATCCCGCTCGGCAGGTCCCAGACCGGCACCGTGAGTCCGTGCGCGCGGAAGGAGCCGACCAGGCGTGTGCCCTCCCCGAGACCTGACTGACCGGCCGCGTGCAGCCGCGCCAGAGCGTCCAGAAGACGCTCCTCGGGGTGCGGCATGACCCACCGCAGATGGTTCTTGTCGGGGGTCTCGCACCAGTAGGCGGCGTCCACGCCCTTCAGCTTCACGGTGGGGATGGCGGCCGCGTTGGCCCGCTCCAGCGAAGCGGTCACCTCCGGCGTCGCGTTCTCCGCGTCCGGGACCCAGAACTCGAAGCCGCTGTGCACGACCGGCTCGAAGGCGCCTTCCGGGTCCAGCAGGTCCTGGAGCCGTGGGCTGTCGGCGGGCGCGCGGCGTCCCTGGACCGGGGTGCCGGGTTCGGCGGCGAGGGCGCGCTGGAGGGTGTCCGCGAGGTCGCGGCTGATGTCGCCCGACGCCGTGTCGTTCTGCAGGCCGAGCAGGACCGAGCCGTCGTCGCGGCGCAGCGCCGGCCACGCCATCGGCAGGACTGTGGCGAGCGTGACGGACGGGACGCCTTCGGGGAGCTCGTCCCTGAGCTTCAACTCGACGGTCGCCGCGGGCACCAGCTCGCGCAGCGCCACCCAGTCGCACTCGCCGGAAAGTCCCTCGAACGGACGCTGCACCAGCTCCGTCGCCGCGTGCGCGGCGGCCCGGCCGTGGCAGGCCTTGTAGCGGCGTCCGCTGCCGCAGGGGCAGGGCTCACGGGCGCCGACGACCGGGATCTCAGCATCCGTGAGCTGCGGGCGCTTGGCCTTGGTCTGGGGTCGCTTCTTGGCCATCGTGGGTGTCTCCCGGTTACGGCTCGTTTCGTACGGGCGCGAGCCTAGCCGCTCGTGCGGCGGTCGACGGGATCCTGTGGACAACGCACCGAGTCGTCCCCGAAGGGGTGCCTCGGCCCAGGCCGGAAGCGTCCGTGCGGACTTGCTCGGAAGTGGCCGGGCGAGTGCATCCGCGGCACGGAGTGTCTAGGTCCGGGGCAGGAGGCTGGCCGGCGTGTCTCGCACCGAAGCGTCCTGGTCTCGAGCCGTCGTGGTCTCGTCCTGGCCCGCGGTGGTCTGGGTTCCGGTGGTCCGGGACTGGGCTGTCTTGGTCTCGAGCCGTCGTGGTCTCGAACCGTTGTGGTCCCGAACCGTCGTGGTCTCGACGGGACCGCCCTGGTCTGGGATCCCGGACCGCCCTGGTCTCGGTCTGGGCCTGCCTTGCTCCGGGACAGTACGGCCTCGGCCTGGCCTGTCTGGTCGGTCTGGGATCGAGTGGTCCGGGGCCGGGCTGTCTTGAGCCCGTACCGACTTCGTCTCGGACCGGCCCGCCTTGCTCTGTGGCCGAACCGTCCACGACTGGGCCGACTGGACCGGACCGTCTCGCCTTGATACCGGACCGCCCGGTCTGGGATCTGACCGTCCTCTGACCGTCCTGCTTTCCGGCCGGACCTCTCAGTCAGGCTGTCTCCGTTTCGGACTGACCGTCTGCGTCTTGGCGCGACCGACCATGTCCGGCATCGACCGACCACGTCTCGCTCCGGACCGTCTCCGTTCGGACCGGGCCGACGCCGTTCAGTCCGTCCCTCTCGGTCCGACCGTCTCAGACCGGACACTCTCGAGTGGTGGCGACCTTCTCGGTCCGACCTTCTCCGACCTTCTCAGTCCGACTCTCTCGAACCGGCCAGTCTCAGACCGGTCGGGTCCCAAGTGGTGGAGCGACCCTCACCGCCTCCGCCCGACCGTCCCGTGCCGGCCGCTACGGCCCTCAGTCCAAGTCGTCGAATGCGTCCGTGAAGTCCAGGTCGGATATCGCTGACACGGAGGGCGCCGTGACGCGCGTAGCGAAGTCGTCGCGGCGGTGCACCGAGCCGACGTCGTCCTGGACGACGACCCACACCGTGACCTCGCCGCGTACGTCGTCACGTACGCCCCAGTCCTTGGCCAGCGCCGTGATGATGTTCAGCCCGCGGCCGCCGTGCGCGGTGACCGAGGGGGTCGCGGGTATCGGGCGGGTGGGGCCTCCGCCGTCCGTCACCTCGACCGTGAGTCGACCGGAAGCGTCGAAGCGCCATGCCGCACGCACATCCCCGTCCCCCGTCAGACTGTCGCCGAGCGGTCTGCCGTGACGACAGGCATTGCTGAGCAGTTCCGAAAGGATCAGTACGGCATCGTCGATGACCGATTCCGACACGCCACCAGTACGCAATTGATCGCGCATCCGGTGTCTTGCCTCCCCCACGCCCGCAGGACCATGGGGTACGGCCATGCTCGACGACGTGGGCACCTCCTGTGCCACCACCAACGCCACCCCCGAGACCTCCTTCGCCCCACGCCACGAAGTGAATGCCCCAATGGAACGGACCGGAAACCGGCCCCCGTATGTGTGCTGACGCACTCATAACGTCGAACACGTTCCGAACGCGCCGGTGCACTCCCCGTAGTCGCATGGCCAATTCTCATCCCCTATGAGGAGGAATGCGGGGCGGGAAACCGGTGCGGCTCAGCGGCCCAACTGGCGCAGCACGGCGCGCGGCCGGTTGGTGATGATGGCGTCGACGCCCAGCTCGGTGCAGAGATCGACGTCCTCCGGCTCGTTCACGGTCCACACGTGCACCTGGTGGCCGACCCTTTTCAGCCGCTGGATGTATGCCGGGTGACTGCGCACGATCCGCATCGAGGGCCCCGCGATCCGGACACCCCCCGGAAGGCGTCCGTCGCGCAGCCGGGGCGAGAGGAACTGCAGCAGATAGACCGTCGGCAGCGTCGGAGAGGCGGCTCGCACGCGGTGCAGCGAGCGTGCCGAGAAGCTCATGATCCGCACCGACGACTCGGCCGGCGACTCCGGGGCGTCCAGACCGAATCGCTTCAGCAGGACCAGCAGTCGCTCCTCGACCTGCCCCGCCCAGCGCGTCGGATGTTTCGTCTCGATGGCCAGGTCGATGCGGCGTCCGGCGTCGGAGACGAGTTCGAGCAGGCGCTCCAGGGTGAGTACGGAGGTGTCCTCGGGGTCCTGCGGGCGGTGTTCCCAGTCGGGCTCCTCGTCGCGGCTCTTCCAGGAGCCGAAGTCCAGGGCGGCGAGGTCGGCGAGTTCCAGGGCGGAGACTGCGCCGCGGCCGTTGGACGTACGGTTGATGCGCCGGTCGTGTACGCAGACGAGATGCCCGTCCGCGGTCAGCCGGACGTCGCACTCGAGGGCATCGGCGCCGTCCTCGATCGCTTTCTTGTACGCGGCCAGGGTGTGCTCGGGGGCCTCTTCGGAGGCTCCGCGGTGGGCGACCACCTGGACCAGGTGCTGTCGTGCGTGGGTCACCGCGTCATGGTGCCACCGTCACAGGGACCGTGTGAGGTCGGAAGGCGACGTGAGGGCGTCGGCGAGGTGTCGGGAATGCAGATTTTTGTTCGGGGGCGTCCGATATAAAGGGAGGTCGGGGACCCACAGCCACCGCTTATGGTGCCCTGACGCCCGGTGGGAAAAGCTTGACGGCGTACAAAAGGACATGCACAGCTGACACGCGCCCGGGCGCCGTGCAGAGTGAGCGAGGGCGGCGGAGTGCGACCCAGAAGAAGAGCCGTGGAACGAGGAGAAAAGCTGTGAGCACCGAGAACGAGGGCACTGCGGTACCCCCGGCCCCGTCTGCACCCCCCGTGCCGGTGGACACTCCCGCTTCCGCGCCGGGCGCGGACCCTGAAGGGCACACCCCGACCGCCGCGGCATCCGGTCCGGACAGGAGGAGCACTCCGCCCACCGGGGGCGCGCCGTACGGGCCCGGCGCTCCGCAGCAGGAGGGCGCGCCGACCGCTCAGCTTCCGCCGGTGCCTCCGGGGCAGCCCGGTGCGTTCCAGGCCGCCGAGGCGGGCTGGCCGCCGCCTCCGCCGGCCACTCCCGCGTACGCGGGTGGCGGCGGTCCGGGCGGCACCTGGGGCGCCTCGTACCCGGAGCCCGCCCCGAAGCCGAAGAACGGGCGCGGCGGTCTGGTCGCCGCGATCATCGTCGCCGCGCTGGTCGCGGGGGGCGTCGGCGGCGGCATCGGCTACCAGCTGGCCAAGAACGACGACTCCAGCGGCTCCACGACCGTCTCCGCGGCGACCAGCGGCGGAGACGTCAAGCACGACAACGGCTCGGTCGCCAGCGTGGCCGCCAAAGCGCTGCCGAGCACGGTGACCATCGAGGCCGAGAGCACGAACGGCCAGGGCGGCACCGGTACGGGCTTCGTCTTCGACACCCAGGGCCACATCGTCACCAACAACCACGTCGTCGCGGACGCGGTGAACGGCGGCAAGCTCACGGCCACGTTCCCGAACGGCAAGAAGTACGACGCCGAGATCGTCGGGCACGCCGAGGGATACGACGTCGCGGTCGTCAAGCTCAAGAACGCCCCCTCGGACCTCAAGCCGCTCGCCCTCGGTGACTCGGACAAGGTGGCGGTCGGCGACGCGACGATCGCGATCGGTGCGCCCTTCGGCCTGTCGAACACAGTGACCACGGGCATCATCAGCGCCAAGGACCGCCCGGTGGCCTCCAGCGACGGCAGCTCCAGCAGCAAGGCGTCGTACATGAGCGCCCTCCAGACGGACGCCTCGATCAACCCGGGCAACTCGGGCGGGCCTCTGCTGGATGCCCAGGGTGCGGTCATCGGCATCAACTCGGCGATCCAGTCCACGAGCAGCGGCGGCCTGGGCAGCAGCGGTCAGTCCGGCTCGATCGGTCTTGGCTTCGCGATCCCGATCAACCAGGCGAAGTACGTCGCCCAGGAACTGATCAAGACGGGCAAGCCGGTCTACGCGAAGATCGGCGCCACGGTGTCGCTGGACGACACCACCGGCGGGGCGAAGATCACCGAACAGGGTGCGAGCGGCTCCTCCGCGGTCGAGTCGGGCGGTCCCGCGGACAAGGCGGGTCTCAAGCCCGGTGACGTGATCACCAAGCTCGACGACCACGTGATCGACAGCGGCCCGACCCTGATCGGCGAGATCTGGACCCACCAGCCGGGCGACAAGGTCACGATCACCTACCAGCGCGACGGCAAGTCCCACACGGTCGATCTCACCTTGGGCTCCCGGGTCGGCGACAACTGATCCCGACCGGCCGCGAAGCACCGGATGCGCACTTGGCGACGGGGTGAGGAATCATCTGCTCTGGAGACATCGCCCGGCATTGATTCAGTGTGCTGGCAGGCTCAGGGGACCGGCAACACCCGATCGAGGAAATGGTGATCACCCTGACAGATCTCAGGGGATGCAGAGCCGCCGCGAGCAGGCCCTGTCGCAGGACAGACTGCACCGGCATCAGTGGTGGTCCGCTCCCCTCCGGAACGGCCGAGTTCTCGAGATCTGGACCTGTGGTGGACCACGAACCCCGCGAAACGCGTGAGGCCGGTACGCTGTACCCGCTCCGCCCCTGGTGGGCGGCGCAGGGGTGGGTTGCCCGAGCGGCCTAAGGGAACGGTCTTGAAAACCGTCGTGGCGCAAGCCACCGTGGGTTCAAATCCCACACCCACCGCGCAGGTGAACGGCCCCTGACCAGCCAAGTCGGTCAGGGGCCGTTCTCGTTTGCTCTCTCCAGCAGTCACCGCGGTTCCCCGTCAGGCCCCGGTCGATCGGGCACGCGATGGGCACGCTATCCGCGGGGGTTGGGGACTTTCTTCCAGCCGACGATCGACTTGGTCACGAACAGAACTCGATGGAGTCAGCTGATCTTGCGGCCACCTGGGGTCAGCCCTTGGAAAGCGTTACCTCTGACTCCTGCTGTCCAGTGTCGACAGTCACTGGGTAGTCCCGGTCATCTGCTTGGGCCCTGCTGCGCATCGTCGCGGTGCCGGGCCGGAACGAGGTGCCAGGTTCTTGGCTGGTCAGCCTGACGGACCATGGGACGGGCGCGCCCGGAGTACAGGCCACGTATGTCTCATAGGAGGCACCTGGCGTCTCGTCCTTCTGGATCTGGAAGACCTGTCCGGTGAGCGTGACGCTCGCAGGCTTGTTGCACGTCACGGTGCCACCGACGGTGATCCGACCATCTGGGACGTCCACCGTGCCATTGGGGTCGGTGTTCATCCCCATGGCGAGTTCAACCGGAGGTTCGGGCATGACCGCGTGAACCGCACCGCGCAGAGGCACCGTCAATCTGTTGCAGTACTGCTCGAAGGTGGCGTCAAGTTCGCGGACGTAGCCGTAGGGGCCGAAAGCAATGTGCTCGATGGTGAAGGAGCCGGAGTTGGTGTTACACCCTTTTTCGGTCCCGTTGTCAATCCCGCCGAACACCAGTTCCGGATCCCCCGGCTGGGCGTAGGGCCATTGCTTCGCCCCGGTGTACGTGGTGCCTTCTGCCAGCTTCTGACCATCAGGGGCGGCGACGATGAGGCGCCAGAGTGTGCCCTGGTCCGCGTCTATCGCGACGGTGAGACTGTTCTCGTCCCTGCTGCCCTGGACGTCGAACAGTTGGACCGCTCCAGCCTCGTACCCATACGACTGGCCGCCTGAAATGGGCTCGCCGGGTTCGCCGCTGAAGCTCAGCGATCCCGACTCCGCGCTGTAGGCCTGTGCAGTGCCCACCAGCGGTGCAGCCGTGAGCGCGACTGTCATTGCCGCGACAACGCCCACTGTCCGGGCCAGTATGCGTCTCGGCGTGGTACTTCTCGTCAAGGTTTCCCCTCAAGGAAGTTTTTCGATCTTGACCGATCAGGCGCGTAACGCATGCGCCATTGAGGGTCAAGTCGGACGAAAACTTGCTTTTTGAGAGGCCGTCAAGCCTCACTAGGGAAGCGCTGGAGCTTTAGCAAACGTCACAGTGGCCTCAGAAGTCCCGTTCGCCACATCCATAGCATCGGTCCGTGTTCTCACGACCGGTCGGGCACACAAGGGACCCGGGACCACGCGGTGGGGGTGCTGCCTTGGGCTGGAGCCTTCATGCCCCAGTCAAGCGCCGCTGCCCGGGTCCTGGAGCACCGGTTCGGAAGACGCTGTATGCGGATCGCGGCTGACCTGGCAGGGCACTGACCTGGGCCGGAGCGCGATCGGCGCCGCTGTTCCCCGTGAGTCCCCGCTGCGTACCGCCGGACCGGGCACGCAACGGGCACGGGAACACAGCCGACCCTCTGCTTTTCAGACTCAGATCGTGCAGCTCTTGGAATGGGGCGCCGGCACCCGGTAGCCCAAATGCCGTCACTCGTCCCGCCGTCGGCCGGATTCCTTAGCAGCCTGCTGCGACAGTGGGATCATGACGCATCCACATCTGCACACCACCGAAGCCGCTGTCACCGCGATACGTGAGATCGCGCGGGAGTACGGCCTCGCGATGACCGTGACCGACGACATCGGCGCAGACCAGACGTCGCGCCGCACCTCGGCCGGGGCGTTCACCGTTCTCGACCCGGACGGCTCGCTGCCGCACGAGGCCTTCATCGAGTTGGGAGGCTCCCCGGCCGTCACCGTACAGATCTTCCCGGAGGGCGACGCAAAGATCAGTGTCGAGAACGTCGCCTTCCACGATGTTCCCCGCGACTTGGCCCCAGCCTTCCTGCGGTCCGTCTACGGTGGCCTGGCCTACGTGACGGGGCGGGTCTTCCCGCCCGGCGCATGGCTGAACGTCCCGTTGCCCGGGGACGAGACCTACAAAGAGCCGATCCAGCGTGTGACTCTGACCCCCTGGCTCGCCCGCGCCATCCGGAGCTAGCTAGGCTCGAAGCAGTCGCGGACGGCGCGCGTGGGCTCACGGTGCCGATCTGGTCGATCTCAACCTCGTGATCACGCCCCGGAACCCGACGTCCCCTCGGTTGGCGACAGGAGAGGTCGGCGTAGCGACTTTGGCCGGGAGCTGCTTTGGCGCGAGTGATCATGGCCCCGTAAGCTTCCGGCGCGTCGGGCAGTCTGTGGACCTGCCCGGAGGAGCGAAGCGACGACGGGTGCTTGATGAGGTCTGCTCGGCGTGGTCCTGGTACTCACGGTGGCCGGATGTGGCGCCGTGGTGTGGGCGGCGCGTGGTGGCCCTCGGTGGGTGCGTGTCGTGGCGACCGCAACCCTCGTTGCGGGTGAGCTGGTCAGGCGCTCCGGTAAGGACAGAAAGCAGAGCATCGAGGAGTAGGGCTCCTCGTGTTCGGCCAGCGGCCGCGGCGGGTGGTCAAGCCAGTCCAGGACATCTCGGCGACGGGTGAAAACGGACCGCTGATCGGCGGATGAACGGTGACCCACTTCGCGATCTTCTGATCATCCTGATCTTCTTCGAGGGTCAGG
>NZ_JBVHHL010000042.1:0-66332 GCF_055561075.1 Streptomyces sp. NPDC022910
CGCCCGGTTACATTCCGAACCCGGAAGCTAAGCCTTACAGCGCCGATGGTACTGCAGGGGGGACCCTGTGGGAGAGTAGGACACCGCCGAACAATCTTTGGAGGACCCCTGGTCCCAGCGACTCGCTGGGGCCAGGGGTCCTTTTCGTTTTTCCGAAGCGCGTCGGGTACCCCGCTGCGCGAGAATGACTTGCAGTACCGAAGACAGGAGTCACCATGTCCACCAACTCTCCCGACGAGCGTCCTGAGCGCGACCAACGCCGCCGGGACAGTGGTGACCGGGGCGGCTACCGCGGAGGGACGCGCCGCGGTGATGAGCGCGGTGGCCACGGCCGGCGCGACGACGACCGCGGTGGCCACGGCCGCCGTGACGAAAACCGTGGCGGGTACGGTCGCCGCGACGACCGACGTGGCGACGACCGTGGTTTCCGCCACGACGACCGCCGCGACGACCGCCGCGACGACCGCCGTGATGAGCGTCGCGACGATCGGCGCGAGGACCGGCGCGACGGCGACCGCGGCGATCGTGGCGGCTTCCGCCGGGACGACCGCGACCGCGGCGGACGTCCGCCCTTCCGCCGTGACGACCGTTCTGGCGGCCCGCGCCAGGACGACCGCGACCGCGGCTTCCGGCGCGAGAGTGACCGCCCCGCCCACCGGCGCGACGATGACCGCGGTGGCTACGGCCGCCGTGATGACGACCGCGGTGGCTACGGCCGCCGGGACGATGACCGGGGCGGTTACGGCCGCCGCGAGGAAGCCCGTGGCGAGCGTCGTGACGACCGCGACCGCGGTTTCCGGCGCGATGACCAGCGTGGTGGGTACGGTCGGCGTGACGACCGCCGTGGCGACGACCGCGGCGGCTTCCGGCGTGACGACAGGCGCGACGACCGCGGCGGTTACGGCGACCGTGGCGGATACGCCCGCCGTGAGGATCGCCGTGACGACCGCCGTGACGGCGACCGGGGCGACCGGGGCGACCGGGGTGGCTACGCCCGCCGTGAGGATCGCCGTGACGACCGCCGTGACGGCGACCGGGGCGACCGGGGTGGCTACGCCCGCCGTGAGGATCGCCGTGACGGCGACCGGGGCGACCGGGGTGGCTACGCCCGCCGTGAGGATCGTCGCGACGACCGCCGTGACGGCGACAGGGGCGACCGCGGTGGCTACGTCCGTCGCGACGACCGCCGTGAGGATCGCCGTGACGACCGCGGCGGCTTCCGAGGCCGTGACGACCGCGGCGCGCGTGGCCCCCGTCGTGACGACCGCGGCGGCCGCCCGGGCGGCTTCCGTGGACGCGATGACCGGCGTGGCGACGACCGGCGTGGCGACGACCGGCGCGGTGGCGGCCGGTTCCGTGAGGAGCGGGACCGCGACCGCGAGCCCATCAAGCGGCTGCCGATTCCCGAGGATGTCACCGGCGAGGAGATCGACAAGGACGTACGGCAGGAGCTGCAGAGCCTGCCGAAGACTCTCGCCGAGGACGTCGCCAAGAACCTGGTGATGGTCGCCAGGCTCATCGACGAGGACCCGGAGGGCGCCTACGGGTACTCCAAGGTGGCGCTGCGCCTCGCGTCCCGTGTCGCCGCGGTGCGCGAGGCTGCCGGCTTCGCCGCGTATGCCAACCAGAGGTACGGCGAGGCGCTCGCCGAGTTCCGGGCCGCCCGGCGCATGACAGGGAACATCGACCTGTGGCCCGTGATGGCCGACTGCGAGCGTGGTCTCGGCAGGCCCGAGAAGGCGCTGGACATGGCGGGTGCGCCTGAGGTGCACAAGCTCGACAAGGCGGGTCAGGTCGAGATGCGGCTCGTCGCGGCGGGTGCGCGCCGGGACATGGGGCAGCTGGACGCCGCGATCGTCACGCTGCAGAGCCCGGAGCTGGCCTCCAACGCCGTACAGCCGTGGACCGCGCGCCTGCGCTACGCGTACGCCGACGCGCTCCTCGCGGCCGGGCGACAGAGCGAGGCGCGGGAGTGGTTCGCCAAGGCCGTGGAGGCCGACAGGGATGGCAGCACGGACGCCTCCGACCGGCTTGCCGAGCTGGACGGAGTGGAGTTCGTCGACGTGCTCGACGAAGGGGCGGGCGACGAGGGCGAGAACGACACGTCCTCGTCGGAAGTGGTCGCCGAGGACGGCAAGGACGGTGGCTCCGACGACGAGAGCTGACTCGCGTGCCTGACTGACGGGGCGGGATTCCTCGAGGGATCCCGCCCCGCCGCGTGTCGGAGCGTCTTTCAGAGCGCCTCAGGTGGCGCCAGTGCTCGCAGTACCAGCCCCGACGCCGGCTTGGGACCGAACGACGTCGACTTGCGCGGCATCGTCACACCCTGCCGGGCCAGCTCCCGTACGACCTCCTCGCGGACCGGATGCATCAGTACGGCCGTGCCGCCGTCGCGCTCGGCCTTCTCGACAGTGGCGGCAGTGTCGTGGATGTACGCGATGTGCTCGGGCGAGTCCTCGGGGATGTGCCAGACGTGTTCGAGGAGCGCGGCGTGCAGGACCGTCGCGTCCAGGGTCCGCCAGGCCTGCGGACGGTCCGCCGGGACCGTGCGCGCAAGGAGGTCGGGGGACGGCCGGTCGACCAGATGGAAGGCGCCGTCGCCCGCCAGCAGGAACGCGTTGCCGGCGCAGGCCGCCTCGGCCAGCGTCTCCAGGGCCTCGGCCGGCGGGACGTGCAGGTCGCGCACGCGGAACAGGCCCGTGAGGGCGGCCAGTGCGTCGGCGACCGGGAGGCGGTGCAGGAGGCGGTGGATCGCGCGCACCCGGAGCGGATAGCGGGCGGTGTCCACCAGGAGGACCAGGCCGTAGTCCCAGGGGCTGGGAGAGACGTGCTCCGCGCGCAGACGAAGATATGTGGCCCAGCGGTGGTGGCCGTCGGCGATCAGAGCCTGGTGCCGGGCCAGGTCCGTCTGGATCTCGGTGAGGTCGGCCGGATCCGTGACCGTCCAGAGGCGGTGGCTGAAACCGTCCTCGGTGGTGGTGCACAACAGCGGTAGGCGTTCGACGGTGCGTTCGATGACGGCCGTCGCGCCGGCCGCGGAGTCGTTGCCGCGGTAAGTGAGCAGCAGGGGTTCGAGATTGGCGGAGGTCGCGCGCATCAGGGCCGCACGGTCGGCGATCACATGCGGCATGACGTCCTCGTGGGGGAGAACCACACCGTCCGACGGCTGCGACACGCGCAGGGCGCCGATGAGGCCGCGCTGCAGCAGACCGCCGCCACGCTGTTCGTATACGTACAGGCCCGGTTCGGCGTCGGTCGTCAGAATGCCCTCGGCGAGCCAGCGGCGCAGTGTCTGTGCCGCCTGCTTGTTGCGTGCCGCCGGTGTGGACGCCTGGGGGAGGATCAGCCGGACGATGTTGTGCGGATCCGACGATTCGAGGTGGAGCAGCCCGTCCGGGCGTACGACGACGTCGTACGGCGGCGAGGTGACCGCAGCGAGGCTCCCGACGCGGTCGGGGTCGTAGCGCAGGCCCCGGAAGGGGGTCAGCTCAAGGCCCATGTGCGCCGGTACGTCCCCGGGACCTGCAGTGTTCATTGTTGCATCGTAAGTGTGCCGGAGCCATGCGGGATGATCGGGGAAAGCGAACGAACGAGGAGCGATGCGTAATGAGCCAGACCGTCAGGACGCGGCCCGAGGGCAGTGCGCGACCCCTGAGCAAGGCGTATGACACGGCGCTGCTCGACCTGGACGGGGTGGTGTACGCGGGCGGGAACGCGATCGCGTATGCCGTGGAGTCGCTCGGTACCGCCCGTTCGGGGGGAATGCATCTGGCGTACGTCACGAACAACGCGCTGCGCACGCCGGACGCGGTGGCCGCGCACCTCACGGAACTGGGGATACCGACGGGGGCCTCGGACGTCATCACGTCGGCGCAGGCGGTCGCCCGGCTCATCAGTGAGCAGGTGCCCGCCGGGTCGCGTGTGCTGGTCGTCGGCGGCGAGGGGCTGCGCGTCGCACTGCGGGAGCGGGGACTCGTTCCCGTCGAGTCGGCCGACGACGATCCGTCGGCCGTGGTGCAGGGGTACGGCGGCCCGGAGCTGCAGTGGGGCCGGTTCGCGGAGGCCTGTTACGCGGTCGCCCGCGGGGTGCCGTGGTTCGCGTCGAACACGGATCTGACGATCCCGAGCGCGCGCGGGATCGCGCCGGGCAACGGAGCGGCCGTCGAGGTCGTCCGGATCGCGACGGGTGCCGAGCCGCAGGTGGCGGGCAAGCCGCTGCCGCCGATGCACCGGGAGACGATCCTGCGTACCGGCGCGGAGCGGCCGCTGGTGGTCGGGGACCGGCTGGACACGGACATCGAGGGCGCGTTCAACGGCGGGGTCGACTCGTTGCTCGTCCTTACGGGTGTGACGGACGGCGCCCGGTTGCTCGCCGCGCCGCCGCAGCACCGGCCGACGTACGTCGATGCGGACCTGCGGGGGCTGCTGACCGGGCAGCCGGAGGTCGTCGTGGCGGGCGACGGCTTCCGCTGCGGCGGCTGGACGGCGACGGCGGGTCAGGAGCGGCTGGAGCTGGTGGGCGAGGGGGAGACGCCGGACGGGTTGCGGGCGCTGTGTGCGGCGGCCTGGACGGCGTCCGGCGAGGGTTCGTGCGAGCTGGACGGCGGGAAGGCGCTGGCGCGGCTGGGGCTGTGAGTCGGGACGGCGGTCTTCACACAGTTTAGCGAGGGTAGGCTAACCTAACCGGGTGTTGGTCGACAGTCCTCCCGAACCGCGCGCGGAGACCGCCCCCGCGCCCCCGCCCCGCCGGGCGATACGGGCCTTCGGGCTCCTTGTCTCCGTCGTGATCCTGGCGCTCGTCGCGCTGGCGAGCATCGCGATCGGGGCGAAGGGCCTGGCGGCGTCCCAGGTCTGGCACGGCCTGTTCCACGACTCGGGGACGTACGCCGACGTCGTGGTCGGTGACCGGCTCTCGCGTACGGTCCTCGGGCTGCTCGCCGGTGCCGCGCTCGGGCTTTCCGGCGCCGTGCTCCAGGCGCTCACGCGCAATCCGCTGGCCGACCCGGGACTGCTCGGCATCAACGCGGGCGCGTCCGCCGCGGTCGTCACCGCCATCACGTACTTCGGCGTCACGAGCCTGAGCGGCTATGTGTGGTTCGCCTTCCTCGGCGCGGCAGCCGTCGGGGCCCTGGTGTGGTTCCTCGGCGGCAGCCGGGGCGCCACCCCGGTGCGGCTCGCGCTCGCCGGCACCGCGATCAGCGCCGCGCTCTACGGATATCTCCAGGCCGTGATGATCATGGACGATGCCGCGCTCGGCAAGATGCGCTTCTGGACCGTCGGTTCGCTCGCGTCGGCCACCGACGCGACCATCACCCAGGTCCTGCCGTTCCTCGTGGCCGGCACGGTCCTCGCCCTGGTCCTCGCCCGTCCGCTGAACGCCGTGGCGATGGGCGACGACACCGCCCGCGCGCTCGGCGCGAACCTCAACCGCACCCGCGCCCTGTCCATGGCCGCGGCCACCGTGCTGTGCGGGGCTGCGACCGCCGCCTGCGGACCGATCGTGTTCGTCGGGCTGATGGTCCCGCACGTCGTGCGGTCCTTCACCGGCCCCGACCTGCGCTGGATCCTTCCGTACGCGACCGTCCTGGCGCCCGTGCTGCTGCTCGGCGCCGACGTCATCGGCCGCATCGTCGCCCGGCCCGCCGAGCTCCAGGTCGGCATCGTGACCGCGGTCCTCGGCGGCCCGGTCTTCATCTTCCTCGTACGACGGCGGAGGACGGCGCAGCTGTGAAGACCACTCGCACCCTTCGCACCCCCGGCGGGCTCTCTGTGCGCCTGGACGTCCGGGCGGTCACCGTCGTCGTCCTGCTCCTGGTCACCGCGCTCGCCGCGAGCGTCGTGCTGATCGGCACCGGCGACTTCCCGATCCCGGCCGGGGACGTCCTCAGGACGTTGCTGGGCAACGGCAACCCGGGGCAGGAGTTCATCGTCACCGAGCTGCGCCTGCCGCGCGTTCTCGTCGGTCTGCTGGTGGGCGCCTCGCTCGGGCTCGGCGGTGCGCTGTTCCAATCCATCTCCCGCAATCCGCTGGGCAGTCCGGACGTGCTCGGCCTCGGGCAGGGTTCGACGGCCGGGGCGCTCGTGGTGATCGTCCTGTTCTCGGGGAGCGCCACACAGGTCGCCGTGGGCGCGCTCGTCGGCGGTCTGGCGACCGGGCTCGCCATCTACTTGCTCGCCTGGAAGCAGGGCGTGCACGGGTACCGGCTGGTCCTGGTCGGCATCGGCGTCTCCGCGGTCGTCACGGCGGTCAACGGCTATCTGCTCACCAAGGCCGACATCGTCGACGCGGCCCGCGCGGTCGTGTGGATGACCGGCTCCCTCAACGGCCGCGGCTGGGACCAGGTGTGGCCGCTGCTCGTGCTGTGCGCCGTCCTCGTACCGCTCGTCCTCGGCCAGGCGCGGGGCCTGCGGATGACGGAGATGGGCGACGACGTCTCGTACGCCCTCGGGGTGCGCGTCGAGCGCGTACGACTGGTGCTGATGGTGTCCGCGGTGCTGCTCACCGCCGGTGCAACCGCCGCCGCGGGTCCTGTCGGTTTCGTGGCGCTGACCGCGCCTCAGCTCGCCCGCAGGCTGACCCGCTCACCCGGACCGAACCTGCTGCCCTCCATGGTCATGGGCGCCACGCTGCTGATCGTCGCCGACTTTGCCTCACAGCGGGTCTTCGGAGCGGACCAGTTGCCCGTGGGCGTGGTCACCGGGGTCCTCGGCGGTGTCTACCTGCTGTGGCTGCTGGTCACGGAGCGCCGGGCGGGACGCATATGAGTGCCACGAGCGGACCGGACAAGAACGACAGAAGGAGCACCGTGAATCGCCTCTCCGCAGACAACGTCACCCTCGCATACGACCAGCGTGTCATCGCCGAGCAGCTGTCCGTGGAGATCCCCGACAACTCCTTCACCGTGATCGTCGGCCCGAACGCCTGCGGCAAGTCCACGCTGCTGCGCGCCCTGTCCCGGATGCTCAAGCCGTCCCAGGGGCGGGTGCTGATCGACGGGCAGGTCATCCAGTCGATGCCCGCGAAGAAGCTGGCGCGGACCCTGGGCCTGCTGCCGCAGTCCTCGATCGCTCCCGACGGGATCACCGTCGGGGACCTCGTGGGCCGCGGCCGCTATCCGCACCAGGGGATCCTGCGCCAGTGGTCGGCCGAGGACGAGCGGGTCGTACAGGAGTCGATGTCACAGACCGGCGTCGCCGAACTCGCCGACCGCTATGTCGACGAACTCTCCGGCGGCCAGCGGCAGCGCGTGTGGATCGCCATGGCGCTCGCCCAGCAGACCCCGCTGCTGCTGCTCGACGAGCCGACCACGTATCTCGACATCCAGCACCAGATCGATGTGCTCGACCTGTGCGCCCAGCTGCACGAGGAGCAGGGGCGCACACTGGTCGCGGTGCTGCACGACCTCAACCACGCCGCCCGGTACGCGACCCACCTCATCGCCCTGCGCAGCGGAAAGGTGATCGCCGAGGGCGCTCCGAACGACATCGTCACGGCCGAGCTGGTCGAGGAGGTCTTCGGGCTGCGCTGCCGGATCATCGACGACCCGGAGACGGGAACGCCGCTGGTGGTGCCGGCGGCACGCAAGGCGCGCGCCCGTGTCGTGGCCGAGGATGCCCCCTGACCCGGGAGGGTCGCGCCCGAGCCCTCCCGAGGTCTACAGGAGCTTCCTGAGGCGAAACAGGTCGAGCAGGGCCGCCTCAACCTTCACCCGGCCCGAGCCCCAGGCCTTCGCGAAGTTCAGCTCACCGTCGACCATCGCCACCAGGTCGTCGCCGGTCATCGTCAGTCTGATCTGGGCCTTGTCGGGCGGAGGCCCCTGCACCGTGTCGAGCACCTCGATCCGGCCGTCCCTGAGGCGCCCGACGAAGGTGATGTCCAGGTCGGTGATACGGCAGCTGAGCGAGCGGTCCAGGGCCGCGGCCGCGCGGACGTCGCCTTCGGCGCCCGCCATGTTGTCCGAGAGCTTGTCCAGTGCGCTGCGGCACTCCTCAATCGTCGCCATCGTGAGCGACGGTACCTCAGCGCTTCGGGGTAGCGTCGGGGCATGAGCGACTCTGTGCCCGGGGCCGAGGTCCCTGCGGAAGCGGCGGTACCGGACCCGGACGTTCCGGACGGCTCCGTGTACGAGCCGGAGGACGTGCCGCAGGACGACCCGGCCGCGCCCGCCCCGCTGGACGTGCCCAGGACCCTCACCGGCGACGCCGACGTCGACGCCCAGCTGGAGCGGCTGGCCGACGCCGACCACCTCGCCACGGACGGCCACGTGGAGGTGTACGAGGATGTGCACCGGGGGCTGCGTGACGCGCTCACCGCGCTCGACGCCCGACCTGGACCTCAGGCGCCCCCGCCCACCCGTCACCCCACCTTCAACGAGGCCCTTCGGGCCACACCTTCCAGTCGGTACGAGAACAGGAGCTGAACGGAACGTGGCAGGAGTCGCACGCCGTCGTCTGGACGCGGAGCTGGTCCGCCGGAAGCTGGCGCGCTCGCGCGAGCACGCCGGCCAGCTGATCGCCGCGGGCCGGGTCACCGTCGGCAAGGCCGTCGCCACCAAGCCCGCCACACAGGTGGAGACCGCGGCGGCCATCGTCGTCGCGCGGGACGACAGCGACCCCGACTACGTGTCGCGGGGCGGCCACAAGCTCGCGGGCGCCCTCGAGGCGTTCGTGCCGCAGGGCCTGGAGGTGGAGGGCCGGCGGGCGCTGGACGCCGGTGCCTCCACCGGCGGCTTCACCGATGTCCTGCTGCGCGCGGGGGCCGCACATGTCGTCGCCGTCGACGTCGGGTACGGACAACTGGCCTGGTCTCTGCGGAGCGATGAACGCGTCACCGTCAAGGACCGTACGAACGTACGCGAATTGACGCTCGAAGCGATCGATGGGGAGCCTGTGGAGCTTGTCGTGGGGGATCTGTCCTTCATCCCGCTCGGACTGGTGCTGCCCGCCCTGGTGCGGTGCGCGAAGCCCGACGCCGATCTGGTGATGATGGTCAAGCCGCAGTTCGAGGTGGGGAAGGAACGGCTGGGCAGCGGCGGTGTCGTCCGCAGCCCCGAGCTGCGCGCGGAGGCGGTGCGCTCAGTGGCCGAACGGGCCGCGGAACTGGGCCTCGGCGTGAAGGGCGTGACGGCCAGCCCGCTGCCCGGACCGTCGGGCAATGTCGAGTACTTTCTGTGGCTGCGAGCCGGAGCACCCGCACTGGACCCGGCCGACGTTGACCGTGCAGTGGCGGAGGGGCCGCGTTGACACAGAACCGAGCTCGTACTGTTTTCCTGCTTGCCCACACCGGGCGGCCCGCGGCCATCCGCAGTGCCGAGCTGGTGGTCAAGGGGCTGCTGCGCTGCGGGATCGGGGTACGCGTCCTTCAGGCGGAGGCGGAAGACCTGCCCCTGCCGGAAGAGGTGGAGCTCGTCAAGGAGGCCACTCCCCAGTGCCTCGACGGGTGCGAGCTGCTCATCGTGCTCGGCGGTGACGGCACCCTGCTGCGCGGCGCGGAGTTCGCCCGCGCCTCGGGGGTGCCGATGCTCGGCGTGAACCTCGGCCGGGTCGGCTTCCTCGCCGAGGCCGAACGCGACGACCTCGACCGGGTCGTCGACCGGGTGGTGATGAAGGCGTACGAGGTCGAGGAGCGCATGACCGTCGACGTCGTCGTGCTCAAGAACGGCGACATCGTCCACACCGACTGGGCGCTGAACGAGGCGGCCGTACAGAAGGTCTCCGCCGAGAAGCTTCTGGAGGTCGTCCTGGAGATCGACGGGCGGCCGGTGACCGGGTTCGGCTGCGACGGCATCGTGTGCGCCACCCCCACCGGCTCGACCGCGTATGCCTTCTCCGCTGGTGGGCCCGTGGTGTGGCCGGAGGTGGAGGCGCTGCTCCTGGTGCCGATCAGTGCGCACGCGCTGTTCGCCAAGCCACTGGTGACCTCGCCCGACTCCGTGCTCGCCGTGGAGGTGCAGCCGGACACGCCGCACGGGGTGCTGTGGTGCGACGGACGGCGGATGGTGGAGCTGCCGCAGGGCGCGCGGGTGGAGGTGCGGCGGGGGGCCGTGCCCGTGCGGCTGGCTCGGCTGCACCACGCCTCCTTCACGGACCGGTTGGTGGCCAAGTTCGCGCTTCCGGTGTCGGGGTGGCGAGGTCGGCCTCACTGACCGCCTGTGGGTCGTTCGTCGGGTGCGGGTTGTCTGTGGTGCTCGCGCCGTTCCCCGCGCCCCTTCCAGGGGCGCGGTTACCCCGCCAGGGTGACAAGGGCCGCTCGCACATCCCCCGCCCGACCTCGTAAGGTCTTCTCCGTGTTGGAGGAGATGCGGATACGGTCGCTCGGAGTCATCGACGACGCGGTCGTCGAGCTGTCGCCCGGCTTCACCGCCGTGACCGGTGAGACGGGTGCGGGCAAGACCATGGTCGTCACCAGCCTCGGCCTGCTGCTCGGTGGGCGCGCCGACCCGGCGCTCGTACGGATCGGGGCGAAGAACGCGGTCGTGGAGGGGCGGATCACCATGCCCGAGGGCGCCTCCGCCGCCGTACGCGCAGAAGAGGCCGGGGCGGAGCTCGACGACGGGGCGCTCCTGATCAGCCGTACCGTTTCCGCCGAGGGACGCTCACGGGCGCACCTGGGCGGGCGTTCCGTGCCCGTCGGCGTGCTCGCGGAGCTGGCCGACGAACTGGTCGCCGTGCACGGGCAGACCGACCAGCAGGGCCTGCTCAAGCTGTCCCGGCAGCGGCAGGCGCTGGACCGGTACGCCGGCGACGCGGTTGCGGTGCCCCTCGCCAAGTACGCGGGGGCCCACCGGCGGCTGCGGTCCGTCTCCGCCGAGCTGGAGGAGATCACCACCCGTGCCCGTGAGCGGGCCCAGGAAGCCGACATGCTGCGCTTCGGGCTCGACGAGATCGCGGCCGTGGAGCCACGGGCCGGCGAGGACGCGGAGCTGGCCGAGGAGGCGGAGCGGCTCGGACACGCGGAGGCGCTCGCGTCGGCGGCGACCGCCGCGCACGCGGCGCTGGCGGGCAATCCGGAGGATCCCGAGGGCGTCGACGCGGCCACCCTGGTCGCGGGCGGGCACCGGGCCCTGGAAGCCGTGCGGTCGCACGATCCGGCGCTGGCGGGGCTCGCCGACCGGATCGGGGAGATCGGGATCCTGCTCGGCGATGTGGCCGGTGAGCTGGCCGGATACGCCGACGACCTGGACGCCGACCCGTTGCGGCTGGCCGCGGTCGAGGAACGGCGGGCCGCGCTGGGCGCGCTGACACGCAAATACGGCGAGGACATCAACACCGTCCTCGCGTGGGCCGAACAGAGTGCCGCACGGCTGACCGAACTCGACGGCGACGACGAGCGGATCGAGGAACTGACCGCCGAGCGGGACGCTCTTCGCACCGAACTGGGCGGGCTCGCACAGGCGTTGACGGACGCGCGTACGGAGGCCGCCGAGCGGTTCGCCGCCGCCGTGACCGCCGAGCTGGCCTCGCTCGCCATGCCGCACGCGCGCGTGTCGTTCGAGATCCGGCAGACGGACGACCCCGACGGCGTCGAGGTCGGCGGGCGTACGGTCGCGTACGGGCCGTCGGGCGTCGACGAGGTCGAGCTGCTGCTCGCCCCCCACCCGGGTGCGCCGCCGCGGCCCATCGCCAAGGGTGCGTCCGGTGGTGAGCTCTCACGCGTGATGCTCGCGGTGGAGGTCGTCTTCGCGGGGACGGATCCCGTGCCGACGTACCTCTTCGACGAGGTCGACGCGGGCGTCGGAGGCAAGGCTGCGGTGGAGATCGGGCGGCGCCTCGCCCGGCTCGCGAAGACCGCGCAGGTCGTGGTCGTCACCCACCTGCCGCAGGTGGCCGCGTTCGCCGACCGGCAGCTGCTGGTGGAGAAGACGAACGACGGGTCGGTGACCCGCTCCGGCGTGAAGGTTCTGGAGGGCGAGGACCGCATTCGCGAACTGTCCCGGATGCTGGCCGGCCAGGAGGACTCGCAGACGGCGCGGGCGCACGCGGAGGAGTTGCTTGCGACGGCCCGATCCGATGCGTAGCGGGCGGGACTCGTAGGGTGGCGGGATGATCACCCGCATGCGCAGGAGCGTCTCGTTCGGGCTCGCCGCATTCGTCACCCGTGCCGGCACCGCCGCCCTGCGCGCCACGGTGCCGGGCGGGCGAGGCCGCTGGGAGCGGAAGAACTACGCCGGACGGACCGTCGAGTTGTACGCGGGACCCGCGTCGGCCGTGGCGGCCGTGCTCGGGGCCGGGCGCGTTCATCCGGCCGCCGGACTCGCGGTGCTCGCCGCCGGCGCCTGTGGGGCCTACGACGACGTCGCCGGAGCCGGTGACCCCCGGCGTGGGTTCCGTGCGCATCTGTCCGCCCTCCGGGACGGTGAGGTCACCAGCGGTGCGGTGAAGCTGTTCGGGATCTCCACCGCCGCCCTCGCCGCGGGGACAGTGCTCAAGGAGCGGCCGCTCGACAAGGTGCTCGCCGGTGTCGTCATCGCCGGGTTCGCGCACTTCGTCAACCTCGTGGACGTACGGCCGGGATGTGCCGCCGGGGCCGTACTCGCCCTGGGGGCTCCGGGCTTGCTCCGGCAGGGGCCCGCAGGGGAGCTGTCCGCCGCCGCGACGGGGGCCGCGGCCGCCGTCCTTCCCGACGACCTCGGGGAGCGCGCGATGATCGGTGACGCGGGGGCGCACGCCCTCGGCGCCGCGCTCGGCACCGCCGTCGTCGCC
This sequence comes from Streptomyces sp. NPDC022910, assembly GCF_055561075.1. Classification (NCBI taxonomy): domain Bacteria; kingdom Bacillati; phylum Actinomycetota; class Actinomycetes; order Kitasatosporales; family Streptomycetaceae; genus Streptomyces; species Streptomyces sp. NPDC022910. The sequence goes on from NZ_JBVHHL010000042.1 coordinate 12,703, forward strand.
GGATGGGGGTCCTCCCGTTCGGGCGGAGCCGGGAACGGGGGAGGCCGGGTGGGACTCCTGGCCCACGCGGTGGCGTTGGTGGCCGCGGCGGCGTACGGGGAGAAGGTGACCGAGGCCGCGAAGTCCTGGGGGTCGGGTAACCGCCGGTCAACCCTCCCGCACGCCACCCGAACCCGCCGCCCTGCTCACCCATGTGAGTGACAGCGTCCGCGCCCGGCCACCGGGTCCGCCGTCGTCGCACGCAGCGGTCGGTGCCGCAACACGCCCGCGCCCTGGCATCCTTGAGTCATCCGCGGAGCACCTCGCGCGGTCCACCCCCACCGCGCGATCCTTCTGTACGTTTCTTCGTGACCGTCCGATGCCGAACCAGGAGCCCCGGCCACGTGAGCCTTGCGAGCAGCCACTCACCGCACGGCCGGTCGCCGCTGCGCACCGTGCAGGTGCTGGGCGGAGGCAGCGCGGGCAGCAGCGCGCACGTGCACATGCTGACCTCGGGTCTGGTCGCCCGCGGCGTGGGCGTGACCGTGTGCGCTCCTGTTGAGGCCGAACGCACCTACGACTTCACCGGCGTCGGTGGCCGGCACGTCCCCGTGCCCCGGAGTACGGACCCCGCCGCCCTGGCCGCGCTCCGCATCGCCTGCGCCGAGGCGGACCTGGTGCACGCGCACGGGCTGAACGCGGGCCTGCGCGCCGCGCTCGCGCTCAGCGGTCGCCGCATCCGCACCCCGCTCGTCGTCACCTGGCACACCCGGGCGTACGCCGAAGGCGCCCGCGCCCATCTGCTGCGCCTGCTCGAACGGCGCGTGGCCAGAGCCGCGTCCGTCGTCCTCGGCACCTCGTCCGACCTCGTCGACCGGGCCCGCCGCCGTGGCGCCCGCGACGCCCGGCTCGCCGCCGTCGCCCTGCCCGCACCCCGCAAACCCGTCGAGCACGACGACCCCGACCGGCTGCACCCCAAGATCCGCGCCGAACTCGGCGCCACGGGCCGCCCCTTGCTCATGGCCGTCGGCGCCCTGGAGCGGCACCGCGGGTACGACGTGCTGCTCGACGCCTCACGCGTCTGGCGCCGCCTCGACCCGGTGCCCCTGGTCGTCGTCGCGGGGGAGGGACCGCTGCGGACCGTGCTCCAGCGGCGGATCGAGGACGAAGGGCTGCCGGTGCGGCTGGTCGGGCGGCGTGAGGACGTCGGAGAACTGCTCGCCGCGGCCGATCTGGCACTTCTGCCCAGCAGTTGGGAGTCCCGGTCCGTCCTGGCCCAGGAGGCCCTGCACGCCCGCGTTCCCCTGGTCGCCACCGACGTCGGCGGCATCCGCGAACTCGTCGGCGACGCGGCCGACCTCGTGCCGTACGGAGACGCGGAGGCGCTCGCCGCCGCCGTCGTACGGCTTCTCGCTGATCCCGCGCGCCGTGAGCTGCTCAAGGAGAAGGGCGCCCGGCAGGCCGCCACCTGGCCCACCGAGGACGAGACGGTCGCTCAAGTGCTCAGTGTCTACGACGAGCTGACACAGGTTCTGCCCTTCGCCTAGGGCGCACGTCACGCCTGGGGCACGTGTCTGCGCGCCCGCAGTGCCAGGCTCAGGGCGAGGACCGTCTGCGGGTCGTCGAGGTCCGTGCCCAGCAACTCCCCGATCCGGCCCAGCCGGTTGTAGAGCGTCTGCCGGTTCAGATGCAGCTCGCGGGCCGTCTCCGCCTTGCGGCCCGCATGCGCCAGATATGTCTCCAGCGTGGGCAGCAGCGGCGGCTTGGAGCGGTGGTCGTGGTCGCGCAGGGGACCGATTGCTCGGTCCACGAAGGCCGCCAGATCCGGGTGGTCGCGCAACCGCCACAGCAGCAGGTCGATGTCGAGGCGGCGCGCGTCGTACCAGGGGTGCTCCGGCAGACCCTGCGCCGCCGTCGCCGTCTCCGCAGCGTGCCGCAGTCCCGCCGACGCCGCGGCCCAGCCGCCCGCGACGCCGACCACCACGACCGGCGGCCGCACGCCCGGCCGCTGTATGCCGGCCCGCTCCACACCCGCACGCAGCGCCGCGGCCACCCGGTCGGCGACCGCCGAGCGCTCCGACTCCGAGCGCAGAGCCAGTAGCAGCGGCACCCGGCCCTCAACCGGCCGTACGCCCAGCAGGACCGGTACGCCCACCGAGGCGAGCTCCTCCGCGACCGCCCGCGCCAGGACCGCCCAGCCCCCGCCGCCCGGCGCGAGGCCGTCCGCGAGCCGCATCACCACCGGCAGCAGGGGGCCGGCGCCCGGCTTGAAGCCCAGCACCCGGGCCTGCGCGGGCGCGCCCTCGGCGGCGATACGGCCCTCGGCGAGGTCGGTGAGGAAGTCGCCGCGCCCCCGAGCCGCCAGCTCCTCCTCCTGCCGGGCCTGCATCAGGACCACGGCGAGGATGCCTGCGGCCCGCTCGGCGGCGATCCGGTGCACCGGCGCCACCGGCGCGCTCACCGGCAGCAACACCAGCCGGGCCCGTACGGAACCCGTGCCGGGGCCGCCGCCCGGCACGTCGACGAGGGTCGTCCCGGCCGGGGGCTCGTCCTTGTGCTGGCCGCGCAGACCCTCCCACACCTGGAGCGGGTCGGTGTCCGCGGGCCCGGTCCCGGCGGCGTACAGCAGCTGTCCGTCGGCGGTCTCCAGGAACACCGGATTGCCGCTGAAGTCGGCCAGGATGCCCAGGACCTGGGGCACCCCGCCCCCGCCGAGCAGCGCCTCGGTGCAGCGGCGGTGCACTTCCTCGGCCTGCTGGAGCAGCGCGTAGTGGCCGTTGACGATCTCGGTGTGGATCTCCTCGGTGACCGCCACGAACGGCACCTCGCGGTGCAGCTGGACGAGCGGAAGCCCGGCCGTGCGGGCCGTCTCGACGAGGGCGGCGGGCAGCCGGGTGAAGCGCGGTCCCAGCTCCACCACCAGGGCCGCGATACCGCGCTCGGCCAGGGTGCGGACGAACGCGCGCTGGTCGGCGGGGCGCGTGCCCAGACCGTAGCCCGTGGTCAGCAGCAGCTCGCCGCCCTTGAGCAGCGAGGCGATGTTCGGTACCTCACCCGCGTGCACCCAGCGCACCGTGCGCTGCAGCCGGTCCGAGCCGGCCAGCACCTCCGGCAGCCCACTGCGCAGCCCGGGCAGCTCCAGCGCCCGCTGTACGGTGATCCCGGCGCCCTGGGTGCCCTGGGGGTCGAAACGGCTGTCCATGCGGTGACGCTACCTGCGCGGACGCCCGGGGCGCACCGCCGGAGCCCGGTCAGGCGGGCGGGATGTTGTGGTTGTACCGGAACACGTTGTCCGGGTCGTACTGCCGCTTGATCCGCGCCAGCCGGTTGAAGTTCTCGGTGCCGAGGCCGGCCACCACCCGGTCCCTGCCCTCGTCCCCGATGAAGTTGAGGTAGACCGCGCCCGTGCGCCAGGGCCTGACGTCGGCGCGCACGTCCCCGACCCACTGCAGGGCCTGCTCGTCGTCCGCCGGATCCGCCCAGACGCCGAAGGGGTACACGGTCCAGGACGCGTCCCGGTAGGGGACGGGGTACCCGGCGGGCCCGGAGGCGATCGCGCCGCCCTGCGGGAACAGCACGTGCTGACACGAGCTGGGGACGGGCATCGAGGGAGCGCGGGCGCAGAAGATGTCGACCAGTTCGTCGGGCAGGGCGGTCAGATACTCGGCCGACCAGTAGTTCCGTAGCCCGGGTGGGTCGTCGAGCATGCACTGGACGTCGGCGTACGGCATCGCGGACACGACCTCGCACTCGTGCGGCAGCGCCAGCAGCGGTCGGGCGAGCTTGCGCAGGTCCTCCTCACCGCCCGTGTACGTGACCAGCGCGGCGCACAGCAGCGTCCCGACCAGATGTCGGGGGACGAACGGTTCGGGTGGGCCGGTCAGGTACAGCACGGCTCCGCCCATCTCCGGAGGGCCGGTGGCGATGATGTCGCGGTAGGTCCGAACCGCCTCCGGGCCCCTCTCGGGCAGGAACATGAGCAGGGCGATGGAGAACTCGGGCAGCTCGTGCAGTTTGAGCGTGAGCGCGGTGGCGACGCCGAAGTTCCCCCCGCCGCCGTGCAGCGCCCAGAACAGTTCGGGGTTCTCCTCGGCGGTCGCGAGCACCGTGGTGCCGTCCGCGGTCACCAGCTCGACATCGAGCAGGTTGTCGACGGCGAGACCGAAGGCCCGGTCCAGCCAGCCGTTGCCGCCGCCGAGCACGAAGCCGCCGACGCCGGTCGTGGAGACCCGGCCGCCGGTGGTGGCCAGACCGTGGAGCTGCGTGGCGCGGTCCAGATGGCTCATCACGGCGCCGCCCCCCACCCGTACCGACGCCGACCCGGGATGGACCGTGACCTCGTGCATCCGGCGCAGGTCCACCACCAGGCCGTTGTCGTTGAGCGCCATGCCCGCGACGCTGTGGCCGCCTCCACGGACGGCGATCCTGAGATCCAGGTCCCGGGCGAAGCGCACCGCCCGGACGACGTCGGCCTGCCCCTCGCACTGCGCGATCACCGCCGGGTGGCGGTCGATCAGCGCGTTGAAGACGGTGCGGGCCTCGTCATAGCCCGGGTCGCGGGGGGCGAAGACGTCGCCGGCCAGATCGGCGCGGAGCGCGTCGAGCGCCGCGCCCGCCTTCCCAAGGGGAGCCATGGCAGCCGCCCCCTTCCAGCGAGGGGACACCTCACGCCTCAGCCTAGGCGGGCACGGTGCACCGGTCCTGTTCGGCGGCGGTGCGCGGCAGGACCGGACTCAGCCGCCGTACGCGCCGGACGCCGTCAGACGCAGGGCGGTGTCGATCAGCGGGACGTGGCTGAACGCCTGCGGGAAGTTCCCGACCTGGCGCTGCAGACGCGGGTCCCACTCCTCTGCGAGCAGGCCCAGGTCGTTGCGTAGGGCGAGCAGCTTCTCGAAGAGCTTGCGGGCCTCGTCCACGCGGCCGATCATCGCCAGGTCGTCGGCCATCCAGAAGGAACAGGCGAGGAACGCGCCCTCGTCACCCGGCAGCCCGTCGACGCCCTCCTCCTCGCCCGAGGTCGGGTAACGCAGGATGAAGCCGTCGGTCGTGGACAGCTCGCGCTGGATCGCCTCGATCGTGCCGATCACCCGCTTGTCGTCCGGCGGCAGGAAGCCCATCTGCGGAATCAGCAGCAGCGAGGCGTCCAGCTCCCTGGAGCCGTACGACTGCGTGAAGGTGTTGCGCTCCTTGTCGTAGCCCTTCTCGCACACGTCCCGGTGGATGTCGTCGCGCAGCTCGCGCCACTTCTCCAGCGGGCCGTCCGCGTCCCCGGACTCGATTAGCTTGATGGTGCGGTCGACCGCGACCCAGGCCATGACCTTGGAGTGCACGAAGTGGCGGCGGGGGCCGCGCACCTCCCAGATGCCCTCGTCCGGCTCGTCCCAGTGCTGCTCCAGGTAGCGGATCAGCTTCAGCTGGAGCAGGGACGCGTAGTCGTTGCGCGCCAGGCCCGTCATGTGGGCCAGGTGCAGGGCCTCGGTGACCTCTCCGTACACGTCGAGCTGCAGCTGGTGCGCGGCGCCGTTGCCGACGCGCACCGGAGCCGAGTTCTCGTAGCCGGGCAGCCAGTCCAGCTCGGCCTCGCCCAGCTCCCGTTCCCCCGCGATGCCGTACATGATCTGGAGGTTCTCGGGATCGCCTGCGACGGCTCGCAGCAGCCACTCGCGCCAGGCGCGGGCCTCCTCGCGGTAACCGGTGCGCAGCAGCGAGGAGAGGGTGATCGCGGCGTCGCGCAGCCAGGTGTAGCGGTAGTCCCAGTTGCGCACGCCGCCGATCTCCTCCGGCAGGGAGGTCGTGGGCGCGGCCACGATGCCGCCCGTCGGCGCGTAGGTCAGGGCCTTGAGGGTGATCAACGAGCGGATGACGGCCTCGCGGTAGGGGCCGTGGTACGTACAGTGCTCCACCCACTCGCGCCAGAAGTCCTCGGTCGCCTCCAGCGACTGCTCGGGCTCCGGCATCGGAGGCGGCTCCTTGTGCGAGGGCTGCCACGAGATCGTGAACGCGATCCGGTCACCCGGTGCGACCGTGAAGTCCGCGTACGTGGTGAGTGCCCTGCCGTAGGTCTCGGCCTGTGTGTCGAACCACACGGAGTCGGGTCCGGCCACGGCCACCGTGCGGCCCTCGTGCTTGTGCACCCAGGGCACGACCCGCCCGTAGGAGAACCGCATGCGCAGCGCCGAGCGCATGGGTACCCGGCCCGTGACGCCTTCCACGATGCGGATGAGCTGAGGGGCGCCGTCACGCGGCGGCATGAAGTCGGTGATGCGGACCGTGCCGCGCGGAGTGTCCCACTCGGACTCGAGGATCAGCGACTCGCCGCGGTAGGACCGCCGGGTCGCCGTAGGCGGCTGGGCGTCCGACGCGTGGGCCGGGCCCAGGCGCCAGAAGCCGTGCTCCTCCGTGCCGAGCAGCCCTGCGAAGACGGCATGGGAGTCGAAACGGGGCAGACACAGCCAGTCCACGGTGCCGTCCCGGCAGACCAGCGCCGCGGTCTGCATGTCTCCGATGAGTGCGTAGTCTTCGATGCGCCCGGCCAATTGAACTCCAGTCGAACGGCCACGTCGCCCTCGGGGGGCGGTCGCTCTTGCGGTCATGGGGTCGGTGAGAAAGGCGTTGTTCACCGACCGATTCGAAAAAGAAGTAGTCGATGTTCAACGAACTGACGAGCTGTTGTTGTTCCGGTGACGGGCGGGGGTGGGCCCGTTTTCCGGTGTGCTCGGCAGCGAGTGTCCGAGCAGGATACGACGCACCTCCATGATCCGCGTGCCCCCCGGGACAACGCGAGTGCGCCGAACGAGTGGGGCACGGGTGACGGTCGCGCGTCCATGGTGACACGTGTGCGGAGCGTGGCCGGAAGCAGTCCCGTCCGGGCGCTGATACGCTGGTAGCCCGTGGACCGGTGGGCACGAAACCCCCGAACCGCAGCGACGGCAACCCCCGGAAACCCTTCGGAGGACCAGCCGCTCCGCACCCCAGACCGCGACCACGGGAGCCCCCTCTTGGCCATGCCGCCCGCTGCTTTTCGAAATAGCACAGCCACGACGACCAAGCACATCTTCGTCACCGGGGGTGTCGCCTCCTCGCTCGGCAAGGGCCTGACGGCGTCCAGCCTCGGCATGCTGCTCAAGGCGCGGGGCCTGCGCGTCGTCATGCAGAAGCTCGACCCGTATCTCAACGTGGATCCGGGCACCATGAACCCCTTCCAGCACGGTGAGGTCTTCGTCACCAATGACGGCGCCGAGACCGACCTGGACATCGGCCACTACGAGCGCTTCCTGGACCGCGATCTGGACGGCTCCGCCAACGTCACCACCGGGCAGGTCTACTCGACGGTGATCGCCAAGGAGCGGCGCGGCGAGTACCTGGGCGACACGGTGCAGGTCATCCCGCACATCACCAACGAGATCAAGCACCGCATCCGGCGCATGGCCACCGACGAGGTGGACGTCGTGATCACCGAGGTCGGCGGCACGGTCGGCGACATCGAGTCGCTGCCGTTCCTGGAGACCGTCCGCCAGGTCCGCCACGAGGTCGGCCGCGACAACGTCTTCGTGGTGCACATCTCACTGTTGCCGTACATCGGTCCCTCCGGCGAGCTGAAGACCAAGCCGACCCAGCACTCGGTCGCCGCCCTGCGCAACATCGGCATCCAGCCGGACGCGATCGTCCTGCGTTGCGACCGGGAGGTGCCGACCGCGATCAAGCGCAAGATCTCCCTGATGTGCGACGTCGACGAGGCCGCGGTCGTGGCCTGCCCCGATGCCCGCTCGATCTACGACATCCCGAAGGTCGTGCACTCCGAGGGCCTGGACGCCTACGTGGTCCGCAAGCTGGACCTGCCGTTCCGGGATGTGGACTGGACGACCTGGGACGACCTGCTCGACCGTGTCCACAACCCCGGGGACGAGGTCACCCTCGCCCTGGTCGGCAAGTACATCGACCTGCCCGACGCCTATCTCTCGGTGACCGAGGCGCTGCGCGCGGGCGGCTTCGCCAACAAGGCCCGGGTGAAGATCAAGTGGGTCACGTCCGACGACTGCAAGACCCCGGCGGGCGCCCAGAAACAGCTGTCCGACGTGGACGCGATCTGCATTCCCGGCGGCTTCGGCGACCGCGGTGTCTCCGGCAAGGTCGGCGCCATCCAGTACGCCCGCGAGAACAAGATCCCGCTGCTCGGCCTCTGTCTCGGCCTGCAGTGCATCGTGATCGAGGCGGCGCGCAACCTCGCCGACATCGCCGACGCGAACTCCACCGAGTTCGACGCGGCCACCGCCCATCCGGTCATCTCCACCATGGCCGAGCAGCTGGACATCGTGGCGGGTGAGGGCGACATGGGCGGAACGATGCGCCTGGGCATGTACCCCGCCAAGCTGGCCGACGGCTCGATCGTGCGTGAGGTGTACGACGGCAAGGAGTACGTCGAGGAACGCCACCGCCACCGCTACGAGGTGAACAACGCCTACCGCGCCGAGCTGGAGAAGAAGGCGGGCATCGTGTTCTCCGGCACGTCGCCGGACGGCAAGCTCGTGGAGTACGTCGAGTACCCGCGCGAAGTGCACCCTTACCTGGTGGCGACGCAGGCGCACCCGGAGCTGCGCTCCCGCCCGACCCGGCCGCACCCGTTGTTCGCCGGTCTGGTGAAGGCGGCCGTGGAGCGCAAGAACGGCCAGAACGGCAAGTAACACAAGAGCTGTACGGTGGCCGGGGTACGCGTCCTGAAGGAGGCGTACCCCGGTTTTGTGCAAGGGCGTGGGAGGAACAGGGCGACATGACGATCAAGGCCGCGAATCTGGTCGACATCCCCGAGGCGTGGGAGGTCAGGGCGAGCGAGACCCCGTTCGTCGGCAAGAAGACCTCGGTCCGCGCCGAGGACGTGGTCATGCCCGACGGCTCGGTCGCACGCCGCGACTACCAGGTCCACCCCGGTTCGGTGGCCGTCCTCGCCCTCGACGACGAGGGCCGGGTCCTTGTCCTGCGCCAGTACCGCCATCCGGTGCGTCACAAGCTCTGGGAGATCCCTGCCGGGCTCCTCGACGTCCCCGGCGAGAACCCGCTGCACGCCGCCCAGCGTGAGCTGTACGAGGAGGCGCACGTCAAGGCCGAGGACTGGCGGGTGCTGACCGACGTCTACACCACGCCCGGAGGCTGCGACGAGGCGGTGCGCGTCTTCCTCGCCCGCGATCTGTCCGAGGCCGAGGGGCAGCGCTTCGAGGTGGAGGACGAGGAGGCCGACATGGAGCTGGCCCGGGTGCCGGTCGAGGAGCTCGTACGGGGTGTGCTGGCCGGCGACCTGCACAACAACTGCCTCGTCGTCGGCGTCCTCTCGCTGGTCGCCGCGCGCAGCGGCGACGGTCTGGACGCCCTGCGCCCGGCCGAGGCGCCCTGGCCGGCGCGGCCGTTCGAGGCCTGAACGAAGCGTGACCACGGGTGAGGCGCGCTCGCTCGCGGGCCTCACGCCCCTCCGATACTCCCGGTCGTACCATCGGCTGATCCGATCGGGGGATGTGTCCGCCGTGCTCCACCGGGATCGTCGCAGAGCGTGAACTAGGCTCTGGGAACGACCCGCCCAAGGCCCGGCGGGCCCGTGTGCGCAGTGGGACGGGAGCGTGGCCCGTGGCGGATCAGGCGGTGGACACACACGGCGTCGAGCTGTCGGAGGACAACCGGCTTCCCGTCGCCGCAGCCGGTCAGTTCCTCGGCCGCACACGGGAGTTGAAGGAACTCCTGCTCGACATCGAGCGCGCGGGCCTCGACACCCTCTCCGGCCGCAAGGCGCCCCGCGCCCGTGTGCTGCTCATCGCGGGCCGACCCGGTTTCGGCCGAACGGCGCTCGCCGAGGAGCTGGTGCGCCAGGTCGCACACCGTTACGAGAACGGCGTGCTCCGCGCCCGCCTGAGCGAGCCCGACGGCACACCCGTACCGACCGGGACCACCGCCCGCGAGCTGCTGACCGCCCTCGACCTGCCCACCCCGGCCGGCGCCGCCGAGGACGAGCTGGGCCAGGCGGTGCGCGAGGGTCTGGCGGGACGTCGCGCGCTGCTCGTGCTGGACGACGCAGTGTCGGCCGAGCAGGTCGACGCGCTGCTGCCCGACACGCCGGACTGCCTCGTCGTCGCCGTCTCCGAGGGCCCGTTGACCGGAATCGCGGACGTGCGCCCCTGCACCCTGGGCGGCCTCGACACCAAGTCCGCCCTGGAACTGCTCACCCGGTACACCGGATCGGTGCGCGTCACCGTCGATCCGCTCGCCGCCGAGGCGCTCGTCGAGGAGTGCGCCGGCCAGCCCGCCGCGCTGGTCCTGGCCGGCGGCTGGCTGGCCGCCCGCCCCAAGGCCGGCGTGGCCGACCTCGTCAAGCAGCTGCGCACCAGGGGTGACGACGGGCCGCCGCCGGCCCGGGTCTTCCGGCTGGCGTACGCGGGGCTGCCGGGCGCCGCCCAGCGGATGCTGCGCCTGCTCTCCCTGGCACCCGCCGGCCTCGTGGACCCGCACACCGCCTCGGCGCTGGCCGGCTGCTCGGTGGAGGAGGCCGGCACCGTCCTCGACGACTTCGCGGCCTTCGGCTTCCTGCGGCGCCTCGCCTCGTCCCCGCCGCAGTACGGAGTACCCGGCTGTCTGCTGCCGCTGCTGCGTACCCTCACCCAGAGCCAGGACCGCCCGGCCGAGCTGCAGCTGGCCCGCGCGCGGATGCTGGAGCGGACCGTACGGCTGCTCCAGTCCTGCCGTGCGATCACCGAGACCGACAGTTCGCAGGCCCGGGAGAAGCTGGCCGGGCTGCCCAAGGCCCTGCGCTTCCCGAGTCCCCGGGCGGCCGAGGACTGGCTGCGCACCCGGCAGCCGGCTCTGCTGGCCGCCGCCCGGCTCGCCGTCGCCGACGGTGAGCTGGACACGCTGGCCCGGCGTCTCATGGCCGCGCTGGTGAGGGCCATGGTCGCGCATTTCGGCACCCGGGCGGCCGCGCCCGAGCTGTACGGCATCCACGGTCTCGTCCTCGACATCGCCGAGCGCCGCGACCTGCCCCGCGAGCAGGCGGCGGCCCTGCTGAACCTCGCGGACCTGGACGCGCAGACCGGCCGTACGACAGAGGCGCTGGCGCGCTACCGGGCCGCGCTGGACGCCGGACGGCGGGCGGAGGACCCGTATGCGACGGGCCGCGCGATGGAATCCGTAGGCGGCGCCCACCAGGAGCTGGGTGACTACGACCGGGCCGCCGACTGGTTCGGCCGGGCGCTCGCCCAGCGGCTCGCCCGCGACGAGAGCGCGGACGCCGCGCGGCTCTACGGCCGCATCGCCACCGTCCACACGTACGCCGGCCGCTACGGCGAGGCGCTGCGCAACTGGCGCGCGGCGGTGGCGGGCCACCGCAGGAACGGCGATGTGGCCGCCCACGCACGGGCCTTGAGCGAGCTGGCCCGGGTCCAGGAGTACGCCGGCCGTCCCGAGGAATCCCTGCGCACCTGCCAGGAGGCGGTCGAGTGGGCGCGGCGCGCGGAGGATGCGCGGCTGCAGGCGGCACTACAGCTCAGGCTGGCCGACACGCTGGACCACCTCGGCGACCCGGCGGCCGCGCGACTGCACCGCGGGGCGGCCGAGCGCATGCTGGGTGATGAGCGCCAGGAGAACGCAGAGACGCCGGAACAAGGTGCTAACACCTGCGAAATCCGCAGTACGTCCGCTGAAGATTGATGCAATGAAAGGCTAGACAGCGGGAACGCCTTCATTAGACTGGCTCTGCCGCACGTTCTCCTGCGGTGTCCCCCGATGTGCCCCTGCACGTCCGGGTATGTAGCTCAATGCCCCACATTCTCTGAGTCAAGGACCGTGATCGACGTGAAGGTCGGCATCCCCCGCGAGGTCAAGAACAACGAGTTCCGGGTGGCCATCACCCCCGCCGGCGTGCACGAGCTGGTGCGCAACGGCCACCAGGTCGTCGTCGAGCGGAACGCCGGTGTCGGCTCCTCGATCCCGGACGACGAGTACATCGCCGCCGGCGCGCGGATCCTTGAGACCGCCGACGAGGTCTGGGCCACGGCCGACCTGCTGCTGAAGGTCAAGGAGCCCGTGGCCGAGGAGTACCACCGCCTCCGCAAGGACCAGATCCTCTTCACCTACCTGCACCTGGCCGCCTCCAAGGAGTGCACGGACGCCCTCCTGGAGTCCGGCACCACGGCCATCGCGTACGAGACGGTCGAGCTGCCGAACCGCGCGCTCCCGCTGCTCGCCCCCATGTCGGAGGTCGCGGGCCGGTTGGCCCCGCAGGTCGGCGCCTACCATCTGATGGCCGCGAACGGCGGTCGCGGTGTGCTGCCGGGCGGTGTCCCGGGCGTGCCGGCCGGCAAGGCCGTCATCATCGGCGGTGGCGTCTCGGGCTGGAACGCCGCGCAGATCGCGATCGGCCTGGGCTTCCACGTCACCCTCCTCGACAGGGACATCAACAAGCTCAAGGAGGCGGACAAGATCTTCGGCACGAAGATCCAGACCGTCGTCTCCAACGCCTTCGAGCTGGAGAAGGCGTGCCTCGACGCCGACCTCGTCGTCGGCGCCGTCCTCATCCCGGGCGCCAAGGCCCCGAAGCTGGTCACCAACGAGCTGGTCTCCCGGATGAAGGCGGGAAGTGTCCTTGTCGACATTGCGATCGACCAGGGCGGCTGCTTCGAGGACTCCCGTCCGACCACGCACGCCCAGCCGACCTTCAAGGTCCACGAGTCGGTCTTCTACTGCGTCGCCAACATGCCCGGCGCCGTCCCCAACACCTCGACCTACGCGCTGACCAACGCCACGCTGCCCTACATCGTGGAGCTCGCCAACCGTGGCTGGGTCGAGGCGCTGCGCCGCGACGCCGCGCTGGCCAAGGGCCTCAACACCCATGACGGCAAGGTGGTTTACAAGGAGGTCGCCGAGGCGCACGGCCTGGAGCACGTGGAGCTGGAGTCCCTGCTCGGCTGAGCCGGCCCAGGTCCGGGTCCGATTTCCCGGCGCCACAAGGCGATAGGTCAACTCACTCGTCAACAGCGAACACCTGGCCGGACCTTGCCCGACAAGGTCCGGCCGGGTGTGTGTATGGTCACTTTGCGACACTCGTTCAACTCGCCTCGAACGCAACCCTTCAACCGTTTCGCACACCGGTGAAACCTGGCGAACGGTGCCCGGACACCCTTGACAGCGGGATGTTTCATTGCCGACACATCGGGCCGGGTCCGGCGGATTGTGTTGCTGCGGACCGCCGACACGCCATAGAGTCGCCAACCGTCGGCATGGTGCCACGCTGACCTATCTAGAAGTTTCCTGGTCACCAAGGAGGTAAGACGACTTGTGAATGAGTCGACATTTACTCCCGGGGGTGGTCAACCAGGAATGCCTGCGCGGGGCACGGGCCCCACGGGGCTCGAGGCTGTCGGCTCCGTCGCTGTCCGTACCTTCGCAGCCCACCAGAGCCAGAGTCCCCATCTGGCTCCGACAGCACACCAGAGCATGGATGGCCAACACGTGAACGCCATGGCCGGCAACGGGAGGGGCGAGGTTCACAACCACTTCGCCGACTACGACGAACTGCCCGAGGGGCACTTCTACGATCCCGACGCCGAATACGAGCCCGACCCCGAGTACGCGGCCACGCTCGCGCCCGACGCGGCCCGCCAGCGTCGTGAACGCATCGGCCCGACCGGCCGGCCGCTGCCGTACTTCCCGATCCCGGGCCCGCTGACCGACCACGGCCCCGCGAAGATCATCGCGATGTGCAACCAGAAGGGCGGCGTCGGCAAGACGACGTCGACCATCAACCTGGGCGCCGCGCTCGCGGAGTACGGGCGCAGGGTGCTCCTTGTCGACTTCGACCCGCAGGGCGCGCTGTCCGTGGGCCTCGGTGTCAACCCCATGGAGCTCGACCTCACCGTGTACAACCTGCTCATGGAGCGGGGCATGTCCGCGGACGAGGTCCTGCTGAAGACCGCGGTCCCCAACATGGACCTGCTGCCGAGCAACATCGACCTGTCGGCGGCCGAGGTCCAGCTGGTGTCCGAGGTCGCGCGCGAGTCGACGCTCCAGCGGGCCCTCAAGCCGCTGATGCCCGACTACGACTACATCGTGATCGACTGTCAGCCCTCGCTCGGTCTGCTCACCGTGAACGCGCTCACCGCCGCGCACAAGGTGATCGTGCCGCTGGAGTGCGAGTTCTTCGCGTTGCGCGGTGTCGCGCTGCTCACCGAGACCATCGAGAAGGTCCAGGAGCGGCTCAACCCGGAGCTGGAGCTCGACGGCATCCTCGCCACGATGTACGACTCACGGACCGTGCACAGCCGTGAGGTCCTCGCGCGTGTCGTCGAGGCGTTCGACGACCACGTCTACCACACGGTGATCGGCCGGACCGTGCGCTTCCCGGAGACCACGGTCGCCGGTGAGCCGATCACCACGTACGCCTCCAACTCCGTCGGCGCCGCCGCCTATCGCCAGCTCGCCAGGGAGGTGCTCGCCCGGTGTCACGCCGAGTGAGTCTGCCGGGGGCCGACGAGCTGTTCCGTACCACCGGGGGAATGGCGCTCCAGGCGTCCACTCCCAGGCGCCAGGCCAACGGCGAGGCCCGGGTGCCGGCTCCCGCGGGCGAGAGCGACGCGACGGCAGCGGGGGAGGACGCACCGCCGTCGGTGCCCGTGCAGGGCGGCGACGGGGAGGGCGACGAGCACGTCGCGGCCGACGTGACCGAGGCGGAGGCGGGGGAGTCCCGCACGCGGTCCACGACCGCGGAGCGGTCTGGGCGGCGCCAGGCTCCGCAGGAAGGTTCTGCCGCGGCCCAGCCGCGCAAGCGGGGGCGTGCGGGCGGGCGGCGGCCCAGCGGGCGCGAGCGGCACGACGAGAAGATCACCGTGTATGTGTCCGCGGAGGAGCTGATGGACCTCGAGCACGCGCGTCTCGTGCTCCGGGGTGAGCACGGGCTCGCGGTCGACCGTGGGCGGATCGTGCGTGAGGCGGTGGCCGTGGTGCTCGCGGATCTGGAGTCCCGGGGGGACGCCAGCATCCTCGTGCGTCGGCTGCGGGGGCGGTAAGCAGGTAGCCTGCGACGGCTATGACCTCGTACGACGGCACCGCTCCCGCCACCGGCTCGGCCGGCCGTCGGCGTGCGCTGGGGCGCGGGCCCCGGGCCGCGCCGATTGCTCCGACCGCGCCTCCCACCGAGGCGGAGCCCCCGGAAGAGCCACCGCTCGTAGCCGAGCCCGAGCCCACTCCCGCGGTCACGCCCGAGCCGGAGTCCGAGGCCACTCCCGCGGTCACGCCCGAGCCGGAGTCCGCGTCCGAATCCGCGTCTGAGCCCGAGCTCGCGTACGCGTCCACGCCCGTGCCCGCGGTGGCGCCTGCGTCCAAGCCCGCGGCCAGGCCTGTGCCTGAGCCCGTGGCCACGCCCGCGTCCGATCCTGTGGCGATGCCCAGGCATGTGCCCGCGTCCAAGCCCGCGGTCAGGCCCGCGTCCGATTCCGTGGCGATGCCCGCGTCCAAGCCCGCGCGTGAGCCCGCGGTCAGGCCCGCGCCTGGGCACGCGGTCACGCCCGCGTCCAAGCCCGCGCGTGAGCCCGCGGTCAGGCCCGCGCCCGCCCCCGTGGGCATGCCTGAGCCTGAGCCCGCGGCCATGTCCCACACCGCGGCCGCGCTCGAGCCGGCAGCTGCCCCGGAATCCGCGTCCGAGCCCGGCGCCGCGGTCGAGGAGCGCGAGGTCGGGGTGGAACCCGTGGCCGGGGAATCCGGAGTTCCGGCCGAGCCCGGTGACGGTGTCTTCAAGGTCCGGCTCGCCAACTTCGAGGGTCCCTTCGACCTCCTCCTCCAGCTGATCTCGAAGCACAAACTCGACGTCACCGAGGTCGCGTTGTCCAAGGTGACCGATGAGTTCATGGCACACATCCGGGCCATGGGGCCGGACTGGGACCTCGACCAGACGACCGAGTTCCTCGTCGTCGCCGCGACCCTGCTCGACCTCAAGGCGGCGCGGCTGCTGCCCGCCGCGGAGGTCGAGGACGAGGCGGACCTCGCGCTGCTGGAAGCCCGGGACCTGCTGTTCGCACGGCTCCTCCAGTACCGCGCCTACAAGCAGATCGCCGATATCTTCAACCGGCGCACCGACGACGAGGCCCGGCGTTATCCCCGTACCGTCGGCCTCGAACCCCATCACGCCGAGCTGCTGCCCGAGGTGGTCATCAGCATCGGACCCGAGGGGTTCGCCCGGCTCGCGGTCAAGGCGATGCAGCCCAAGCCCAAGCCGCAGGTGTACGTCGACCACATCCACGCCCCGCTGGTCTCCGTGCAGGAGCAGGCCGGAATCGTGGTCGCGCGGCTGCGGGAACTCGGCGAGGCCAGCTTCCGTGTGCTCGTGGCGGACACCGACGACACCCTCACGGTCGTGGCGCGGTTCCTCGCGCTGCTGGAGCTGTACCGAGAGAAGGCCGTGGCGCTGGAGCAGGAAGCCGCCCTCGGCGAGCTGATGGTGCGCTGGACCGGCGGGTACGGGAACGAGGAGCCCGTGGTGACGGACGAGTTCGACCGGCCGCCCGAGGAGCCCAAGGAGGAGAAGAAGGCATGAGCGAGGACACCATCGACGTACCGGCGGGGCTGAGCACCGTCGCCGACCTCGACCTCAAGCCCGCCCTGGAGGCCGTCCTCATGGTCGTGGACGAGCCCGCCACCGAGGAGCACCTGGCGAAGATCCTGGAGCGGCCCCGGCGGCAGATCGGCGACGCACTGCGCGAGCTCGCCGACGAGTACACCGTGCAGGGCCGTGGCTTCGAGCTGCGGTTCGTGGCGGGCGGCTGGCGCTTCTACACGCGGGCCGCCTATGCCTCCGCCGTCGAGCGCTTCGTGCTCGACGGCCAGCAGGCCCGGCTCACCCAGGCCGCCCTGGAGACCCTGGCCGTGGTCGCGTACCGTCAGCCGGTCAGCCGCAGCCGCGTCTCGGCGGTCCGCGGAGTCAACTGCGACGGGGTCATGCGCACCCTCCTCCAGCGCGGTCTGGTCGAGGAGGCGGGCACGGAACCCGAAACAGGTGCGATCCTGTACAGGACGACGAACTACTTCCTGGAGCGGATGGGCCTGCGTGGCCTGGACGAGCTTCCGGAACTCGCGCCCTTCCTCCCGGAGGCGGAGGCGATCGAGGCCGAGACCCAGGAGGGCGTTCCGTCGTTCGACCCGGACGCTCCCGATGCTCCGGGCGCGGACGACGATCACACGACGAACACGACGACGGAACTTTGATGCGAAGCAGCGGCAGCGGCAAGAGCGGCGGGCGCGGTAACTACCGCGGTGCCGGCAACAACAGGGACGACCGGCAGGGCCAGGGTCGCCCCCGCAAGCCCCGCCCCGAGGAGCGCCGCTACGACGTGGGCCCCGGCGCCTCGCAGGACGGCCCCAAGTCCGGGCGCGGCACGAGCGCGCGCGGTGGCGCCAAGGGCGGCCCCAAGCAGTCCCAGCAGGGTGGTCGCGGGCGTACGGCGCCCGCGCGCTCCCGTGAGTACGAGGCCCGGGCCGAGGAGCGCAACCGCGAGCGGTACGCCGGCAAGAAGGACCTCAAGCTGCCGAAGACCTTTCCGGGGGCCGAGCAGGAGGGCGAGCGGCTGCAGAAGGTGCTCGCGCGTGCGGGCTACGGCTCCCGGAGGGCCTGCGAGGAGCTGATCGAGCAGGCCAGGGTCGAGGTCAACGGTGAGATCGTGACCGAGCAGGGGACGCGGGTCGACCCGGAGAAGGACGAGATCCGGGTCGACGGGCTGACCGTGGCCACGCAGTCGTACCAGTTCTTCTCGCTCAACAAGCCGGCCGGTGTCGTCTCCACCATGGAGGACCCGGAGGGGCGCCAGTGCCTCGGTGACTACGTCACCAACCGCGAGACCCGCCTGTTCCACGTCGGCCGGCTCGACACCGAGACCGAGGGCGTCATCCTGCTCACCAACCACGGCGAGCTGGCGCACCGGCTGACCCACCCCAAGTACGGCGTGAAGAAGACCTACCTCGCGCACATCGTGGGCCCGATCCCGCGTGACCTCGGCAAGAAGCTCAAGGACGGCATCCAGCTGGAGGACGGGTACGCGCGCGCGGACCACTTCCGGGTGGTCGAGCAGACCGGCAAGAACTACCTCGTCGAGGTGACCCTGCACGAGGGCCGCAAGCACATCGTGCGCCGCATGCTCGCCGAGGCCGGCTTCCCCGTCGACAAGCTGGTGCGCACCGCCTTCGGCCCGATCACCCTCGGCGACCAGAAGTCGGGCTGGCTGCGCCGGCTGTCGAACACCGAGGTCGGGATGCTGATGAAGGAGGTCGACCTCTAGGCGCTCCCTCTCCGGGCGCGCCTCTGGCTCGTCGAGGCGGCCGGTTCCCGTGGTGACGGGAGCCGGTCGTCTTCTTGTGCGCTGCCACCGCCGCCGTTTATAGTCACAACGACTATTAAGGGGGTGGGGACATGGGGAGCGCGCAGGGCTACGACAAGTACGCCTTCGAACCCTTCGCCGTCACCGTCGACCTGGCCGTCCTCACCGTTCGGGCCGGCGCGCTGCACGTGCTGCTCGTCGAGCGCGGCCAAGACCCCTACGCGGGCCGCTGGGCGCTCCCTGGCGGCTTCGTGCGGCCCGAGGAGTCCGCGGAGGAGGCGGCCCGGCGGGAACTCGGCGAGGAGACCGGTCTGACGGACGTCTCCGGACTCCACCTGGAGCAGCTGCGGACCTACAGCGCCCCCGACCGCGACCCACGTATGCGGGTCGTCTCCGTCGCCTTCGCCGCGCTCCTCCCCGACCCTCCCGAGCCGCACGGCGGCGGTGACGCGGCGCAGGCCCGCTGGCTGCCCTACGACACCGCCGAGCCGCTCGCCTTCGACCACGACCGGATCCTCGCCGACGCCCATGAACGCGTCGGCGCCAAGCTCGAGTACACCTGTCTCGCCACGGCCTTCTGCCCGCCGGAGTTCACGCTGGGCGAGCTGCAGCAGGTCTACGAGACCGTGTGGGGCACCGCACTCGACCGTCCCAACTTCCGGCGCAAGGTCCTCGCCACCCCCGGCTTCGTCGAACCGGTCACGGGCGCCGCCCGGCTGACCGGCGGTCGCGGCAAGCCCGCCGCGCTCTACCGCGCGGGCGGCGCCACCGCCCTGCACCCGCCCCTGCTTCGCCCCGCCACGGAAGGACGGCCCTCATGACCACCACGGCCCTCGCCAAGCACGCCGCCACCGGATCCCTGATCGGGCTCGCCCTCGGCGACGCGCTCGGTTTCCCGACCGAGTTCAACGACGTGCCGTCGATCCTGGCCAAGTTCGGGCCGTGGCGGGAGATGGAGCTGCCGAGGCCGGCGATCGTCACCGACGACACCCAGATGACGCTGGCGCTCGGGCGCGGGCTGCGCACGGCCATGGACCGTGGTGTGCTGGCGCCGAAGCGGATGGAACGGCCGGTGCGCGAGGAGTTCGTCGACTGGTACCACTCACCGGACAACAACCGGGCGCCCGGCCGGACCTGCCTGGTCGCCTGCAACCTGCTGAAGGACGAGGACCGTCCCTGGCAGCAGGCCAGCCAGATCGACTCCAAGGGCTGCGGGGCCAACATGCGGGTCGCGCCCGTCGGGCTGGTGCCGGGGCTGAGCGACGAACAGCGGGCCGGTGCCGCCCAGTTGCAGGCCGCGCTCACGCACGGACACCCCACGGCGCTCGCCGCCTCCGATCTCACGGCCCACGCGATACGCCTTCTGATGCAGGGCGCCGAGCCGACCGGCCTGGTGGGACTGCTGCGCTCGTACGCCCACGAGAACCGCAGCCGCTACCACGACGAGTGGCTCGGCGATCTGTGGACCCACGCACAGGACCCCACGCCGGAGCACTTCATCGCGCGCGGCTGGGACGAGTGCCTTGAGATCCTCGAACGCCTCCGGACGGCCGAACGGACCGTCTCGCCCGAGACCGACCCATGTCTGGCGACCGGTGAGGGATGGATCGCGGAGGAGGCCCTCGCCACCGGTCTGCTGTGCTTCCTGCTCTTCCCGAACGAGCCCGTCACCGCCCTGCGCCGGGCCGCCTGCACCTCCGGGGACTCCGACTCGATCGCCTGCCTCACGGGCGCCTTCGCGGGCGCTCACCTCGGCGCCGACGCCTGGCCTCGGGAGTGGGCGGACCGCATCGAGTACGGGAGCGAGCTGCAGGCGCTCGGGGCGCTCTGGGACGTGTGAGCCCCGCTCACGTCGGGTGCTGCCGTCTCGCCAGACGGGCGACGCGCACCCGCGCGTTCCGGGCTGACTACCCTGGTGTGACCAGACGTTTCCGTGCATCAGAGGAGCATCACCGTGGCGGTACGAGCGGTCCGGGGCGCCGTCCAACTCGAACGGGACGAGGCCGGGCACATGAGCGAGCAGGTCGGCGCCCTGCTCACCGCCGTCCTGGAGCGGAACGGCCTCACCACCGACGACCTGATCAGCATCTGGTTCACCGCCACGCCCGACCTGCACAGCGACTTCCCGGCGGCCGCCGCCCGCAAGCTCGGCATCGTCGACGTGCCGCTGATCTGCGCCCAGGAGCTGGACGTCGAGGGTGCGATGCCTCGGGTGGTCCGCGTCCTCGCCCACATCGAGTCCGACAAGCCGCGCGCCGACATCGTGCACGTCTACCTCGGTGCCGCCGCCTCCCTCCGCAAGGACATCGCCCAGTGAGGTCCGCACTCGTCATCGGTACGGGGTTGATCGGTACGTCGGCGGCCCTGGCGCTCGCCGCGCGCGGGGTCGTCGTGCACCTCGTCGACCAGGACCCCGAGCAGGCCCGTACGGCCGCCGTGCTCGGCGCCGGCACCGACGAGGCCCCAGAGGGGCCCGTCGACCTGGTGATCGTCGCGGCCCCGCCCGCGCACGTGGCCGCCGCGCTCGCCGACGCCATGCGGCGTGGTCTCGGGCGCGGCTACCTGGATGTGGCCAGCGTCAAGGGCGGCCCGCGCCGCGAGCTGGAGGCGCTCGGCCTCGACCAGGCACTCCTGTCGAAGTACATCGGCACCCACCCCATGTCGGGCCGCGAGAAGTCCGGACCACTGGCGGCCACAGGCGACCTCTTCGAGGGCCGCCCCTGGGTGCTCACCCCGATCCGGGACACCGACACGGAGGTGCTGAACCTCGCCCTGGAACTGGTCTCGCACTGCCGCGCGGTGCCGGTCGTGATGGACGCCGACGCCCACGACCGGGCCGTCGCGCTCGTCTCACACATGCCCCACCTGGTCTCCAACATGGTCGCCGCGCGCCTGGAACACGCCGAGGACGCCGCCGTACGGCTGTGCGGGCAGGGCATCCGCGATGTGACCCGGATCGCGGCCTCCGACCCGCGGATGTGGATCGACATCCTGTCCGCGAACCCTGGGCCGGTCGCCGACCTGCTCTCCGAGGTCGCCGCCGACCTCGACGAGACCGTACAGGCCCTGCGCGCCCTCCAGTCCTCGGACGAGGCGAAGCGGCGCGAGGGCGTCGACGGGATCCACGACGTGCTGCGCCGCGGCAACGCCGGCCAGGTCCGGGTGCCCGGCAAGCACGGCAGCGCTCCGCGGGCGTACGAGACCGTGGCCGTCCTCATCAGCGACCAGCCCGGACAGCTGGCCCGCATCTTCGCGGACGCCGGCATGGCCGGGGTCAACATCGAGGACGTCCGCATCGAGCACGCGACGGGTCAGCAGGCGGGTCTGGTCCAGCTGATGGTGGAGCAGAAGGCGGCCCCGGTGCTCAGCGCGGCGCTGCGGGAGCGGGGCTGGACGATCCGCCAGTAGGGCGACGGGAAGGGCAGTCATACCGGGTCCGGCGAGCCAGTAACCTTGTGCGGGGCGCCCTCGCGTCCCGTCCGCACCCACCACCCCGCACCAGGAAGGTGTCCTCACCGTGGAAAACGGCGCCGCCCGGACCGTCCCGGCAGTGATTGTCGCCATCGACGGCCCCTCCGGCACGGGCAAGTCGAGCACCTCGAAGGCCGTGGCCGCGCAGCTCGGGCTGAACTACCTGGACACCGGCGCCCAGTACCGGGCGATCACGTGGTGGATGGTCAGCAACGGCATCGACATAACGGACGCCTCGGCGGTCGCGGCGGTGGTGGGCAAGCCGGAGATCGTCTCCGGCACCGACCCGACGGCGCCCTCCATCACCGTGGACGGCACGGACGTCTCCGGCCCGATCCGCACTCAGGAGGTCACCTCCAAGGTCAGCGCGGTCAGCGCGGTGCCCGAGGTGCGGGCCCGGATCACCGAGCTGCAGCGTTCCCTCGCCGCGGCCGCGGAGACCGGCATCGTCGTCGAGGGCCGCGACATCGGCACGACCGTGCTGCCCGACGCCGACCTGAAGATCTTCCTCACCGCCTCTCCGGAGGCGCGTGCCGCCCGCCGCAGCGGTGAGCTCAAGGGCGTCGACATCCACGCCACCCGTGAGGCGCTGATCAAGCGGGACGCGGCCGACTCCAACCGCAAGACGTCCCCGCTCGCGAAGGCGGACGACGCGGTCGAGGTGGACACCACCGACCTCACCCTCCAGCAGGTCATCGAGTGCGTCGTCACGCTCGTCGAGGAGAAGCGGGCGGCCAAGTGAGCGATGCTCCCACCGAGCGGGGCGCCGAGGTCGGGCGGCGCATCGGCGTCCCCCTGATGCACGGGCTGTGGAAGCCGCGCGTCCTGGGCGCCTGGAAGGTCCCCGCGGCCGGCCCGGCGATCTTCGCGGTCAACCACTCCCACAACATCGACGGGCCGATGGTCATGGGTGTGGCGCCCCGGCCGACGCACTTCCTGATCAAGAAGGAGGCGTTCATCGGCCCGCTCGGCTCCTTCCTGACCGGGATCGGTCAGCTCAAGGTGGACCGTTCGACCACCGATCGCGCGGCGATCACCCGGGCGCTGGCCGTGCTGGACAACGGCGGTGTCCTCGGCATCTTCCCCGAGGGCACCCGGGGCGAGGGCGACTTCGCCTCGCTGCGCGCCGGGCTCGCCTACTTCGCGGTCCGCAGCGGGGCGCCGATCGTGCCGGTCGCGGTGCTGGGAAGTTCCGAGCGGCGCGGCCGGTTGATAAAGGGGCTGCCTCCGCTGCGCAGCCGTATCGATGTCGTCTTCGGCGACCCGTTCGAGGCGGGCGACGGCACCGGACGGCGCACGCGCAAGGCGCTGGACGAGGCGACCGTGCGGATCCAGAAGCAGCTCTCCGAGCACCTGGAAAGCGCCAGGCGCCTCACCGGGCGCTAGGAGACACTTGAGTAGTGGATCACCGTAGGTGCGGTGTTCCACCGATCACCACGATGAACGAGGTACGGACTTCATGAACGACCAGATCCAGCCCGACGGCTCGGCCGAGCACGAGTACGAGCACGGGGCTCTCGGCGACGCCGAGTACGCGGAGTTCATGGAGCTCGCCGCGGAAGAGGGCTTCGACCTCGAGGACGTCGAGGGCGCCATCGAGGAGGCAGGACACGGCCCGCTGCCGGTGCTCGCCGTCGTCGGCCGTCCCAATGTCGGCAAGTCGACCCTGGTGAACCGGATCATCGGCCGCCGCGAGGCGGTCGTCGAGGACAAGCCCGGCGTCACCCGCGACCGCGTCACCTACGAGGCCGAGTGGGCGGGTCGCCGCTTCAAGGTCGTCGACACCGGCGGCTGGGAGCAGGACGTCCTCGGCATCGACGCCTCCGTGGCCGCCCAGGCCGAGTACGCGATCGAGGCGGCCGACGCGGTCGTCTTCGTCGTCGACGCCAAGGTGGGTGCGACCGACACCGACGAGGCGGTCGTACGACTGCTGCGCAAAGCCGGCAAGCCCGTGGTGCTGTGTGCCAACAAGGTCGACGGCCCGAGCGGCGAGGCCGACGCGGCGTACCTGTGGAACCTCGGCCTCGGCGAGCCCCACCCCGTCTCGGCCCTCCACGGCCGCGGCACCGGCGACATGCTGGACGCCGTCCTGGAGGCGCTTCCCGAGGCTCCGGCCCAGACCTTCACCGCCGCGATCGGCGGGCCGCGCCGCATCGCTCTGATCGGCCGCCCGAACGTGGGCAAGTCCTCCCTGCTGAACAAGGTCGCGGGCGAGGAGCGTGTCGTCGTCAACGAACTCGCGGGCACCACGCGCGACCCGGTGGACGAGCTGATCGAACTCGGCGGCAAGACCTGGAAGTTCGTCGACACGGCCGGTATCCGCAAGCGGGTCCACCTCCAGCAGGGCGCGGACTACTACGCCTCGCTGCGCACCGCGGCCGCCGTCGAGAAGGCCGAGGTCGCCGTCGTGCTCATCGACGCCACCGAGAGCATCTCCGTCCAGGACCAGCGCATCGTCACCATGGCGGTGGAGGCCGGCCGCGCGCTCGTCCTCGCCTACAACAAGTGGGACACCCTGGACGAGGAGCGCCGCTACTACCTGGAGCGGGAGATCGAGACCGAGCTCGGCCAGGTCGCCTGGGCGCCGCGTGTGAACGTCTCGGCGCGCACCGGGCGGCACATGGAGAAGCTGGTGCCGGCCATCGAGACCGCCCTCGAGGGGTGGGAGACCCGGGTTCCGACGGGCCGCCTCAACGCCTTCCTCGGCGAGCTGGTCTCCGCCCATCCGCACCCGGTCCGCGGCGGCAAGCAGCCGCGCATCCTCTTCGGCACGCAGGCGGGCACCAAGCCCCCGCGGTTCGTGCTCTTCGCCTCGGGCTTCATCGAGGCGGGCTACCGCCGGTTCATCGAGCGGCGGCTGCGGGAGGAGTTCGGCTTCGAGGGTGCGCCGATCCACATCTCGGTGCGTGTGCGCGAGAAGCGCGGCAAGAAGAAGTGACGTAGGAGAGACGGCGACACACGAAAGAGGCGGCTCCGTGGCGGAGCCGCCCTTTTCGTGTCCGCTCAGAGCCCCCTGCGCGGTGCGGGCGGAAGGGCCGGGACATGGTGCATGCCCCTGGCGTGCCGTGCCACCTGCTGCCAGACGTCGCCGGCCGTGGCCGAGTGGCCGTGCTGGGCGGCCAGGTGCCCGGTCGCGTGCTGGGGGGTGCCGTGGCGTGTCCCATACGTCCCGGTGCCGTACGAACCCGTGTCGCGCGGGGAGTTGGAGAAAGCGGTGAAGCCCATGTCCTCCTCGCCACTGCGGTCGCCCGGGATCGCCCGGAAGGACCTGACGTACTCGGCGTAGAGCGCGTCGTAGATCGGCGTGGCCGATGAGCCGCCCGAGGGGTCCTGGCCCGCTCGCCCGGAAGGGATCGGCGGATAGGACTGGCGGCGGGGGACGTCATATGCGTGCACGTAGGTGCCAACGACCCCGCCGCCCAAGGGATGCGGTCGATTAGTCCGCTTCGTCAGGTGCGGTGCCTCGGCATGGGCACGGGACTGTGACGTGGTGCGGCTCCGCCGGAGTGCGCGATCAAGCACAGCGCACCTGAGGAGCGGCTTGCGGTCCGTGAATGACTCGCACCCCGCGAACCAACCCCTCCCCGAGCCTCAGGTCCCCGCCAGAGGCAACGCCGCAGCGACCAGCTTGCCGTTCGCCGCCGCCTTGTCCAGCGCGTCGCGCAGCAGATCCTCGCGCGGCTGGCGCCCGATCGAGCCCACCGGCGCCGCGAACATCAGCACCTGCTGGTGCTTGTTGGCGGCCGCCCGCCACCCCTCCGTGACCTGGAGCGGCTGGTGCGCCTGCCACCAGGCGACCGGCTGCCCGCCGTTCGTACCGGGCTGCAGGACGGCGTGCAGTTGGCCCACCGCGAGCAGCACCGACCAGCCGTGCAGCACGGGCGGCACCGACTCGATCACGGTCAGCGGCATGAAGCCCTGCTCGATGAGCAGGGGCAGGAAGTCGTCGCCCACGCCCATCGAGCCCGGGCGCACGATGGGCGCGGTCGGCTCGACGACGAGCGCCGGGTGCAACTCCCCGGCGATCAGGACGAGTCCGCTGGTGACGCCCAGCACCGCCTGCTCGGGGGCGGCCGTGCCGTATCCCTCTTCGGCGGTGAAGGAGCGCACGGCACCCTGCAACTGCTCCTCGGTGACCTGGACGACCTGGGAGGGCAGGCAGGTGGCGTGGGCGAAGGCGAGGACGGCGGTCTCCTCGCCGATGAACAGGACGGTGCTGGTGCGCTCCTGTTCGGAGTCGCCCGGAGTGCGGCAGGAGGTGCAGTCGTAACTGCCCGGGGCGTTGTCTCCGGCGAGCAGCCGGTCGGCTTCTTCGTCGCCGATCTCGGCGCGTACGTCGTCGCTGACGTCGAGCATGCGCGGCACGGGTGGCTCCCTCGGGATGCGGTGCGTGACGGTGCCGGGTGGCTCCCGGCCCATGAGCCCGGCGGTCCCCGGCTCATGAAGAAGACAACGGGCGATCTGTGGCCGGAGTCACGCCCGGGAGCGAACGGAATCGAACCATCCGATGCGCTGGGTGAGCTTGTCCCCGGAATCGGCTACTCCGCGTCAACTGCGTGGATGGGGAAGGAAGTTGCTTTCGTGATGTGGCTCACAGATCGTCGGAGGGGGTGGTCGACAAATCCGGAAATCGGCGAATGAAGTGGGTGGCCGAAAATCGCCGATACCTCGGGTAACGGCGAACTGGCCTGGAATGACAAGGAGTTGGTTGATACCGGGCGGTCGATCTCCCTACATTCCTCCGCCGTGTGCAACGAGCACCGCCCGGGTACGTCCACCGGCCGCGCCGCACAGCCGGCGCGCAGCACCAACTCCGGCGGACGGGGACGGCGTGCGGCGACCGCGATCCATGCGCGGGCGACGCGCCCCGCCCTGGGGGACCCCGGGTCTGCGGAGAGGGAATTACATGTCTGAATGTGCCGATAACACCCGTAAGACTCGTACGACCCGTACGACGGCGGTCCTCGCCGGCGCGGCTCTGCTCGCCCCGCTCGGACTGCTCGCCGCGACCGGCAACGCCGCCGCGGCCGACGGTGGAGTGTGGGACCGCATCGCCCAGTGCGAGAGCGGCGGGAACTGGCACATCAACACCGGCAACGGCTACTACGGAGGACTGCAGTTCTCCGCCGGCACCTGGCGCGCGTACGGCGGCACGGCCTACGCCCCGACCGCCGACCAGGCATCGAGGGAGGCGCAGATCGCCGTGGCCAGCAAGGTCCAGCACGCTCAGGGATGGGGCGCATGGCCCGTCTGCTCGGCGCGTGCCGGAGCTTACGGAAGCGCGCCCGCCGCGTCGGGTGCCAAGACGGCCACGAACTCGTCCTCGGGTTCCGCCGCCACCAAGTCCGCCCCGTCGAAGCGGCCGTCGAAGGCGCCGGAGCGTTCGACGGGACACACCGCTCGCGGCTCGTCCCGCGGCGACTACACCGTCCGCAGCGGCGACACCCTCAGCGGCATCGCCCAGCGGCACGGGACCGGCTGGCAGGAGCTGTACGCGCGCAACAAGGCGGTCATCGGCGGTGACCCCGACCTGATCGTTCCCGGGCAGCGGCTCGAACTCTGACCGCGCCCGGTCATCGGGCCCTGGCGTCGTGACAGGACGTCAGGGCCCCGGATCGTTCCGGCCACCCACGGGTCCTCGCAGGTGACCTGTCCGCACCCCAAGGTCTTCTCCTGCCGGACGAGCTCCGCGGCCTCGCCGCTGAACACGAGCGCGCCTTGGCGCAGTTCGTGGACCAGGGACGGTACTTCCCTCCGGCGCCGACAGGGGGGAGGCAGCCGCTGTTCGGCCAGGACGACGCAGGCGTCGAGCCCGGCGAGCAGTTCGTACGTAGGGGTCGCGACCGCGGGTGACATGCCTGGGCCGGCTCGCCCACGAGCACCACACGCGCGCGTGCCGCGACGGCGCGAGCTTGCGCCGGCCGCCGCCGGAGAGCGTGCCGGCACGGCAGAGGGGAGCGGCTGCCGCAGCTGCGGATGGGCGTCGAGTGCCGGAGCGACGTCCGGCGCGGCCGGCTCGAGGTTCTCGCGGACCGCGCCGGCAGCCCCGACCGCGGACACCCCCAGCTGGAGAAGCCCGCGCGGATCTTTCCGCGCGCACAGGGCCGCTACCGCAGTACGGCGACCGTCAGCGCCGTGGGCCGACCGCCCTCGCGGACAGTCGCTGTCCGCAGGGGCTGGCAGACTCGGGAGCATGCTGGAGACCTCGGCACGACTGCTGCGCCTGTTGTCCTTGCTCCAGGCCCACCGCGAATGGTCCGGAGCCGACCTCGCCGAACGCCTGGGTGTCAGCCCCCGCACCGTGCGCCGGGACGTCGACCGCCTGCGCGAGCTGGGTTACCCCGTCAACGCCAGCCCGGGCACCGGCGGCGGATATCAGCTCGGCGCCGGTGCCGAGCTGCCACCGCTGCTCCTGGACGACGACGAGGCGGTCGCGGTGGCGGTCGGGCTGCGCACGGCCGCCGGGCAGGGCATCGAGGGGATCGGTGAGACCTCCGTGCGCGCCCTCGCCAAGCTCGAACAGGTCCTGCCGAACCGGCTGCGGCGCCGGGTGAGCGCCCTCAATGCCTTCACCGTGCCGATGCTGCGCAGCCCCCGGCCTTCCGCAGTCGACCCGGTCCTCCTCACCGAACTCGCCCACCTGTGCCGGGACGCGGAGCGGCTGCGCTTCGAGTACCGCGATCACGGCGGCGCCCCGACCCGCCGTACGGTGGAGCCGCACCGCCTGGTGTGCACCGAGCGCCGCTGGTACCTGGTCGCCTGGGACGTCGACCGCGACGACTGGCGCACGTTCCGCGTCGACCGCATCACCCCGAAGCCGCCGCACGGACCGCGCTTCACGCCGCGAACGCCACCGGCCGACGACCTGGCCGCGTATGTGTCGAAGGGGGTCTCCACGCGCGCGTACGCCGCACAGGCCGTCGTACGGCTGCTGGCGCCCCTGCACGAGGCGACCGAGCGGATCTCGCCGTCGGCGGGGACCCTGGAGGCCGAGACCGACGGCAGCTGCCTGCTGCGCACGGGAGCCACGAACCTAGACGTGATGGTGATTCACGTGATGATGATGGGCTTCGAGTTCGAGGTGCTGGAGCCCGCGGAACTGACCGAGAGGATCAATGCGGCGCGGGACCTGCTGTCCCGGGCTCTCGAACGGGCGTCGTACCGCGACGGCGGGCCGCAGGCGGCCCGGCAGGGAGCGTAGGGGGATTCTGTGCTGAAGCCGTGTGCTTCTTATGCGGAGTCAGGCGTACGGCCCCGATGAATGGGAATGCATAGTGCTTCTGGGAACTGCGTACCACTCTTTTCGCGGTTATTCAGAGCTCTTCTGTGAGATCGAACCGGATCCGAATTACGTTCGAAGGGTGCCCGGCAGATGCGGAACCCCTCGTACGTGTGACGCTGTTGGGGCGAAACGAGTGTCGTGATTCTGTGACACAAGCGTGACAGGGGACGGATATGTGGCCTGAGAGGCGACTGTGGACTTCCCCGCCCGGGACCCACGGCCTACCGTGGCGACATGGCACCGATTCCCACCCATGGAACTGAACCCGACGACTCCCCGGAGGCGTACGTCGGCCTGGAGGGCGAACGCGCCGAGCGGCTCGCCCGTGAGCGCGGCTGGAGCACGGTCCGCTCGCTGCCGCCGGGCGCGATCATCACCATGGAGTACCGCGTCGGACGGCTGAACTTCGAGGTCGTGGACGGCAGGGTCAGGCGCTGCTGGAAGGGCTGACGCGCTCAACGCCCTGTGACGCCCGTGGCGAAGGCCCCGGCTCGCACCGAGCCGGGGCCTTCGCCGTGCGGGGAGGTCGTGCGTACCGGTCCCCGCGATTCCGCTGCTGCTCAGCCGCCCGCCACGGGCCGCGCCGAGGTGGTGCCGCGCGGCACCCGGTCGGAGTGCGGCGGGCGGCGGCTGCCCACCGGGGTGACCGGAGTGCGCTCCCCGCGGCTCGTGTGCGGGCCGGGGGCGAGATAGACCGGGGCGCGGGACGTCCAGGTGACGCCCGCGGGCTCCCGGACCTGCGCCTCCTCCTGTGTGGACACGCGCGGGGTGGCGACGACGAGCGGGCGCGCTCCGACCGGGGTCGGAGCGGCCGCCGGGACGGCACCACCGCTGCGACGGCGGTCGCGCACCGCGAGAATGGCCGTCTCCGCACGCGCGATCAACGGCTCGAACCAGGGCAGCGCCAGCAGGATCAGCAGCCCCGCGGCCCAGCCGAGGAGCACGTCGCTGAGCCAGTGCGTACCGAGATAGACCGTGGTCAGGCCGACGCCGAGCGAGGTCACCGCCGAGAGCGCGGACAGCCAGCGTCTGGCCCGCGGAGTCGAGGCCAGATAGGCCAGGATCCCCCAGGTCACCACGGCGTTCGCGGTGTGCCCCGAGGGAAATATATCGCCGCCGCGCCACATCTCGTTCGACCCGATGACGGTCGCGTAGTGCGGTCCGAGGCGGCCCATCCCGTACTTGGCCGCGCCCACCGTGATGTTGAGCAGGAGCAGAGCGGCGCCCAGCGTGAGCAGCGGGCGCAGGGTGTGCTGCCGCCAGGAGCGCCAGCCCAGCCAGGCCGCGACCATCACCGCGGTGGGGCCGCGCTGGCCCAGCACCACGTAGTAGTCGAGAAAGGCGTGGATCTGCGGCCACTGCTGGTACGGCCGGAAGAACATGACCTGCCAGTCGAGCCGGACCAGCCATGAGGAGACGACGACGGCCCACACGATCGCCGTGTAGAAGGCCAGAGTTGCCGAGAAGAGAACCACTCGGTGCCGGCTCATCCTGGGCACGTCAATGTGGGCCGGACGTTCCGGCTCACGGTCCAACCGGGCGAAGACCCGGTCCGGACGCCTCAGCTTTCGTTCGGTACGCACTCAATCGACGTTACAGCGAGTGAGCTGCGTACCCACGCGATTCACCGGGTTTGTGATGACGATGTGATGTGGGATTCCTCTCAACAGGGCGATTATTTCTGCGGATTCCGCAATCCTGACCGTACTCGGCCTTCAATTCCATTGATCGACAACGGTCTCCGTTTTACGGCCCTTATCTATTCGTTCACCGAATGCTGGGCTGGATTTACCCGGCTGCTCACCGTTCGTCGTCGAGGGTTCATGGCGGACCGGAGCCGTTCAGCCAGAACGCTCCGTAGACGGCCGATGCCACTGCGACACCGCCGAGGACCGCCGCCGACCTCGACGTACGCACCCGGGCGAGGGACTGGGCCAGTGGCAGCAACAGGGGGAAGGCGGGCAGCAGGAGACGCGGTTTCGAGCCGAAGTAGCTCGACGCGCACAGGGCGAGAGCCGTGACGACCCCCGCGTACACGAGCAGGGGCAGCGGCTGGCCCTGCCGTACGCACACCACGTACAGCCAGACGATCAGTGCGACCCCGATGATCAGCCCGACGCCGGCCAGGGCCGAGGGGAAGGAGGTGAACTTGTCGGCGATGAATCGGGCGAAGGCGTAGCCCCCGTCGAAGCCGTTGCGCCAGCCGGCCTGGACGTCGAGGTAGCCGAGAGGGCCTTTGCCGGTGCGGTGGCCGACCCACAGGAGGTAGCCGACGGCGCCGAGGGGGGCGAGGAGCATGCCGACGGCCCGGCGCGTGAACGGCACCGAGTCGGCCGGGAGCGCGCGCCGGTCCCGTACGTACGAGGCGATCGCCGCCACCCACACGGCCGCCACGACGGCCGCCCCCACCGGCCGGGTCAGCCCTGCCAGGGAGGCGAGCACGCCCGCCGTCACCCAGCGGCCCGTCAGTATCGCGAACAGCGACCAGGCGGCGAGCGCCGTGAAGAGGGACTCGCTGTACGCCATCGACTGCACGACGCCGACCGGAAGCACCGCCCACAGCAGGACCGCGCAGACGCCCACCCGTCTCCCGCCGCCGCCCTTCCAAGGCAGCGCCTCGCGCCTTCCCTTCTGGTGCTCGTACGCATGGTCGGCGACGGCGAAGATCCCCCAGGCCGCGGCGAGCGAGGCGAGCGTCGAGACGAGCAGACCCGCATCGGCGTACGACAGAGGAGTCAGCGCCGCGCCGAGCCGCTCCAGCCACGGCAGCAGCGGGAAGAACGCGAGGTTGGAGTGGACGTCGCCGTTCGGGAGGCGGACCTCGTAGCCGTAGCCCAGAGCGGCGACCCGGGTGTACCAGAGGGAGTCCCAGCGGGCGGTCAGCAGGGTGTGGGGGCTCGTGCCGCGCGTCGCGCTCCACAGCGCGAGCGCGACGAGGCCCAGGGCACGGACGGCCACGTATCCCGCCAGTGCGGGGGCGGCCCGGCGCACGGCGCCGGTGAGGGGCGGCGCCGTGCGCGTTCCAAGATCGGTCACGCGCTCGATTATCGACGTCAGACGGCACCGAGGGCCCGCTGGGCGTCGTGATGGACGCAGGGAGGGGTGGCGTACGCCACACCCTCTCCCGGAAAACGTGAGAGGTCCGCCACGCGACGGCCGCGGGAACTCGCGTACGCTGACGACTCACTCGCTTGGTTGCGTGGACCCAGGGAGTACCGCTCCTCCCTGCCGCAGCCGCGGGGAAGTCCCCACCCCGTGGATCCGCCGAAGCGAGGGACATCTGGGAGGTACGTACATGTCCGGGACGACCACGGCCGCCGCTGCGCTGCGCCGTCGGGCGGCCGGGGCCGGTGCAAACCGCTGGGTCGTCCTCGTCGTCCTCTGTGTGAGTCTGCTGCTCGTCGCCGTCGACGCCACCGTGCTGCATGTCGCGATGCCGGCCGTCACCGAGGACCTCAGGCCCGGCGCCATGGAACTGCTCTGGATCGTCGACACCTATCCACTCGTCTGCGCCTCACTGCTGATCCTCTTCGGCACACTGGGCGACCGGATCGGCCGCAGACGGGTCCTGCTGCTCGGATACGGCCTCTTCGGCATCGCCTCCGGTCTCGCGGCTCTCGCCCAGGACGCGCAGGTGCTCATCGCGGCGCGGGCGCTGCTCGGCGTGGGCGGAGCCATGATCATGCCCGCGACGCTGTCCATCCTGCGCCAGGTCTTCCCCGACCGGCGCGAGCGGGCGCTGGCGATCGGCATCTGGAGCGCCGTGGCCGCGGTGGGCGCGGCGGTCGGTCCGCTGCTGGGCGGCTTCCTGCTGGAGCACTTCTGGTGGGGTTCGGTCTTTCTGATCAACATCCCGCTGATGCTGGTCAGTCTGCCGGTCGGGCGGCTGCTGCTGCCGGAGTCGACGGGCGACCGCGACGGCCCCTGGGACGTGGCCGGCGCACTCATGGCGGCCGCCGGTCTCTTCGGACTGGTCCTGAGCGTCAAGCGGCTCGGCGGCGGGGCGCCGCCGCTGAACCCGTACACGGTGCTCCCGCTGGTGGCGGGCGCGGCCCTGCTGGTGGCCTTCGTACGGCGACAGCGGCGCCGCGCCCATCCGCTGGTGGATCTGCGGATGTTCGCGCGTCCGGCGTTCAGTACGTCGGTCGGTTGCATCGTTCTGGCGATGCTCGCGCTGGTCGGGCTCGAGCTGATCGCGGCCCAGTATCTGCAGTTGGTACTGCACCTCTCGCCACTGGCGACGGGCCTTCGGCTGCTTCCGCTGACGTTCGCGGCGATGGCGGCGGGCCTCGTCGGCTCCAACATGCTCCACCGCTTCGGCCCGCGGCGCATGGTCGTCTTCGGCTTCTGCCTCACGGCCGTGGCGGTGATCGCGCTGACGGCGATGGGCGAGCGGGACAACCCGGCGCTGCTGCTGTCCGGTTTCGTCCTGCTCGGCTTCGGCCTTGAGATGACGCTCTTCGGCGCGTACGAGTCGATGCTGAGCGAGGTGCCCCAGGCCCAGTCCGGTGGCGCGGCGGCGATCGGCGAGACGTCGTACCAGCTCGGCGCGGGCATCGGCATCGCGCTGCTGGGCAGCGTGATGAACGCGGCGTACGCCCCGGGGCCGTCGTCGGTGCCGGGGGTACCGGCGGCGGAGTCCAGGGCCGCCGGGCATTCGCTGGGGGAGGCGTACGAGGTGGCCGACCGGCTGGGCGGCGCGCGGGGCGAGGCTCTGCGCCACACGGCGCGCGACTCCTTCGTCCATGGCCTGCATGTGACGCTCCTGGTCAGCGCCGGGCTGTTGCTGCTGGGCGTGGTGATGGCGCTGCGCCTGCCGCGAATCATGAACTGCGAGCCGCCGTCCGAGGCGGGCCCGGCCGCGGTACCCGCGCCGCGGGAGGTCGCGGACTCCCGCGTCTCGGCGTGACGGGGGACCCTGGGAACGCACAGCGCGGTCCCCGGTACTGGACGCGCGGCGCGGTGCGTCGTAGCGTCGGGCCGTCCGCTTCGACTAGCGCTGCTAGTTTTCAGTGTCACGGAGGCTGTTCCCATGTCCGCGTCCTCGACCTTGCCGCCCCTCGACCCCGCCGACCCGCTCGGGATCGACGACCTGCTGGACGCCGAGGACCTCGCCATCCGGGACACCGTGCGTACCTGGGCGGCGGAACGCGTGCTGCCGTACGTCGCCGACTGGTACGAGAAGGGGGAACTGCCGGGGATCCGGGAACTCGCCCGGGAGCTGGGCTCCCTCGGCGCCCTCGGCATGTCGCTCAGCGGGTACGGGTGCGCCGGGGCGAGTGCCGTGCAGTACGGGCTCGCCTGCCTGGAGCTGGAGGCCGCCGACTCCGGCATTCGGTCCCTCGTCTCCGTACAGGGATCCCTCGCCATGTACGCGATGCACCGATTCGGGAGCGAGGAGCAGAAGCAGCAGTGGCTGCCCCTGATGGCCGCCGGTGAGGTCATCGGATGCTTCGGTCTCACCGAACCCGACCACGGCTCCGACCCCGCCTCGATGCGGACCCACGCCAAGCGCGACGGCGGGGACTGGGTTCTCAACGGCCGCAAGATGTGGATCACCAACGGGTCCGTCGCCGACGTCGCCGTCGTGTGGGCACGGACCGACGAAGGGATCCGCGGCTTCGTCGTCCCGACCGACAGCCCCGGCTTCTCCGCCCCCGAGATCAAGCACAAGTGGTCCCTGCGGGCCTCCGTCACCAGCGAACTCGTCCTCGACGACGTGCGGCTGCCCGCCGACGCCGTACTGCCCGGTGTCGTCGGACTCAAGGGACCGCTCAGCTGTCTCTCCCACGCCCGGTACGGGATCGTGTGGGGCGCCATGGGGGCGGCGCGGTCGTGTTTCGAGACCGCCGTCGAGTACGCGAAGAGCAGGGAACAGTTCGGCAGGCCCATCGGCGGGTTCCAGCTCACCCAGGCCAAGCTCGCCGACATGGCGGTCGAACTGCACAAGGGGATTCTGCTCGCCCACCATCTGGGGCGGCGTATGGAGGCGGGACGGCTCCGCCCCGAACAGGTCAGCTTCGGCAAGCTCAACAACGTGCGCGAGGCCATCGAGATCTGCCGCACCGCGCGGACGATCCTCGGCGCCAACGGGATCTCGCTCGAGTACCCCGTGATGCGGCACGCCACCAACCTGGAGTCGGTGCTCACCTACGAGGGCACGGTCGAGATGCACCAGCTCGTGCTGGGCAAGGCGCTCACCGGACTCGACGCCTTCCGGTGACCCGGGCCCGAAGCGGGCAGGGCCGGTGAGCGGCCCTGCCTCAGCTCTGGTTGAAGAAGCCGTCGTGGTGCCGACTCGCGGCGTCGCCGCTGACGATCTCCGTGTTCGCGGGGGTCAGCAGGAAGACACGGTTGGAGACACGGTCGATCGAGCCGCGCAGGCCGAAGATCAGGCCGGCCGCGAAGTCCACCACACGCTTGGCGTCGGCGGCCTCCATGTTGGTGAGGTTGATGATGACCGGGACGCCTTCCCGGAACAGCTCACCGATGGCGCGGGCGTCCCGGAAGCTGTCCGGGGTGACCGTGCCGATCCGGCGGCCTTTCTCCTCCGCCGTGTCGGAGGCGACCTTCACCCGCGGGTCGGTGACCCAGGCGTCGCCGTGCTCCTGGCCCTCGGCGTAGTCGTCGTCGTAGTAGCGCTCGTCATCGTTGTCGTCGACGAGGCCGAGCCAGGCACTCGCCTTGCGTACCGATCCCATGGACGCCTCCTCTCACAGCGGTCTTTCAAGCGTTTCGCAGTCCCATGGTCGTCCATGATGCGGATGTAGCGCCAAGTGGATAGACGCCGCGCGGGGGTTTCGTGACGGTACTGGTGCACAGCGAATACGTCGAGAGCCCCCGTGCCCCAAGGGCCATGACACGTACGGCTGCTGACTGAGAGTGAAATACGATGTTCGGCGGCGTTCGGGTGACGGTCGGAGCGTACGGGTGAACGAAGGGGCAGATCGTCTGCTGCGGCTCAACGTTTCTGACGGGGGATCAGGGCTGGCGGACCGAGCCGTGAGCCATAAGCCCCTGGGTGGAAATCGTGTTTCCGCTCCGTAAAACAAGCACATGATCTGGTGACCGGTGCGCGCGGGGGTCGTTGGCATGCAGTGCACGTCACACCGCCTTCCCCCACTCTCGGCGTCAGGCTGCTGAGGGTCGTCGTCCTCGCGCTCGCCGTGCTGCTCGCCCTGCTCGGTGCGGTCGCCGCCGAGCAGGTCTCGGCCTACCGCGGTGCCGCCGTCACCGCCGACAACGCCCGGCTCGAGGTCACGCTCCAGGGGCTCGTCCACGAGTTGCAGAAGGAGCGCGGCCTGACCACCGGGTACGTCGGCGGCGTACGGCCGTTCGGTGCCAGGCTGCCCGCACAGCGCAGGGCCACCGACACCTCCCGCGCGCGGCTGGAGAGGGCGCTTGAGGGCCGCGGTGGCGCGGCCGCCGCCTCGGTGCGCGAATCCCTCGCGCGGCTCGACGGGCTCGCCCGGATCCGTCGGCGCGCCGACGACGGAACCGGTGCGGTCGCCGACACCTTCGAACGCTTCACCACCGCCATCACCGTCCTCGACAGGCTGGGACTCGGCCTCGACGACGTCCACGACGTCCGGCTCCGCGCCGCCTACCGGACGCTCCAGGTCCTCGGCAGCGCCAAGGAGTTCACCGGCCAGGAGCGCGCCCTCGTGCTCGGCTCGGTGCACGCCGGACGGTTCCGCGCCGACGACTACAACCGTTTCCTGCAGATCCGCGCGGGCAGGCTCGCCGCCCTGGAGGACTTCCCGCGCTCGGCGACCGGCGCCCAGGAACGGCACCTCGACGCGGCGCTCACCACACCCGACGCCCGACGCGCACTCGGATACGAGAGCGCCGTCGTGCACCGCGGCGGCCGGCTCGGCCGGCGCGGCGTTCCGCCGATGTCCTGGTGGGAGTCGACGACCTCCACCATCGACGGGCTGCGCGAGGTGCAGATCTCGCTCGGCCGGGATGTCCAGGGCCGCGCCACCGGCCTCGAGAGCGCCGCCGGGCGAGACCTGCTGCTGTTCATACTGTTCGCGCTCGGCACCGTCGCCGCGCTCGGCCACCTCACCCTCGACTGTGTGCGCACCGTTTCCACGCCGCTCGCCGTACTGGCCCAGCAGGCCCGGGAGGCGGCGCATACGCGGCTGCCGCGCGCCGTCGCCACCGTACGGAACGGCACGCTCGGCGAGTACCTGGCACCACCGGCACCGCTCGCCGTGCCCGGCCGGGCGGGGGCCGAAGTCCTCGACATCGCCGAGGCGTTCGACCGGGTGCAGCGCACCGCCTTCGAGCTCGCCACCGAGCAGGCCGCGCTGTGCCGTACCGCCGGCACCTCCGCCGCTGCCTCGTCGCCGAGGCCGCCCGGGGCCGGAGAAGGCCCCCTTCGCCTGAGTTCTTCAGTTCCGGCGGCGAGACCTGTGACTTCGGGATCGCCGAGCCCGTCGTGCTCCACTTCTTGAGGATCTTCGCGTACGTTCCGTCGGCGATCAGGTGGTTCACCGCGGCCTGGAAGGCCGGCGCCAGCTTCGCGTGCTTCTTTGTCTGCGGTCTCCTCTGACTCGACGGCACGATGCCGCTCACAGCCCGGACCTGGCGGTCTTCCTCGGCCTGCTCTCCGTCTACGGCCAGTTGGTGCGGCTCGGCGACATCGGGTCCTGGTGGCACGGCTTCTTCAGCCATCCGGCGTGGGTTCGTCCGGACGGACGCGGCCGACGGGTTCATCCTCGTGCCCCATCTCACCCCGGGCGGACTCGACGAGTTCGTGGACCCGGTCGTGCCGTTGTTCCAGGTGCGCGGTGCTTTCCGCACGGAATACACGGGAGCCACGCTGCGCTCGCACCTCGGACTGGCGGATCCCATATGGAAGGGTTGATCACATGACGACGGACGCACCCGACGAGTGGAAGCAGTGGCACGACCGCCGCACCGCGCAGGTGTCGGAGCCTTATGGGCCGCTCGCGCTGACCGGCACCTACTGGCTGGAGGACCATCCGGAGGGCCGAATCCCGGACATCCCGGGGCGGTGGACGGCCGACGGTGACGCGGTGGTGCTCACGGCCACCGAGGACGACGGTCTGACCGTTGACGAAAAGCCATTCTCGGGTGAGGTCCGACTCGGACCCGACCCAGGTCCCGTGACCTCGGCCCGCGTCGCGGATGGCGAGCGCCGTCTGGTCGTCCTCGTCCGCGAGGGCGTCTGGGGTGTGCGCGGCTACGACCCCGCCGCCCCGGCGCGCGAGGCCTTCAAGGGCATCGACGCCACGCCCTACGACCCGCGCTGGTCGCTCGAGGGGCACTTCACCCCGTACGGCGAGGACCGCACCGTACGCGTCGAGAACGCCGACGGGCGTCACCGTGGACTCGGCCTCGGCGGTGTACTCGCCTTCACGCTCGACGGGCAGGACCTCACGCTCCAGGTGTCGGTCGAGAGCGACGGCTCGCTGTGGGCCGTCTTCGCCGATGCCACCAGTGGGGACAGCAGTTACCGCTTCCGGTTCCTGCGGCCGTCGGCGCCCGACGCAGAGGGACGCACGACAGTGGACTTCAATCGCGCGCTGCTCCCGCCGTGCGCTTTCGCCGACCACTTCATCTGCCCCTTCCCGCCGCCCGGCAACACGCTGGGCGCCGCGATCGAGGCGGGGGAGCGGACCCTGGCGTAGAAGATCCGTCATCTCCCGTCGGTCTGCCCGTCAGTTGAAGGCTGCACGGCCGAAAGGCGCCCTTGCGCCGGTCGGTCGTGTGGCCGAATACTCCCCCACAGCGCTTGTCAGGGGCACGACCTATCCGGAATCCGGACGGGCTGTCTCTGGCTGCGCCTCACCGGCCCCAACCCCACGTGGGCCCCCGACTTCCCTTGGAGGGAACGAAAAGTGAGGATCAAGCGCACCACCCCCACCAGCGGTATCGCGAGACGGACCCGGCTGATCGCCGTGGCCACCGGCTTCGTGGCCGCTGCCGCGATCGCGGTCCCCAACGCGAACGCGAGCGACGCACAGACCTTCAGTGCGAACCAGCTGACCAAGGCGAGCGACTCGGTGCTCAAGTCCGATGTCGCGGGCACCGCCTGGGCCGTCGACCCCACGACGAACCGCGTCGTGGTCACCGTCGACAGCACGGTCTCCAAGGCCGAGATCGCGCAGATCAAGAAGGACGCCGGCAGCAACGCGAGCGCCCTCACCATCAAGCACACCCCGGGCAAGTTCAACAAGCTGATCTCCGGCGGCGACGCCATCTATGCGAGTAGCTGGCGCTGCTCGCTCGGCTTCAACGTCCAGGACTCCAGCGGGAACTACTACTTCCTGACAGCCGGTCACTGCACCGACGGCGCGGGCACCTGGTGGTCGAACTCCTCGCACACCACCACGCTCGGCACCACGGCCGGCTCCTCCTTCCCCGGCAACGACTACGGCATCGTGCGCTACACCAACAGCTCGGTGACCAAGTCGGGCGCCGTGGGCAGCCAGGACATCACCAGTGCGGCCACGCCCTCGGTCGGCACCACCGTCTACCGCCGCGGCTCCACGACCGGGACGCACAGCGGCCGTGTCACCGCGCTCAACGCGACGGTCAACTACGGCGGCGGCGACATCGTCTACGGCCTCATCCAGACCACGGTCTGCGCCGAGCCGGGCGACTCCGGCGGCCCGCTGTACGGCGGTTCCACCGCCTACGGTCTGACCTCCGGCGGCAGCGGCAACTGCACCTCCGGCGGTACGACCTTCTTCCAGCCGGTCACCGAGGCCCTGAGCGCCTACGGGGTGCACGTCTACTGACGCCGCCCACCGGCATCCGAGTACAGCCCGACCTGCAGCCGGCAGCAGGTGAGCCCCCGCACGCAACTGGTGTGCGGGGGCTCGCCCTTGTCCGTGTACCGGAGTTACCGTCGAAGGACCCGCGATACGTATGCGCGTACTCCCCTGAGCACGCCCACTTCGGACCCTGGGGGGCCGACATGGTCGAGGAACTGGTGGCGGCGGGAGTGACCCTCGCGTCCGCCGGGGCCGTCTATGCGATGGCGGCGGCCCGGGTCGTCAAACAGTACGAGCGGGGGGTGGTGTTCCGCCTCGGGCGGCTCAGGTCCGATGTGCGAGGGCCCGGCCTCACGATGATCGTTCCCTTCGTCGACCGGCTCCGCAAGGTCAACATGCAGATCGTGACGATGCCGGTGCCCGCGCAGGAGGGCATCACCCGGGACAACGTCACGGTGCGCGTGGACGCAGTCGTCTATTTCAAGGTGACCTCGCCCGCCGACGCGATCGTCCGGGTCGAGGACTACCGGTTCGCCGTCTCGCAGATGGCTCAGACCTCACTGAGGTCCATCATCGGCAAGAGCGAGCTGGACGATCTGCTCTCCAACCGCGAGAAGCTCAACCAGGGACTGGAGTTGATGATCGACAGTCCTGCCGTGGAGTGGGGCGTCACCATCGACCGCGTCGAGATCAAGGACGTGTCGCTGCCGGAGACCATGAAGCGGTCCATGGCCCGGCAGGCCGAGGCCGACCGGGAGCGGCGGGCCCGCGTCATCAACGCCGACGCGGAGCTCCAGGCCTCCAAGAAGCTGGCGGAGGCCGCCGGGGTGATGTCCGACCAGCCCGCCGCGCTGCAACTGCGGCTGCTGCAGACCGTGGTGGCGGTCGCCGCGGAGAAGAACTCCACGCTCGTCCTGCCCTTCCCGGTGGAGCTGCTGCGGTTCCTGGAGCGGGCTCAGCAGCCGGTGGCGTGGGCGCCCGGGCAGCAGTCCCCGGCGGTGCCGACCGGGCAGACGCCGACAACCCAGACGGCCGAGCAATCGGTGCAGGAGCAACTCCCGTCCGTTGTTCCCCTCCTGGACCCGGCACCCGAGGGGTCGAAATCCAGACAGGACTAGACCTCGCGGGCCGCACAGGGATAACCCTCACGCGGCATTTGCAGCGGAAATCATGCCGGAGGGACCAGGGGGAGCAAGCGGCAGGGGGCGCACGCCCGTTACCGTACGCGCGTCCTGAAGTCGACCTTGTGTGCTCCCGGTGGGCCTCGGAATAGTGGGCGCCGCACGGTGGGTACGGACGTGGCTTCTGTGGTGCGCCGCCTCCGTTCCCGTACGCCTTCCGGTCGCGGCGGTCCCCACAATCTCCGCGGCCGACCCCCCACAGGAGGACGTGAATTGAAGCACCGACGAATATCCAGGCGGCGGGCCGCCATGGCCGGCGCGGCTGTCGCCGCGCTGATCGCCGCGGGCGTCACCTTCCAGAATGCGAACGCGAGCGAGACCCCGCAGGCCGAGGCGCCCCACACGCTCTCGGCCGCCGCGGCCGGAAAGCTCGCCTCGACGCTCGGCCAGGACCTGGGCGCCGACGCGGCCGGAACGTATTACGACGCGAAGACGGAGCAGCTCGTCGTCAACGTGCTCGACGAGACGGCCGCGAAGGCCGTCCAGGCGGCCGGCGCCACGGCGAGAGTCGTCCAGAACTCCCTGGCCGAACTGGCGGGCGCCCGTACCACCCTCAAGAAGGACGCGACCCTGCCCGGCACCTCC
The DNA here is from genome assembly GCF_055561075.1 of Streptomyces sp. NPDC022910. NCBI lineage: Bacteria > Bacillati > Actinomycetota > Actinomycetes > Kitasatosporales > Streptomycetaceae > Streptomyces > Streptomyces sp. NPDC022910. The sequence goes on from NZ_JBVHHL010000042.1 coordinate 54,281, forward strand.
TGGGCGACCGACCCCAGGACCAACAAGGTCGTCGTCACGGCCGACAGGACCGTCTCGAAGTCCGAGTGGGCCAAGCTCGGCGAGGTGGTCGACGGACTCGGCGGAACGGCCGTGCTCAAGCGCTCGAAGGGTGAGTTCAAGCCCTTCATCGCGGGCGGCGACGCCATCACCGGCTCCGGCGGGCGCTGCTCGCTCGGCTTCAACGTGGTCAAGGACGGCCAGCCGTACTTCATCACCGCCGGACACTGCACCGAGGCCATCTCCAGCTGGTCGGACTCCAGCGGCAACGTGATCGGCCAGAACGCGCAGTCCAGCTTCCCGGGCAACGACTTCGGCCTGGTGAAGTACACCGCTGAGGTCGACCACCCGAGCGCGGTCGACCTCTACGACGGCTCCACGCAGGCGATCACCAAGGCGGGCGACGCGACCGTCGGCGAGAAGGTGACCCGCAGCGGTTCGACGACCCAGGTCCACACCGGGACCGTCACCGGCCTGGACGCCACCGTGAACTACTCGGAGGGCACGGTCAGCGGCCTCATCCAGACCGACGTCTGCGCCGAGCCCGGTGACAGCGGCGGCTCGCTCTTCGACGGCGACACCGCCATCGGCCTCACCTCCGGCGGCAGCGGCGACTGCAGCTCGGGCGGCGAGACCTTCTTCCAGCCGGTCACCGAGGCGCTCTCGGCCTTCGGCGCCCAGATCGGCTGACCCTCCCGCCGGCCCGGCGGAGTCCCGCTCCCGCGCATCCGGGGGCGGGACTTCCGTATGCGCGCGTGCGCCGACGCCGTCCCGGCGCGCCGAGCCCGATCACCGCGCGGTCCGGCATCCTGTGACCGTTCGCGCTTGTTGGCGATTGAGGCGGGGCAGCTTCGCTGCTCGCGCGGTTTCTGCTCAGGCGGGTTGGCGGGCTTTGTCCGCGATAGCTGGCGGGAGAAGGGCTTCGTTGGTCACGAAGAATGCTTGGCCGGGTTGCTTCCCGTGGCTATGCAGACCCCGAGAGCCTGTCCGCGTGCGGGGCGGTCGCCCGGTCATCGTTTTGAGTGAACCCGTCGTGATAGTCAGAACCAATGATTGGTCGACTTCCCCTTGATGAGCAGTTGGACGTCTTGCAGACAGTCCTCTCCCGCAATGACGTCTTGACGGATGTGCTGGCCAGAACTGCGACGCTTGACTTGCCCGGTTGGTATGTGACCGCAGGCTGCCTATTCCAGACGGTGTGGAACGTCGTCACCGAGAAGCCGCCGACCAGCGGCATCAAGGACTACGACGTCTTCTACTTCGACAGCTCCGATCTGTCCTGGGAAGCGGAAGACGCGGTGATCAAAGCTGGGCAGGAGCTGTTCGACGGGGTGCCCGCCGAGGTGGAGATCCGCAACGAAGCGCGCGTGCACCTCTGGTATGAGGAGAAGTTCGGCGTGCCCTGCGCCCCGTACGAATCCACCGAGTCCGCGATCGATTCCTTCGCCGCGACGACGTGCTGCTTGGGGGTGCGGCTGGAGCCGGACGGACGATGGCGCGTCTATGCCCCCCACGGACTCTCCGACGTGTTCGACCTCGTTGTCCGTCCCAATCCGGCACTCGCCCCGCAGGCTGTCTATGAGGCCAAGGCACTGCGGTGGAGAAGCCAGTGGCCCGAGCTCTCCGTGCTGCCGTGGCCGACACCGAGCTGAGAACCCACCCTTGAACCTCGATTGATCTCCTCGCGCTCGCCCGGCGTCATCGCGATGAGTGCGGACACCGCCGAGCACGACCTCAGTCGGACAGCGCGACCGGGGACCACATGCCGAACCACTGCTCAGCGCTGTAAGCCTCGAACCGCTCTACCTCGATAAAGCCAAGCTTCGCCGCGAGGCGCATCGAGCGGACGTTGGCGGTCTGGGTGGCGAGTACCACTGGTTCGCCGGGAAGTGCGTCGGTGAACCAGCCCAGTGCCGCTGCGCAGGCCTCGGCGGCGTATCCGCGTCCCCAGGCCTCCGGCAGGAAGAGGTAGCCGAGCTCGGCCTTCCCGGCAGCCTGCCGAAGGTGCCCCGTGTCTCTGGTGAGCGTGATCTGGCCGATCATCGCTCCGTCGAGATCGATCACGAAGAAGCCAGGACGCCGTCCGGGTATCTCAGGCACCTCGCGTTCGAGCTCATCACGCGGTCGAGGACCACCGAGGTAGGTGTGCACGTCCGATGAGGCGAACAACTCGATGAACGCCGCACGGTCCCGGGCCTCGGACTCACGGAGCACGAGCCTCTTGGTCCTGATCGGGGCAGGCGGCCAGGTGACGGGTCCAAGATCAGTCATGCCGACCAGCCAATCAGCAGGCTTGGTAGCGATCAAGACTCGCCGACCGATCAACTCACCTGCCCGGGCCCGTCCTTCTTCTCTCACATCCCCTCCAACGAGCCACAAGCCGCGCTGCTTCACTCTGCGGGATTAAGGATGGGTTCTGATGCCCGGTCGATGACAAGGCTCCAACTGCCCGTAAAACCCGGCGACATCGCCTTCGCCGACACGATGGCGTCATCCGCGCTCAACGACAAACGAGATCACGGATCACGGACAGAGCCAGTGGCGAGGGAGTTGGCGATCGATCCCCAGTGCCTGCGGTGCCGGCAACGGTGTGGTGTCCAGGGCGACGACCTGGCCCGGGCGGTGCACCACCACCCGGGCGGAGGTGTCCCCGATGGCGTCCGCCGTGCGCAGGTAGCGCTGCCGGGCTCCGCCAGGGCCGAACCACTCCTCCCAGACCGCGGTCAGGGTGTCGTAGCCGGGTACCTTCTCGGTCGGAAAGTCCGGGAACACCTCGCGGACGTACTGGTGCAGCAGTCGATGCTTGGCCCGCATGCTGATGCGCGAGCGATGCAGGCACTCGCGTCTCACCGCGAAGATCGCCTCCCGGATCTCCTCCGTGACGCTCGGGTGCCCGCCGCCCCGGCGGGTCCACCGGCCATCCGCGCAGCCGGCCACGATGTCCTCGATGCTGCCAGCCGCCAGCCGCCGCAGCGTGCGCTCGCTCATGCGCGCCAGCCCCAGCATCTCCGCCTCCGCGGGACCGAGGGCCTTCAGCTCGGCGGCCTTGGCCCGGCGCCGCTGGGTCACCGTGGTGGTAGCCGGGTCGTACTCGGGGCGCGGCTCGCCCGGCAAGGCTCGCGCCGGGTGGCCGGCGCGGTAGCCGGTCTCCGCCTCCAGCACGTGCCCGGCCCGCAGTCGTGCCCGCTTCAGCTGGTCCTCGCTCAGATCGCTCTTCAGCACCTGCCCGCGTGGGCGAGGGGCCGCTTCCGCGGCCGGTTTGCCAGGCCGGCAGTCCGGGTGGTGCATCAGCCACCGGATCGGGCGGCGTTCCACCTCACCTGCGGCATCCCGCAGCACCACGGCTCCGGCCTGCGGCTCGACCTCCTCAACCGTCCACTCCACGCCGTTGAGCCGAATCACGGCTCCCGGCGCCAACGCCAGGATCCCGGCCCGCATCAGGCCGCCCGCCCGGCGCCCGCCAGCACAGCAGCCCCGCTCCTGCCCCGTGTACCGAAGGCCGTACTTGATCAGAAGACACCGCCTCGTGACCGCCCGATCGAGGGAGCTGGCCAACTATCGAACGAGATGGCCAACTACCAGTCGACGTCACACCCGGGTCCACGCAGGTGGGACAGGCTCGAACGGATGTCGCACGACAGTTCGAAAATTGGTCTATGGTGGGGGTGGGAGAGATGGGAACGGACGTTCGAGAGCTGTGTGCGGAGCTCATGGGTACGGGAGGTGCGTGTGCCGGGTTTCACGCATCTGCACACCGTCTCCGGGTTCTCCCTGCGCTACGGCGCCTCGCACCCGGAGCGGCTGGCCGAGCGCGCCGGCGAGCAGGGCATGGACGCCCTCGCGCTCACCGACCGGGACACCGTCGCGGGTGCGGTCCGGTTCGCCAAGGCCTGCGCGACGGCGGGCGTCCGGCCCCTGTTCGGGGCGGAGCTCGCGGTGGGGGAGCCCGAGCCCGTGCGGCGGGAGCGTCGTCGTACGCCCGTGCGCGGCGGTGCCTTCATCGACGAGTCGACGCCCCGCGCGATCTTCCTCGCCCGGGACGGCGCCCGCGGCTGGGCCGATCTGTGCCGGCTCGTCACCGCGGCCCATACTTCCCCCAAGCTCTCGACTTCGCTCGAGCAGGGGGGACGCCCATCGGGCACGCCGCTGCTGTCCTGGTCCGACAATCACGCCGACGGCCTGACCGTCCTGCTCGGCCCCGCCTCCGACGTGGGCCGCGCCCTGGCCGCGGGGCGGCCGGACCGCGCGGCGAGGCTCCTCGCGTCCTGGCGGGAGGTCTACGGTGACGCCCTGCGTCTGGAGGCCGTCTGGCACGGCCGCACCGGCACCGGACCCGGCTCGCTGCGCCTGGCCGCCCGCACCCTCGGCTTCGCCGCCGAGCAGGGCGTCCGTCCCGTGCTCAGCAACGCCGTGCGGTACGCCGACCCGGGCCTCGGCCCGGTCGCCGACGTGCTGGACGCCGCCCGCCGCCTCGTCCCCATCGATCCCACCAAGGAGCTGGACTCGGGGGAGGCCTGGCTCAAGGACGCACCGGCCATGCTCGCGGTCGCCGAGCGGGTCGTCGAGGCCGCGGGCTACCGCCGCGACACCGCGTACCGCCTGCTGGAGCAGACCCGGGACACCGCCGCCGAGTGCCAGGTCGACCCCGAGGACGACCTCGGCATCGGCACCGTCCGCTTCCCCGAGCCGCACCTCGTGGGGGCCGGCCGCCGCACCGCCCAGCGCGCGCTCGCCTCCCGGGCGGCGGCGGGCATGGTGCTGCGCGGCTACGGCGCCCGGCGCGCCTACTGGGAGCGGATGCACGAGGAGCTGGACATCATCGCCCACCACGGCTTCGCGTCCTACTTCCTCACCGTCGCCCAAGTGGTGGACGACGTGCGGAGGATGGGCATCCGGGTCGCCGCGCGCGGCTCCGGCGCGGGCTCCCTCGTCAACCACCTCCTCGGCATCGCGCACGCCGACCCGGTCGAGCACGGGCTGCTGATGGAGCGCTTCCTGTCCAAGCGCCGTGTGGCCCTGCCCGACATCGACATCGACGTGGAGTCCGCGCGCCGGCTCGAGGTCTACCGGGCGATCATCGACCGCTTCGGCACCGAACGGGTCGCGACGGTCGCGATGCCGGAGACCTACCGCGTCCGCCACGCGATCCGCGACGTGGGCGCGGCCCTGTCCATGGACCCGGCCGATATCGACCGCATCGCCAAGTCCTTCCCGCACATCCGCGCCCGCGACGCCCGTGCGGCCCTCGACGAACTGCCCGAACTCAAGCACCTGGCGGCGGAGCGGGAGAAGTACGGAAACTTCTGGGAACTGGTCGAGGCCCTCGACGCCCTTCCGCGCGGAGTCGCCATGCACCCGTGCGGGGTCCTGCTCTCCGACGCCTCTCTCCTCTCCCGTACACCGGTCATGCCGACCAGCGGCGAGGGCTTCCCCATGTCGCAGTTCGACAAGGACGACGTCGAGGAGCTCGGCTTGCTCAAGCTCGACGTGCTCGGGGTGCGGATGCAGTCCGCGATGGCGCACGCGGTCGCGGAGGTGGAACGGACGACGGGGAAGCGGCTCGACCTGGACTCCCTGGCGCCGGGCGACCCGGCGACGTACGACCTCATCCGTTCCACCGAGACGCTGGGCTGTTTCCAGATCGAGTCGCCGGGCCAGCGGGACCTGGTCGGGCGGCTGCAGCCGGCCGGCTTCCACGACCTCGTCGTCGACATCTCGCTGTTCAGGCCCGGTCCGGTCGCGGCCGACATGGTGCGGCCGTTCATCGAGGCGCGGCACGGGCGGGCGCCCGTCCGCTATCCGCACCGGGACCTGGAGGAGCCGCTGAAGGAGACGTACGGCGTCGTCGTCTTCCACGAGCAGATCATCCATATCCTGGACATCATGACCGGCTGCGGACGCGACGAGGCGGACCGGGTGCGGCGCGGGCTGTCCGATGCGGAGTCGCAGGGGGGGATCCAGGTCTGGTTCGCTCAGCAGGCGGCGGCGAACGGGTATGACGCAGAAACGATTCGGCGCACCTGGGAGATCGTCGAGGCCTTCGGCTCCTACGGCTTCTGCAAGGCGCACGCGGTCGCCTTCGCCGTGCCGACGTACCAGTCCGCGTGGCTGAAGGCCCATCACCCGGCTGCCTTCTACGCCGGGTTGCTCACGCACGACCCCGGGATGTACCCCAAGCGGCTGCTGCTGGCGGACGCGCGGCGTCGGGGGGTACCGATCCTGCCGCTGGACGTGAACAAATCGGGGGCTGCTCATCGTATCGAACTGGTGTCTGAATCAGGTGATTCCGCGCGGTGGGGGCTCCGGCTGGCCCTCTCCGACGTCCACGGCATCAGCAAGGCCGAGGCGAAGCGGATCGAGGCCGGGCAGCCGTACGCCTCGCTGCTCGACTTCTGGGAGCGGGCCCGGCCGAGCCGTCCCGTCGCCGGGCGGCTCGCCCAGGTCGGCGCGCTGGACCCGTTCGGCGCCAACCGCCGTGATCTCCAGCTGCACCTGACCGAACTGCACCGGGGCGCCCGAGGCGGAGGCGGCGGCCAACTCCCCCTGGCGGGCGGGCGGAAGACGGCCCCGGCGGGGCTGCCCGACCTCTCCGCGGCGGAGCGGCTCAGCGCCGAACTGGGCGTTCTCTCCATGGACGCCTCGCGCAACCTGATGGACGACCACCGCGCGTTCCTCGACGAACTGGGCGTGGTCTCGGCACGTCGGCTGCGCACGGCACGGCACGGCGAGACGGTGCTGGTCGCGGGCGCCAAGGCGGCCACCCAGACCCCGCCCGTCCGCTCCGGCAAGCGGGTCATCTTCACCACCCTCGACGACGGCACGGGCCTGGTCGACCTCGCCTTCTTCGATGACTCCCACGACACCTGCGCCCACACCGTCTTCCACTCCTGGCTGCTACTGGTGCGCGGGGTGGTGCAGCGACGCGGACCGCGCAGCCTCAGCGTGGTGGGCTCCGCCGCCTGGAACCTTGCCGAACTCGCCGAACTGCGCGCCGAGGGCGGCCTCGAGGTGGTGGCGGAGCGGCTGGCCGAGCCCGCTTCGGAGCAGCCGGACGGCGACGGCGACGCGGCGAAGGGCCGGCGCATCCGCATGGCCACGGGGTACGAGATGAACCCCTGGGCCGATCTGCGTCCCGCGGGCGAGGGCCCGGCGGGTGGAAAGAAGTTGTGGCACCAGAGTCCGGGGAGTGCGGGATGACCATCCTCTGCGTACGTTTCCAGCTGCCGGTGATGTACGAGGCGGCCCTGCCGGGACTGCTCGGACTCCTCGAGGAGTTCACACCCGTCGTCGAGGCGCTGCCGCCCGCCCGGGCGCTGGCCGATCTGCGGGGCGCCGAACGGTACTTCGGGCGGGACGCCGTCGAACTGGCCGCGCTGATCCGCGTACGGGCCCTCGCGCACCACGGCGTCGACTGCGCGATCGGTGCCGGGCCCGGACCGATGCTGGCCCGCATGGCCCTGCGGGAGGCGGCGCCCGGGGTGATCCGCGTGGTGCCCGAAGGACCGGACGCCGTCTCGGAGTTCCTGGCCGGCCTGCCGGTCAGGGCGCTGCCCGGGGTGGGCGGTGTCACCGCCCGCACCCTGTGCGAGTACGGGCTCGACACCGTCGGCAAGGTCGCCGCTGCGCCCCTGTCGACCGTGCAGCGGCTCGTCGGCGCCCGAGCGGGCCGCGAACTGCACGAGAAGGCGAACGGCATCGACCGCGGCCGGGTCGTGCCGAACGCCGTCTCGCGTTCGCTTGCCACCGAACGGTCCTTTCAGCGCGACGAACTGGACCCGGACCGGCACCGGCGCGCACTGCTGTCGGCCACCGAGGAACTGGGCACCCGGCTGCGCAACGTGGAGCGGGTGTGCCGCACACTCACCCTCACCGTGCGCTATGCCGACCGCTCCTCGACGACCCGCAGCCGCACCCTCACCGAGCCCACCGCGCATTCGGCGGCGCTCACGGCCGAGGCCTACGGCATGTACGAGGCGCTGGGGCTGCAGCGCGCCCGGGTGCGCGCGCTCGCCGTGCGCGCCGAGGGGCTGAGCGACGCCGGGCACGCGGCCCATCAGCTCGCCTTCGACCCCGTGGACGAGAAGGTCCGCCGGATCGAGGAGGTCGCGGACCGCGCGCGAGCGAGGTTCGGGCCGCGGGCGGTGATGCCGGGGGCGTTGGCGCGTAGCTCATCTTTTCGCGGGTCAGCGGGCCCATGGGGGAGCGATCCGCGTGCCGTCGGCGAGCTCCGCCTCCAGGCCGATGGAGGTGGTGACCCAGGAGACGGCGACCTCGCCCGTCGGGTTCTCCACACCGAGGGTCGCGCCGGGATTGATGATCACCGTGTCACCCGCGGAGATCCGCTCGGTGCGACCGTCGAGCGTGATGAGCAGTTCGCCGCTGAGCAGGTGGAATATCTCCTCCCGGCTGACTGTGTGGAGCGGGGCGCGAGTGCCGGCGGGGATCTCGCCGCGCCAGGCGCACAGCTCCTTGCTGCCGGTCAGGGGAGTGGCGTGCGAGACGAAACGGGCACCGTGCATCTCATGAGTGACGGCCTGGGACGAGCGGACGACGGGCATGGCTGCCTCCGGATAGATGGTCAAGTAGCTTGACTACTTCTCCTATGGTCAAGCAGCTTGACCACAGGGTCAAGGGTGTTTCAATGCCTGCGTGCAGAACTCCGAGGCCATGGCCCTGTCCGCCGCCCTTCTCGCCGTCGCGGGTGAACTGACGCAGCGCATCCATGACGGTGTCGTCGCTCGCGGCTTCGAAGGGCTGCGGCCCGCGCACGGTTTCGCGTTCGCCCGGCTCGCCCCGGACGGCGCGACCGTCACGGAGCTGGCCACCCACCTGGGGGTGACCAAGCAGGCCGCGAGCCAGCTCGTCGAGGAGATCGTGCGCAAGGGGTACGCCGAGCGGCGGCCGCATCCCGGCGACGCGCGCGCCCGGCTGGTCGTGCTGACCGAGCGCGGGTGGGCCTGCACCCGGGCCGCGGAAGAGGCCGCGGCGGAGGCCGTACGGCCGTGGGTGAAGCTGCTCGGCGAGGCCGAAATTCACTCCCTGCAGCGGCAGTTGCTGCGTATCGCGCCTTATGGGCCGATCAAACCGGCATGGTGATGGGTCGTCACATACGCTCAGGCCACTACCAGGAATCGCAGCCGAGCGCGGCTGCCGCTGAAAGTTTTTACTGACGCGTAACTTCACAGTTGTGCTACTCGTTCGTAACTTGACGAGAGAACAGCATCCTCGTGATCCGGATCACAGGGGCGTAGAGCCGTCACACCTCCCTTGAGCCGCAAGGAGATCACCCGATGCTGCCCTGGAAACGCCTGCTCAGACCGCTTGCAGCGCTCCTGCTGACCACCGCGGTCGCCGTCGTCCCCGCCGCCACCGCCGAGGCCGCCGCGTCGAGCAGCGGATGGAACGACTACTCCTGCAAGCCGTCCGCCGCCCATCCCCGCCCCGTCGTCCTCGTCCACGGAACCTTCGCCAACTCCGTCGACAACTGGCTGGCCCTCGCCCCCTATCTGGAGCACCGCGGCTACTGCGTCTTCTCCCTCGATTACGGCCGGCTGCCGGGCGTCCCGCTCTTCTACGGACTCGGCCCCATCGCCACCTCCGCCGAGCAGCTCCAGACCTTCGTCGACAAGGTGCTCGCCGCGACCGGCGCCGCCAAGACCGACATCGTCGGCCACTCACAGGGCGGCATGATGCCCCGCTACTACCTCAAGTTCCTCGGCGGCGCCGCCAAGGTGAACGCCCTCGTCGGCATCGCACCCGACAACCACGGCACCACCCTGAGCGGGCTCACCAACCTGCTGCCGTATTTCCCCGGGGCAGAGGACCTGCTCTCCACCGCCACACCCGGGCTCGCCGACCAGGTGGCCGGCTCGGCCTTCCTGGCCAAGCTCAACGCAGGCGGCGACACCGTCGCCGGCGTCCACTACACGGTCATCGCCACCAAGTACGACGAGGTGGTCACGCCGTACAGCTCGCAGTTCCTGAGCGGACCCGACGTCCACAACGTCCTGTTGCAGGACCTGTGCCCGCTCGACCTCTCCGAGCACGTACTGATCGGGCTGACCGACCGGATCGCCTTCCACGAGGTGGCCAACGCCCTCGATCCGGCGCACGCCACCGCGACCACCTGCGCGTCCGCGTTCAGCTGACCCCCCGTCCGCCCACCGCGAGACGGCCGCAGCCGTCCCCAGCCGCTGCGGCCGTCGCCGGGGCCTGTCCGACCTGAGCCGCCGGACAGGCCCCGGAGTTCTCATCGTGCGCGCCGGCCGCCCCCGGTCGCGCGGTGGCGGACCGACGCGAACAGGGCCGCGGCCCCGAGCGCCAGTGCGCCCGCGCCGCCGATCGCCAGGTACGCAGTGGAGTCGCCGCCCCCGGTCTCGGCGAGGTTCTGCGCGGCACCTGCGGCGTTCGGGCGGTTCGCCGGAGCGGCCTTCGCGGAGCCGTCCTCGGCGGGCGTGCTCGTGACCGCGGTCGGCTCGGCCGACGTACCGGTGGTGGAGCCGCCGTGACCGCGGTGCACCACCGTCGACTTGCTCGCACCCGCCTCGATCTGCCGCTCGGAGGGCGCGGAGGCGGACGGCGCCGGGACCGAACCGCTCGTCGTACCCGTCGCGCCGCCGCCGTCGGAGCCGCCGAACGTGACGTCCGAACACGAGTAGAAGGCCTCCGGACTGTCCGAGCGCTGCCGGATCGCGTACAGCAGTTGCGCGTCCACGTGGTCCTGGACTTCTGCCCCACAGGCGCCGGGCTTCGGCCATCGACGTCGAGGCAGTGATCAAAGTTGCAGCCGTATAACGCATTGACTCGGTACCACACCCACCATTCAGGTGGTGCCATAGCCGGTCCGTGACAACAGAGAGAAGACGCCCCGTGCCGGACGGCGCGCGTGCTGCTACGACGGCTTGTAACATCAGGATGCAGGGCTGGAGGACGTCCATGTGCGCCGGTGATGATGCAGTCTCTATTGAACAGGCAACAAGGGATTTCATGGCGGCGCGTCCCCGGCTCTTCGGCATCGCGTACCGCATCCTGGGCAGTTCGGCGGAAGCCGAGGACATCGTCCAGGAGGCGTGGCTGCGGTGGCAGAACGCCGACCGCGCCGACATCAATGAGCCGGCGGCGTTTCTGTCCACGATCACCGCTCGTCTGGCGATCAACTTCGCCCAGTCCGCCAGGATGCGGCGTGAGTCGTACATCGGGCCGTGGCTTCCGGAGCCAGTCGACACAAGTGTGGATCCGCAGTTGGGTGCGGAACGGGCTGAGGCACTTGACATGGCGGTTCTCCACCTCATGGAGAGGCTGAACCCTCTGGAACGGGCCGCCTATGTTCTGAGGGAGGCGTTCGACTACCCGTACAAGCAGATCGCGGACATCCTGGAGACGAGCGAGGCCAATACGCGCCAGTTGGTGAGCCGCGCCCGCAAGCATCTGTCAGCGGAACGCAAGGAGCCTGTCGGCTCCACCGCTCACCGGCGCCTGCTGGAGGTATTCCTCACCGCGGCACAGACCGGCGCTCTGTCGGCGCTCGAGGAGCTTCTCACGGCGGACGTGGTCAGTTACGCCGACGGCGGAGGGATGCGCGGGGCGAGCAAGATTCCGGTTGTCGGGCGTCCGCACGTCGCCAAGTACATTGTCGCCTTCGCCCCGCGTTTCTGGCCCCGGACGGAGATTCGCTGGGTCGAGGCCAACGGCAGGCCGGCCGCCCTTGTCACGGCTCAGGGAAACGCGGTGGCTCTTGTGTCCGTCGATGTGTCGGCGCGAGGCATCGAACGCCTCATGTGGGTGTTGAATCCGGCGAAACTGGCTCCCTTTGTTGCCTCCCTGGACAATTGAACCGCTGCCCCTTTTCCTTCACCCAGCGCAGCAGACCGTCGCTTTCGTTGTGATGCCTTCCACGCAGTGACCCTGCATCTCGGCCAGGGCGTCGCCCAGACGATCGAGGCGGTGGATGTCAAGTCAATTGAGACGCTTGTAATGCTATGAGATCTGTCGCGCGGGTTCCCTCCGCTTTGCTGGGTCGTTGATCCACGCCTGT
>NZ_JBVHHL010000043.1:0-65578 GCF_055561075.1 Streptomyces sp. NPDC022910
ATTGCGCGCCGCCCACTCGGAAAGCTTCACGAGATCATGATACATGCTGAGAAGGGCTGACATTTACCGATGAATTACGGAGCAGTCGTCAGCCCTCCACACATCCGCCGGAAATGCTGCCGCTCACTCGGCCATCGGCCGTCACGGCCATCGCCGCTCCGGGCTGCCGGGGCGCACTGCCCTGCACTGCGACGACCGTGGCGAGGGCGAACGGCGCTCTCTCCTGCGTCAGTTCACGCAGCTGCGGCACCATCTCACGCACCGGCCGCCTCCTCGTCGCGAGCCGCGCCCAGCCGGCCCTGCCAGCGTGTATAGAGGGTGTGCGGGACTCCGATGACATCCAGGACCTTTCCCGCAACGAAGTCGATGAGCTGCTGAACGTCGCTGGAGCCCGCGTAGAAACCGGGCGAGGCCGGCAGGACCACGGCGCCCTCGCCGGACAGGTCGGCCATCTGTTGGAGGGTCACGCGACGCAGTGGCGCCTCACGCGGCACCAGAACCAGTCTCCTGCGCTCCTTGAGGGTGACGTCGGCCGCGCGCTGGACGAGATCCTTGCTTGTACCCGTGGCGATGCCGGCGACAACAGCCGTGGTCGCGGGCACCACCACCATGCCCCGCGTCGGGTAGCTACCGCTGGCCGGACCCGCGGTGAAGTCGTTCTCCTTCCACACCACCATGTCGCCCACGTCTCGGCCGATGAAGGCCTTGACGTCGGTGCGCCACTGCGCCTCGCGGAAGGTCAGTCCGGTCTCGTCGAGCAAAGTGAGCCGGGCCGCTCTGCTGACGACCAGGTCGACCGGCTCGCCCGCGTCGAGCAGTCCCCGGATGACGGCCGCCGCGTACGCCGTGCCGCTGGCCCCGGTGATGCCGAGGACCCATGGTGTCCTGGGTGTGGTTGGCTGGTGAGGCATGACAGGGCCTTTCATGAAACGGCAGCGAGGCGGTGCTCAGGAGTGGCGGTGAACGGATCGGCAGCGTGGTCGGCACGTGAACACGGCGAGCTGACGGCCGGTGAACGGGAGATCCTGCGTGTGCTCGGCCGCTCGCAGGATCTCGAAAGCGTCGGCGACGAGATCCTCGTCTCGGTCGGCGCCGCCATCATCGAGGGCCGGCTCAAGCCAGGTGACGACCTCAACTCGGTCGAGCTCGCGCGCCGGTTCCACAGCAGCCGTACTCCGGTGCGCGAGACCCTCGCCACGCTGGAGCGGGAGGGCCTCGTCGAGATCGTCGCCCGCAAGCGGCCCCGGGTACGGCAGCTCGGCATCGATGAGGTGCGCGACATATACGAGCTGCGCGGCGAGCTGTACGGCCTGGTGAGCCGGCGCATCGTCGGACGCTGCACCGACGCCCAGCTCGATGAACTCGCAGCAGTGCAGGCCAGTTTGGAGGAGGCGGCCGCCGCCGAGGATCTGGACCGGTACTTTTGGCTCAACGTCGAGTTCCGCAACACCGAGGCCCGGCTCGCGGCGAACGAGATCGTACGGAGCGTGCTCGACTCCGTCGGCATCCGGACCCTGCAACTACGGCACCTGAGTCTGTCGCTGCCCGGCCGGCTGGACACCTCCGTGGCCGACCACCGTCGGCTGATGCAGGCGTACACCGACCGGGAGGCCGAGCTGGCCGCGGCCCTCACTCGGTCCATCGTGCGCCGGGGCCTCGCGGCGGTGGAGCGGTCGGGATGGACGGGGTTTCTGGGCTGACGCTGCGGGAGACGAGGAAGGTCGCCGCCCCGAGGACGCTCGCGCGTCCATCGCCGTCGGGTTTCGCCGCATCCAGTGCCTCGATCGGCCGCTCCAGCCGCATCGGGAAGGGATAGTCGCTGCCGAGCAGTACGCGCTCGGTTCCCGCGAAGTCCATGAGATGGCGCAGCGCGTCCTCGTCGTGCAGCACCGTGTCGAAGAAGAGCTGCCCGAGCAGTTCGCGCGGACTGCGGTCGCCCTTCGCCCGGACCTGCGGGGGTACCGCGGTGAAGCCACGCTGGAGTCGGCCGATCTGGTACGGGACGAACCCGCCGCCGTGCACCAGCAGCACCCGCAACCCGGGGCGTCGTTCCAGGACGCCGCCGAGCATCAACGCCGCCGCCGCGAAGGTCGTCTCGGCCGGGTTGCCGACCAGGATGTGCAGGAAAAGGCGCCGGTGCCGATCGGGCACGTCGAGCTCGGCGGGGTGCACGATCACGGGTACGCCGAGTTCCTCAGCGGTGTCCCAGAACGGCTCCAACAGCGGGTCGTCCAGCCCGCGTTCGTTGATCCTGGCGCCGATCTGCACGGCGGAGTGGCCCAGTTCGGTGACTGCGCGCCGTAGCTCGGCGGCCGCGTACCCGGGGTGCTGGAGCGGTACGGCCGCCGCTGTGAGGAACCGGTCGTGGGTGGAACGCAGTTCGGCCGCGGAGTCGTTCTGAACGCGGGCCAGCCAGAGCCCGTCCTCGGCGTCGAGTTCGTATCCGGCGAGGTCCATCCATGGGGAGACGAGCTGAACATCGATCCCGGCCGCGTCCATCCACGCCAACCGGGAAGGGACATCGCTGAGTTGGGGAAGCAGCGGCAGTCCGCTGGCCCGGCCCGCGACCTCGACGCGAGTCATGGGCTTGCCCCCCGCGTTCTGGGTGACGAGTCGGACCTGGTGCCGGGCGCCCTCGTCCCGGATCCGCTCGATGGCGTGTGTGCCGACGTGGTGGGCGTGCGTGTCGACGACGATGTCATGCGCGCCCTGCCAGCGTGTCACCGGTCGCCGTGCGGTCGATCAGCGCCGTCAGCGCATCGGCCACGATGCCGGGGCTCTCCAGGGGTGTCAGGTGGCGTGTGCCGGGCACGACGGTGGCGGGGCCGTCCCCGATGAGCCGCGCCAGAGCCCTTGCCATGTCCGGCGGGGTCGCCCGGTCGTCCTCACCGACCAGGACGGCCGCGGGATGTGGGATCGCTGCTGCCGCGTCGCGCAGGTCGGTGCTGCCGAGCATGGTGCAGGTGGCCTCGTAGCAGTCGATGTCGTTCGCGGTGAACACCTTGGTGAGCCGGTCCATCAGTTCGGGTTCGGCAGCGCGGAAGGCGTCGCCGAACCAGCGCGTCAGCTGGAAGGGGATCAGTGACGTGAGCCCCTTGGTGCGCGCGGCGGCCGCCCGTGCGGACCAGTCCTGCGGGGCGGTGGGCCCGTACCAGGCGGTGGTGTCGACGAACAGCGCCGCGCGGGTCCGCGCGGCGTGCCGGGCCGCGAAGGACTGTGCCACGCAGCCGCCCATGGAGCAGCCCGCGACAACGGTTTCCGTCCACCCCAGATGGTCGAGCAGGTCGGCGAGGTCGTCGGCGAACTGGTCCGTGGTGTACGGGCCACTGGGCCGGCCCGAGCGGCCATGTCCGCGGCAGTCGTACGTCAGCATCTCGGCGCGGCCCGCGAGCGCCGCAGTCACCCGGAACCAGAGCGAACGGTCGAGAGCGAGGCTGTGCACGAACGCGATGCGCGGGGCGCCGGGCGGCGCCGGATGCCGCGTGTACGACAGGGTGAGGCCGTCCCGGGTGCGGGCCTCCCCAGTGATCACCGTCATCGGTCTCCTCCTGCGTTGGACGGGTCGGGCACGGACTCGGCCCTGCGGATCGCGGTGGTCAGGGCGCGCCGTGAAAACTCCGCGATCATGCGGGTCTTGTAGGCGGCTGAGCCCCTGACATCGCTGTACGGCGTGGTGGAATCCGCCGCGCGTCTGCCTGCTTCCTCGATCAGGGCCCGGTCGGCCCGGGCGCCGTTCAGCCCGGTCAGATCAATGGCCACGGGCCCGCCCGTCACCGAGCCGACCGCGAGGGCCAGGTGCCGTGCGGTGCCGTCCTCGGCGAGCGTGACAACTGCGGCGACGTTGACGCAGGCGTACTCCCACACGCCGCGCACGAGGAACTTCTCGTAGGCGGAGCCCGTGCGTGAGGCGGGCAGGGGGAGCCGGATGTGTTCGATCAACTCGTCAGGGCGCAGCCGCGGCAGTTCCGGGACCGTGAGGGTCTTCCTTGTGGTGACGCTGCGGACCGCGAGGGTCGCGCCGACGGCGGTGAGGGCCACGGGCGGGTCGTGGCTGTCGTCCCGGGCGGCCAGGTTGCCGCCGAGAGTGACCAATCTGCGGATCCGGCCGGTGGCGACGGAGGCCGCTGCCTCGGTCAGGACGGGCCAGGCGCGGGAGACCCGTTCGTCGGCCGCCAGCGCGCTCAGTCGCACACCGGCCCCCAAGAGGAGGTGATCCGGGTGTTCGATGATGTCGGCGAAACCGGGCAGGGCCGCCAACGACACCAGGGGGGAGGCCGTCGGGGCCGAGCGGTCGTGGCGTCGCAGCGTGTGTCCGACGCCGCCGCCGAGGACCACGGCGCCCTCGGCGGCGATCAGCCGCACCGCCTCGTCGAGGGTGCGGGGTGTCAGCAGGGCCACGGGTGTCGAAGGGGCTTCGGCCGGCAGCGGTCCTGAGTCGAGCAGGGTCATCGCGGGTCGCCTTCCTGAGCGGCGCCGTCCGCGGCGTCCGCGGACGGGATCGGTACGACGGGTGCCGACTCGCCGTGCTGCATGCCCCAGTAGATCTTCTCGGCGGTGATGGGCAGTTCGTGGACGCGTACGCCGACCGCGTCGGCGACGGCACTCGCGATGATCGACGGCACCGGGTCCAGGGCGATCTCGCCGACGCCCTTTGCGCCGTAGGGGCCGGTCGGCTCGTAGGAGTCGGCGAACTCGATGTGCAGTTTCGGCATGATGGCGGCGGTGGGGAGCTTGTAGTCGGAGAAGTTGGGGCGGGAGGGGGCCCCGTCCTGCCAGTCGAAGCGCTCCGTGACGGCCATGCCGCGGCCCTGGGCGATCGCACCCTCCACCTGGCCCTCGGCCAGCGGAGGGTTCAGGACCGTCCCGCAGTCCACGACGGCGGCCATCTCCAGGACGCGCACCGTGCCGGTGTCCGGGTCGACCTCGACCTCTGCGGCTTCCGCGACGAAGTTGTAGGCGCCCGACTCGTTGCCGTAGCGGTTCTCGTCGGGGAACTCCGACGGGTTGTCGAACGAGCCGATGCCCACGATCGGCTGGCCGTTCGGCCGGTAGAGCTCGGCGCGTACGACCCGGCCGACCGACGCACTGACCGGGTCCGCTCCGTCGGGTCCGGCCGAGGCGTGCACGCGGCCGTCCTCGACCCACAGCTGGGCGGCGGGCCGCTCCAGCTGACGGGCGGCGGCTTCCAGAAGCCCTTGGCATGCCTGCTCGGCCGCCCGCTTGACAGCGTTGCCCGCGACATACGTGACCCGGCTCGCCAGAGCGCCGAGCGCGTGGGTGGCCAGATCGGTGTCCGGGCGGGTCACGGAGACGTCGGCGACGGGGAGACCGAGTTCGGCGGCGGCGATTTGGGCGAGCGTCGTACGGGCACCGGTGCCTATCTCGCCCTCGCCGACGATGACGGTGGCTCGTCCGTCCTCGGTGAGCCGCACGATGGCGGAACTGCCATCGTAGTCACCGAAGCTGCGCCGGCCGGAGACGTGCACGCTGACGCCCATCGCCAGGCCCCGGTTGGGTGTGCGCGCCGCCCGCTTGGCCTCCCAGTCGATGGCCTTGGCGGCCTTGCTGATGCACTGCTTCAGCTCACAGCTGCCGATCCTGTGGTTGTGCGGGGAGACACTGCCGGATTCGACGGCGTTGAGCAGGAACAGGTCCGGTATCTCGATGCCCAGTTTCTGTGCGGCGAGGTCCCAGGCCTGGCCGACCGCCCAGTCCGCGGACGGGTTTCCGAAGCCGCGGAAGGCGCCGGTGGGTTCCAGATTGGTGTAGACGAGTCGTGAATGAGCGCGTACAGCCTGGTACTTGAACAGTGCGTCGTGCCGTACGGTGGCGGCGCCGAGGACGGCCTGTGCCTTGCCGGTGTAGGCGCCGTTGTCGGCGACCACCTCGATGTCCTTCGCGGTGACCAGGCCGTCCTTGGTGAAGCCCAGCCGGACGGTGTAGCGCATGGGGATGCGCGGGCGGCTGGCGAGGAACTCCTCCTCGCGGGTGTTCACGAGTTGCACCGGGCGTCCGGCCCTGCGGGCGAGGAGTGCGCAGATGACGGATGTGTTGTCGTCGCCGGACTTGCCGCCGAAGCCGCCGCCGATCTCGGTCTGCACGACCCGCACGGCCCGCAGCGGCAGGCCGAGGGCGGTGGCGTAGCGCTGGCGGGCGAGGAACGGGGTCTGGGTGTTGACCCAGAGGCTGACCCGGTCCTGGGACCAGTCGGCGGTGCAGCCGATGGTCTCGAGGGAACCGTGCCACTGGCGGGTGCTCTGCCACGTGCCCTCGACGACGACGTCGCTGCGCTCGAACCAGGCCTGGACGCCGCCCCGGTCGAAGCCGAACTCGTGGGCCACGTTGCCGGGCGCGTCGTCGTGCACGAGGGGGGCGCCCTCGGCGAGCGCCTCGTCCAGGCTGAGAACGGCGGGCAGGACGTCGTATTCGACGCGGATCAGATCGGCGGCCCGGCGCGCGGTCTCCGGATCGCGGGCGGCGACGGCGGCGACCTCGTCGCCGACGTACCGGACGCGGTCGATGGCGAGGGGGTACAGGTCGGGCCGGAAGGCGCCCCACTTCACGCCGGCCGTGTCCGAGCCGGTGATGACGGCGTGCACCCCGGGCAGCCGCTCCGCTCGCGTGGTGTCGATCGACAGGATGCGGGCGGACGGGTACGGGGAGCGGACGACAGCGCCGTGCAGCATGCGCGGCAGCCAGTTGTCCCCGGCGTACACCGCACGCCCGGTCACCTTCTCTACGGCGTCGATGCGTTCGACGGGGCGGCCGATGACGGGCGGCAGCGCCGTGCCCTCGAGGTCGGCTCCGGTGACGGGGATTTCGACGGCGGACATCAGTGCACCTCCTCGCCCTCGGCTCGGGCCGCCTTCTGCAACGCCACCGTCTCGCGCGCGGAGTCGAGGATCTTCACATAGCCGGTACAGCGGCAGTAGTTGCCGTCGACCGTCGCGCGGATGCGCTCCTCCCCCGCGTCCGGGTCCTCATCGAGCAGGGCGCGCAGCGCCATCACATGGCCAGGGGTGCAGAAGCCGCACTGGAGCCCGGAGCACTTGACGAACGCGCTCTGTACCGGGTCGAGCCCGCCCGCTCCACCGAGGCCCTCGATGGTGCGCACGTCGCGGCCTTCCACCAGGCCGATCATCTGCAGACAGGAGGGCACCGCCTCGCCGTCGACGATGACGGTGCAGGCTCCGCAGTAACCGATCGCGCAGCCCGACTTGGTGCCGGTCAGGCCCAGATCCTCGCGCAGGACGTCGAGCAGGGGCGCGGTCGGGTCCTGGACATGGATCTCCATGTCCTCGTCGTTGAGCCGGAATCGCAGGGGTACTGCCATGGCCTTCTTTGCCTCGGATTCGTCTGCGGAGGTGGCGTTGGGGGTGAGTACGTCGGTCATGGTTCTTCGCCGGTCCATCCCGAGCGCTCGATCGCCGCGTATCCGGCTCGCACCAGTGACTGGGTGAGGGCGGAGGCGAGTTCGGCGTCCCGGTCCTCGTACGCCTGAAGCAGGCGCGCGTGGTCGCGTACGGACGGTCCGAGCCGGCCGGGCTGGGAGAGGCTGAGATGGCGCAGTTGCAGCGCCCGCAGCCCCAGTGAGTCGAGCACCCGACGCAGGGTCGCGTCGCGGGCGATGCCCGCCTCGGTGTTGCGGAACTGAACGTTGATCCAGAAGTAGCGGTCCACGTCGCCGTCCACGGCCGCGGCCTCCAGGGCGCGCTGGTGGCCTCGTAACGTCTCCAGGTCGGCCTCCGTCGCCTGGCGTACGACGGCCCGGCTGACCAGGGCGTAGAGCTCGGCCCGCAGGTTGTAGAGCTCTCTGACCTCGCGCAGCAGCAGGCGGGCGACGCGCGGCCTGCGTCGGGCGGTGATCTCGACGAAACCCTGCCGCTCCAGCACCAGCAGCGCCTCGCGCACGGGGGTCCTGCTGCTGTTGAACGAGCGGGCGAGTTCCACCGAGTTGAGGTCGTCGCCCGGTGAGAGGCGTCCTTCGATGATCTCGGCCGCCACAGCGAGCGCGATCTCGTCGGCGATGCTGGGTACCGGAGATCCGCGACCGAAGCTCCGGTTGAGCTCGAGCTGACGCGCTGCCTCCCCGACGGGGATGGGGGCGGCGGACGGCAGACGGTGTCCGCTCGCCGTGGGGGCTGCCGCATCCGACGTCACCATGTGCCGCCCAGGACGTCGGGCCACTTCCGCGTGACCCGCTCCAGCAGGTCCCTGCTCGCCTCGGCGACCTTCGGGAACGTCTCCTGCCGCGTCCAGGGCCGGCAGGCGTCGATCACGGCGCGAGTGTTGAAGGGCGGGGCCCCCTGCTCGCGCAGCGGGTCGACCCGACTCCCCCACGTCTGGCGCATCGTCTCGATGTCCTCGGCCGGGTCGGTGCGCGTGCACATCGCCCACACCACGTCGTTGAGGCTACGTGGGTCGACGTCGGCGTCCACCACGACCACGAACTTGTTCATGTACGCGGCGGCCGGCAGCTGGGCCGTCAGGTATCCGGCCTGGCGGGCGTGTCCGGCGTACTGCTGGCGGACGGCCACCGCGAGCAGTTGGCGTCCGCCACCTGCCTCATGGGCCCAGACCCCTTCGACGCCGGGCAGACCCGTGCGCACGAGCGCGTCCTGGATCATCGCGGACTTCATCACGCTGCGCATGTACGAATAGTCGTGCGGGGGTTTGCCGGGCGGGGCGCCCAGCTGGATCGGGTCGTCGCGGTGGTAGACGCGCTGCACGTCGAGGGTGAGCACGGGCTCGGTGCCGCCGCTGTAGTAGCCGGTCCACTCCCCGAAGGGTCCCTCCTGCTCGCGCCGGTCCGGGTAGAGCCAGCCCTCGACGGCGAGTTCGGCGGTGGCCGGGATCGGCAGTGCCGTGACCTCTCCCCGGATGACGTCCACGGAGCGACCGAGGACCGCGCCCGCATACTCCAACTCCGAGATCCCGCCGGGTACTTCGGTACCGGCGACGACGAGCAGCAACGGGTCGTGGCCGAGGGAGGCGGTGACCGGGGCCCGTCCTTCGCGGGCGAACCAGGCGCGTACGTGGGCGGCGCCGTGCTTGCCTGCTTCGATGTTGATGCTGGCGGCGCGGCCGTCGTTCTGTACCTGCATCCGGTAGGCGCCGGCGTTGAGAGTGCCGGTGTCGGGGTCGGTGGTGAAGACGGCGCAGCCGGTGCCGATGTAGCGGCCGCCGTCGCCCTCGTGCCATTGGGGTACGGGGAAGCCCAGCAGGTTGACTGAGCCGTCCCTCAGAACGTTCTCGCAGACCGGCCCGGTCGCCACATCGCGCGCGGGGTAGCGGGAGGCGTTCGCCACCCACTGCCCCGGCTTGGTGCGCAGGGCTTCGACCAGGGCGCGGTCGTCGAGGTCGGTGCCGAGCCTGAGGGTCATCCCCAGGCGGCGTGCATTGCCCATGGAGGCGGTGAGAACACGCTGGCCGGACCGGTAGTCCACGATGTCGTCGAAGAGCAGCGCCGGTGGCGAGGGCCGTTTGTAGTTCGCCTCGGACGCCGCGCCGATCTCCTTGTCCCAGTGGGCGCCGGAGATGGTTCTGACTTCGCCGAGCTTGTCGGCGAGTTCCAGCCAGCCACGCAGATCGTTGATGTCCTCGAGTGACGTCACGTCACTCGCCTCCTTGTCGTTTCTCGGGGCGCCGGCCGGGCGGGCGGACGGCGCGCGGGGCCTCATCGGTAGAGCGAGGTGATGAAGCCGGACTGCTGCAGCTCGTCCACGTAGGAGTTGTCGATGAACACTGCGGTGTTCTTCGGCATGGTCCCGATGCCCTTGGCCACGGTCGCGGCGAAGGCGTCGTGGACCAGAGCGGGGTCGACCCGGGGTGTCTTCGCCCAGAGCGGGTTGAAGAAGTCGTACGAGTACTCGGCGAGCGGCCTGCTGCTCACACCGCTGTGCTTCATGATGCTCTTGATCGCCGCGGCCTTGTCGTTGTGCAGCAGAGCGAGGCATTCGGCCTCCGACTTCACGAAGGCGGTCACCGCCTTCGTGTTGACGTCGAGGTAGTCGGACCTGACCGTGTAGGCGTTGGCGGCGGCGGGCAGTTGTGTGAAGTCCATGATCTTCTTGAAGCCCTTCTCACGGGTCTTCGTGCCCGTGGGCGGCTGGGTGACGATGGCGTCGACGGCGCCGTTCTCCAGGGCCGAGACCTCTGCGGGGGTGCTCTTGAGGAAGACCTTGTGGACGTCCCCCCGCTTCCAGCCGTTGTGCTCGATGAGGGAGTCGACAGCGGCGTCACCGAGCGACCCGGGGGAACTCAGTCCGACCTTGAGGCCCTTGATGCCGTCGCCGGGCCGGACCGACTTCTTGCCCCACATCTCCAGGTAGTAGTGATTGATGGGGAGCGCGATGTAGCGCAGGTCGACGCCCTTGAGGTTCATGGCCCCCGCTGCCGTCGACGTGGTGGCCCCGACGCCGACCTGGACGCTGTTGCTCACCAGTGCGGCAACGAGCTGTGAGGAGCTGTTGAGCAGGGTGAGCTTGACGTCGAGGCCGTTCTTCTTGAAGACGCCCTGGTCCTGGCAGATGTAGAGGTCCGAGTAGGCGGCGCCGATCGCCGTGTAGCCGATCGTCATCTTCATGCTGGGTTGCTGCACGGATGCCGTCGGTGTCACGGCGCAGCCCGCCGCGGTCAGGAACAGTGTGGCTCCCAGCGCCGCTGACAGCGGTGTGGCGATGCGCATGGGCGGTTTCGTCTCCTCAGTCCGTGCCCGACCAGAAGGTGAAGCGGCGTTCGAGGTAGCCGACGCCGCGGGTGAGGACGATGGCCACCACGGCGATCACGGCGATCGACGCCATGGCGTCGTCCATCTCGAAGTTCGAGGTCTGCAGCTGCACTTGATAGCCGAGGCCGGCGGACCCCATGAAGAGCTCGGCGACGATGGCCCCGATGAGGGCACGGCCGACCGCCTGCCGTATGCCGGCGAGGATGTACGGGAGAGTTGCGGGGAACGCGACCGAGCGCAGGGTGGTCATGCGGGAGGCGCAGAAGACCTTGGCCACCTGCATGTGGCTGGTCTCGAGGTTGCGGGCACCCGCTATGACGTTGATGAGCAGCGGGAACAGCGCGCTCCAGACGACGATGACGGTGCGTGCGTTCATGTCGATGCCGAACCAGAAGATGAGCATCGGCAGGAAGACGACGTAGGGAACGGAATACATGATGCTGATCAGCGGGTCGGTGAGCCCGTAGAGCACCTTGTTCCGTCCGATCAGCAGCCCTGCCGGAATGCCCACGACGATCGAGATGAGCATGCCCCAGGCCACGATCGACAGTGTGGCGCCCAGTGGGTCCCAGACGCTGCCGGTGCGGATCGAGTCGATCAGCGCCGTGAAGGCGCCGACGGGTGAGCTGCTGAAGTTCTCGTCGACGGCTCCGGTTGCGGCACAGATCTGCCAGGCTGCGAGGACCACGGCCAGTCCGACGACACCGAGGATCAGATTGAGATGACGACTTCCCAAGGTGCGCCGTGCGGCTCGGGCCGGTGCGTCCGGGGTACGGACGTTATCCGACGACAGTTGCGTTGCTGTCATGGTCACTCGCCCTTCGACCGGTCTGGGTCTGGCTCATCACCAGGCCGAGGATGTAGTCGTGGATTGCCTGGAATTCGGGTGTCCGCTTGATGTCGGAGCGCCGGGGGCGCGGCAGATCGACGTCGACGACCTCGACCAGGTGGGCGGGCCCGCTGGAGAAGACGACGACGCGGTCGGCCAGGAACACGGCTTCGGGGACGTCGTGCGTCACGAAGATCGCGGTCTTGCCCTTCCCGGCGCCGTCCGCCTGCCAGATGCGGGTCAGCTCGTCCTGCATCAGCTCGCGGGTCTGCGCGTCCAGCGCGGAGAACGGCTCGTCGAGCAGCAGCAGGTCGGGATCGGTGGCCAACGCGCGGGCGAGGTTGACTCGTTGACTCATGCCGCCGGACAGCTCGCGCGGGTACTTGTCCTCCTTGCCCGCGAGTCCCACCAGCTCGACCAGTTCGCCCACGCGTGCCTTGCCGCGGCTGTCGAGGCGCTTCTGGGCCTTCAGACCGAACTCGATGTTGGCGACCACATTGCGCCAGGGGAAGAGCGAGGCGTGCTGGAACACGAGCGAACGGTCCGGCGCGGGCCCCTGGATCTGCTCGCCGTTGAGCTCCAGCCGCCCCGAGGTCACCGGGGTGAGCCCGGCCAGGGCGGTCAGGAATGTTGTCTTGCCGCAGCCGCTGGGGCCGACGATGGCCACGAACTCGTTCTCGGCCACCTCGAAGTCGAGCCCGTCGCACGCCAGCGAGAACGTGCCGGACCTGCGCGACCAGTGACCGAGCCTGAGGTCCTGGACGACCAGTTTTCGTCGTGGAAGGTTCATGGATACCCCCTCTGGGCCGGTGTCGACCACCACTGCCCCCGCAAAGTGTCGACACTTGGATTCAAGCAGTGCCGGGGTCGCTGTGTCCAGGGGGTTACAGCGGAGTATCCGACTTGTTCCGACTCCCGTCGGTGCCGACAGGGAAACAGACAGCAAATCCTGCCGCTCGCCCTCACCGCTCGTGTTCCGCTTCGAACCGGTCGCCCCGACCCTGTCGAGTCGGCAACTCACGCATTCGACCTTTCTGTCGACACTTGGGGAGAGGCGATCGCAATCCGGGGGTGGCCGGCAAGCATCGCTCCGATGCCGGGCAGAACCACATCATGCGCAGCGTGCACCGTTCGCCGTGACCGCCAACACGCTCGGCCCAACAAGGACGGCACACGACGACGTTCGGCAATGTGACGAAGCGCATGACTGCTCTCAGTCAAAACTGCAACCGCGACCGGAAGGGCGCCATGCTCACCCACAGCGGACAAGCCGCACTGGTCACCGGTGCTTCCTCGGGGATCGGTCGTGCGTACGCCGAGCAGTTGGCACGGCGGGGCTACGACCCCGTCCTCGTCGCCCGCCGCGCCGACCGGCTGGCCCAACTCGCCGAGACTATCCACCGGGACACGGGCCGGCAGGCCGCGGTACTCCCGGCGGATCTGGCGGACGAGAGCGACCTCGCACGGGTCGAGACGGTCGTCCTCGAACACGGCAACCTCGCCGTCGTGGTCAATGCCGCCGGCCTGGGCGCACTGGCACCTCTGGCGAGGCAGACCCCAGGAAGCTGAGCCATCTCATCGCGGTCGACGTGGAAGCCCTGACACGCCTGTCCCGCGCCGCGCTGCTCGCCTTCGACAAGAACGACTCCGGCATCCTGATCAACGTATCGTCGATCGGCGCTTTCCGCGCACCGGTCGGCGGCGCCGCCTATGGGGCCTCCGAGGCGTACCCGCTGCACTTCTCACGCGCCTTCCCCGACGAGTCGTTCGTCAGCGCGCACGACGTGGTTCGGGCCGCGCTCACCGGGGTCGATCACCGACGGCCGACCAGGAGCACACGGACCGCGGCTTCGACCTGTGGTGCATCCATACTGGCGTCGATGGCGGTCCGGGTGGACAGGCATCCGCGTGCGGGGGTGCCTGCCGTGATCGACTCGATGCAGAAGCAAGAGCGAGCCGCGTTGAGCACCGGTCGCCGCGGCGAGGTCCAGCATCGACGTCGCACGGAAACCACGCGCACCGAACACCTCCAGATCGCGAGCGAACACGGGTCCTAGGCGGCTTGCGCCGTCAGCCGTTGGAACAGTTCCCAGGATGCACGCTCCACCCAGTTGTGCAGCAGCTTCCCGTCCTCGCGAACCGCCCAGACCGCCGTCCCGGTGAACGAGATGTCCTGCCCGTCCGCCTTGGTTCCCAGGATGCCGTTGTTCTTCCCGCTCACGCGCCATCGCGACGCGACCCGGCTCCCGTCCTGGTTCTGGAAGGTCTCGATGACTTCGAACTCGAAGTCATCGATCTTGGCGAGGAACGCCCTCACCCACGCCTTGAAGTTCTCCCGGCCCTCGATGCGCTCACCGCCGCTTGTGATCACGAAGTCCTCGACCACGAAGTCGTCGGCCTTCTCCGGATCACGGGCCTTCCACACCGCGTCCCAGAAAGCCTCCATGACCTCGGTCGAACTCGCATACGTCACGAGAACCTCCGCTCGCGGTAGGTAATGACCTTGTTTGACATTTATGTCACAGATAGTCCAGGAAGTCCCGCGCGCCAATCGGGGGGCGCGTTGATGACAACGCCCCACCACCTGATCCTGCGTTGGTATAATGGTATGACATTAATGGGCAGTCGAGAGGGGCCACGAAATGACGGCCGGAACGCTCATCGTCGGCGCCAGCCAGGCTGGACTCCAACTTGCCGTGTCCCTGAGGCAGTTGGGAGACACCGGGCCGATCACTCTGGTGGGTGAGGAGGTCCATGCGCCGTACCAGCGACCGCCCCTGTCCAAGGAGTTCCTCAGCGGAGAGACGGATCTGGAGGCGCTGGCCCTCCGTACCCCGTCCTACTACGCCGGTGCGGGAATCGACCTCGTCAGTGGTGAGCGGGTCACCGAGGTCGCGCTCTCCCCCTCGGGTCGCCCTGGCTCCGGTACCGCGGGGACCGCGAAGGGGCGCACGTTCACCTTCGACCGCCTGGCCCTCACCGTCGGAGCCAGGCTCCGGCGGCTGGCCGTGCCCGGGGCCGGCCTCGACGGCATCTGCTGTCTCCGTGACCGTGACGACGCGACGGATCTGCGGCAGCGCCTCGCCTCCGCGTCCCGCGTCGTGGTCGTCGGCGGCGGCTTCATCGGGCTGGAAGCGGCGGCAGTCGCCCGGGCGCTCGGCAAGGACGTCACCGTAGTCGAGGCCGCCCCCCGGCTGATCCCCCGGGCCGTAGCACCCGTCGTCTCGGAGTTCTATCGGCAGGCCCATCTACGGCGCGGCACCCGGGTGTTGCTGTCCGCCGCGGTCGCGGGTTTCGAGGGGGCCCGCGGGCGGGTCACCGCAGTAGGCCTCGCGGACGGTACGACGCTGCCGGCCGATCTCGTCCTCGTCGGGGTCGGGGTGATCCCGCGCACCGAACTCGCCGAAGACCTGGGGCTCGAGTGCGACCACGGCATCGTCGTCGACAGCTACGCCCGCACCAGCAATCCCCACATCGCCGCCGCCGGCGACTGCACCGTCCAGCCGAACCCCATGACGGGCCTCGGTCGAGTGCGACTGGAGTCCGTGCAGAACGCCGTCGCCCAGGCCACGGTGGCTGCCGCATCGCTGCTCGGCAGGCCGGCTGCGACGAGATCGGTGCCCTGGTTCTGGTCGTACCAGGGTGACCTCAAACTGCAGATCGCCGGCTTGTCGAGCGGCTACGACGCATGCGTGGTGCGGGGCGAGCCGGACAGCGAACGATTCTCCGTCCTGTACTACCGGCAGGACGAACTCCTGGCGATCGATGCGGTCAACAGCCCCGCGGACTACATGGCGGTACGCAAGGCCCTCACGGTGGGAGCGACCGTCCCGGCGAGCGTCGCGGGCGACGTCGGCACGCCGCTCAAGGCGCTGCTGGCGACGCGTCCGGCCGTGGTGCCCACCACCTGAGCGCCCGGCGTCGCATGCCCTCTGCAGGGCGAGTTGCCCGAAGAGGCGTGAGGTCAGTACCTCACGCCTCTTCTGCTGGGCCGACGGCCGTCAGATGACCGCGGATTCCAGCGATTCGGGGGCGAACAGTTCCTCGGGCCGCCACAACCGCGCGGACAGCCCCTGCTCGAGGTGGTAGCGCAGGAAGGTCTCCAGCGCGTCACGGTTGTCCTCGATGCCGTAGGACCAGTAGTCGCTGCCCAGGAGGCTCCGGGCCTCCTCGAGTTGGGGGATGAGCCAGGGCAGCATGAACCGAAGTGCCGAGGTGTCGTAGAGGTTCTCGTACGCCGCTTCCTTGGCGGCCAGCAGAGCCTTGTAGAGCGACTGCGCGACCCAGCGGTGACGGTCGTAGACGTCCCGTCTGATCACCACCACATGCATGATCGGGAAGATGCCGGTGGCCGCGTAGTACTCCTTCTCGGCGCCCACGACGTCCGGGAACACCCGGCGTACGCGCGCGTCTCCGGCGACGAACGGGCTCGGCACCCGTGGTGTGCACAGTGCGTCGAGTTCACCCGCGGCCAGCATCTCCGCGAGTGTCCTGTCCTCGGGGATGCGGCTGATGCGCAGTGAGTCGGGCAGGTCGACACCCGCCTTCTCGATGCGGCCCGGTGTCTCCTGGCCACCGGTGAAGTAGCTGACCGAGTCGAACGGCACCCCGTGCCGGTCGGCCAGGATGCCGCGCATCCACACACAGGCGGTCAGCTGGTACTCCGGGGTACCGATGCGCTTGCCCCGCAGGTCCTCGGGGGACGAAATGCCCGCGTCGGCATGGCAGTAGAGCGAGCCGTGCCGGAACATGCGCGAGGTGAACACCGGCAGCGCCACGAACGGCGCAGGGTCGGTACGCAGTGTGAGGACATACGAGGACAGCGACATCTCCGCCACCTCGAATTCCTGGTGCCGCATCATTCGGAAGAAGGTCTCCTCGACGGGCAGCCGCAGATACGTCAGCTCGATGCCGTCGGGGCGGACGGTGCCCTCCTCAAGGGCACGCGTGCGGTCGTAGTCGCCGCAGGCGAAGGTGAGGTGCAGTCGGGCCATGTGCGGCTACCTGCCTTCCGCCGTCAGACGTGCGTCCAGGCGCGGATAGACGCGCCGTGCGTTGGCCTCGTAGACCTTGTGCCGCTGCTCGTCGCTGAGTCCGGCCCGGTCGACGTACCTCTTGGTGTCGTCCCAGGCGATGCCGGTCTCCGGGTCGGCGCCACGCACGGCGCCCAGCATCTCCGAGGCGAACAGGATGTTGTCGGCGCCGATCACCCGGTGCAGGAGGTCGATGCCTGGTTGGTGGTACACGCAGGTGTCGAAGAAGACGTTGCTCATGACGTGTTCGGCCGGGTCGGGGCGGCCCAGCCGTACGGCGAGCCCGCGGTAGCGCCCCCAGTGGTAGGGCACGGCCCCGCCGCCGTGCGGGATCACGAACCGCAGCGCCGGGAAGCGGGAGAACAGGTCGCCCTCGACGAACTGCATGAATGCCGAGGTGTCGGCGTTGAGGTAGTGGGCGCCAAGCGCGTGGAAGTTCGGGTTGCAGGACGCCGAGACGTGGATCATGGCGGGGACGTCCAGCTCGACCATCGCCTCGTACAGGGGGAACCAGTACGGGTCGGTGAGGGGCGGCGAGGTCCAGTGACCGCCGGACGGGTCGGGGTTGACGTTGCAGCCGACGAAGCCGAGGCCCTCCACGCAGCGACGTAGTTCGGCGATCGCGCCGTCGAGCGTGCCGCCCGGGGTCTGCGGCAACTGGCAGACGGCGGCGAAGCTGCGAGGGAACAGCTCGACGGCCCGGTGGACGAGGTCGTTGTTCGCTCGCGCCCACTCGCGTGCGGTGGCCGGGTCCGGGACGTGGTGTGCCATTCCGGAGGCCTTCGGCGAGAAGAGCATCAGGTCGCCCCCGCGCTCCCGCAGCAGCTTGAGCTGGTTGTTCTCGACGCTCTCGCGGATCGCGTCGTCGCTGATGGCGGCGGGCACCGGGGCGGGCAGCGACGGGTCGGCCAGGCAGGCCAACTGGGCGTCGCGGAAGGCCTGGTGCTGCCTGGGGGCTGTCGTGTAGTGACCGTGCACGTCAATGATCACCGGGTGGGCTCCTGGTCGACGTAGGTCAGGCCCTTGCGTGCGAGCCGGTCACGCATCGCGTTGATGTCGAGGCTGAGTTCGCCGCTCGCGTACCGCTTGCGGCTGGCGGCCTCCTTCTCCTCCCGCGCGCGGCAGGCCGTGAGCACCGCCGCAGCGTCGCTTCGCGGGACGACGACCACGCCGTCGTCGTCGGCGACGATCACATCGCCCGGCTCGATCCGCTGGCCGGCGCAGACGATCGGCGTGTTGACGTCGCCCAGGGTCTCCTTGACGGTGCCGAACGCGCTGATGTGCCGCGACCAGACGGGAAAGTTCATCCGGTGCAGTTCGGCGACGTCGCGGCAGCCCGCGTCGATGACCAGTCCGCGCACGCCTCGTGCGGCCACCGCGGTGGCGAGCAGATCACCGAAGTAGCCCGCCTCGGAGGGGGAGGTGGGGGCGACCACGAGAACGTCGCCGTCCCGGCACTGTTCCACCGCGACGTGGATCATCCAGTTGTCCCCGGGGGGCACGCTGACGGTCACGGCGGTGCCGGCCAGGTGCGCGCCTGACCAGACGGGGCGCAGGGCGGGGTCGAGGAGGCCGGCGCGCTGTCGGGCCTCGTGGACGGTGGCGACGCCGAATCCGGCGAGGGCGTCGACGATCGCCTGGTCGGCGCGGCGTGGGTTGCGGACGACGATGCTCATGCCACCGCCCAGGGCAGGAGGGAGACGTGCACGGCGTCCTCGCCGGTCTCGCCGGCGACGGTGCGTATGGCTCGGTCGGCCTCGGCGAGCGGGAAACCGTGAGTGCTCAGCTTCTCCAGGGGGAAGCGGGCGGACGCCAGTTGCTCCAAGGCGAGTTCGCAGGAGCGGTAGCTGTGACCGCGGGCACTCTTGAGGGCGATCGACTTCTCCGTCAGCTTCTTCATCGGGAAGTCGGGAAAGGCGGCCAGTTCGCCCTGGACCACCATCGTGCCCTCGCGCCGCTTGAGGGCGTCGATGCCGAGCAGGACGGGTGCGGTGCCCGCGCCCGCGGTGCAGTCCAGGACGACGTCGACCCCGCGGCCACCGGTGATCTCCAGGACACGGGACAGCGCGTCCTCCCGCGTCACGTCGATGACGTGGTCGGCTCCCAGCTCCCGCGCGAGGGACAGGCGCGCGGCGTCCCGCGTGGTGCCCGTGACGATGATGAGCGCGGCGCCCGCCTGCTTGCAGGCGACCACCTGGGACAGGCCCTGCTGACCGGGGCCCTGGATGAGGACGGTGGAGGCGTAGCCGACACCCGCGGTGACCAGCGCCCACTCGATGCCGTTCGACAACGGAGTGACCAGGCCGGCGAGTTCGGCCGAGACGCTGTCGGGCACGCGGTGCGTCACCGAGTTCCACGGCAGGTACAGGTACTGGGCGAAGCCGCCCCACAGGTGGTACGGGTGGTTCGCCGAGGTGTAGCCGTAACGGCGGGCGTCGGGGTTGGTGCGCCAGTCGGTGGCCTCGCAGTGGCGGTACTCGCCCTGATGGCACCACGCGCAGCGGTGGCAGCCGACGTAGTGCTCGACGAAGACCCGATCGCCTTCGGTCAGGCCCTTGCGCTCGGTGAACGTGCGTCCCGCCTTGGCGATGACGCCGACATTCTCGTGGCCC
Organism: Streptomyces sp. NPDC022910; assembly: GCF_055561075.1. Classification (NCBI taxonomy): domain Bacteria; kingdom Bacillati; phylum Actinomycetota; class Actinomycetes; order Kitasatosporales; family Streptomycetaceae; genus Streptomyces; species Streptomyces sp. NPDC022910. Next base: position 19,204 of record NZ_JBVHHL010000043.1, read on the forward strand.
ATGATCACGGGATCGGCGAACGGCGGCTTGGCGTACATCTTCACGTCGGTGCCGCAGATCCCGGCGACCTCGACCTTCAGCAGCGCTGCGTCGTCGGGAATGTCCGGCATCGGGAACTCCCGTAGTTCTGTCCGGCCGGGCGCCGTCCTCACCGCCGCCAGTACCTGTTCCGCCATGACGTCGTCTCCTCACGTTCGGGGATGTCCCGCCGGACGACAGTCTATGGACTTATGGACTAACCATGCTACCTTTCGGGCCATGGTCGTACCTCTGCTCAGGACCGTCACCCGCACCCAGGGCAACAACGAGGCGCTCAAGACGGGAGCGGTCACGCCCCGCGGCTTCCGCTTCGACTTCGAGGAAGTGCCCGTTCTCGTCCATGCCTTCCGGCGCATGGTGCGGGCAACGGAGTACGACGTCAGCGAGATGGCGCTGACCACCTACCTGGTGGCGAAGGCACACGGCGCGCGGTTCACGGCCGTGCCCGTCTTCCTGGTGCGCGGTTTCCACCACGCAGCGATCTTTCATGACCCTGCGTCAGATGTGCGCAGCCCCAAAGACCTTGAAGGGCGCAGGGTCGGTGTCAGCCGGGGTTACACGGTGACCACCGGCGTCTGGGCGCGGGCCGTCCTCCAGGAGGAGTACGGCGTCGACCTCGACAAGGTGACGTGGGTACTGTCGGGCGACGAGCACGTGGCGGCGTACCGGCCGCCCGCGAACGTCCTCCCCATGGAGCCCGGCGGCTCCCTGGAGGACATGCTGATCCGCGGCGAACTGGCCGCGGTGATCGGCCCGAGGCCGACGTCTCCGGCCCTGGCTCCGCTGATCCCGGATCCCGAGGAGGCCGGTTTCACCGCCCTGCGCGACCGCGGACTCTACCCGATCAACCATCTCGTCGTGATCCGCGACGAACTGCTGGAGCGGCAACCGGAGTTGGGAGCGCTGGTCTTCGACGCCTTCGCCCGCGCCAAGCAGCTGTATGTGGATCGGCTGCACGGCGCGGCGATCGATTCCCCGACCGAGACGGACCTCATGTACCGGCGGGTCCTGGAAATGACCGGCGCGGATCCGCTGCCGTACGGCATGGAGCCGAACCGCACCGTGCTGGAGGAGCTCATGCGCCACGCGATGGACCAGCATATCCTCGAGCGACCGCTGCCCCTCGACGACTTGTTCGCCGAGAGCACGCGCACGCTGATCGCCTGACCGAAGTTCCCCCCTCCGCCGAAGGGACCAGCATGCGCATCGCCATCGCCGCCGACCACAACGGCCTCGCCCTGAAAACCCGACTCACCACGTGGCTGACGGCGCACGGACACAGCGTCAACGACCTCGGGAGCCACACGGAGGCAACGGTCGACTACCCGCCGCTCTGCGCGGACGTCTGCCGGCAGGTGACCGAGGGCGTCACTGAGCGTGGGATCGTCCTCGGCGGTAGCGGGCTCGGAGAGACCGTCGCCTGCAACAAGATCCACGGGATACGGGCTGGGCTGTGCCACGACGTGTGGAGCGCACAGATCTCCCGCGGCAACAACGACTCCAACGTTCTCGTTCTCGCGGCCAAGGTCCTCGCCCCGGAACGCGCCGAGGAGATCGTCGAGACGTGGCTGACGACCCCTTTCAAGGGCGGGGTGCACGCCCGGCGACTCGAGCAGATCGCCGAACTCGAGCGGAAGTCGGCAGAAGCCTGATCCGCGTGCGCAGGGGGCTCGGCCACGCCTCTCCTGGCGGCCGAGCCCCGTGCCTCTCGTTATGCGTCGACCCCAGCGAGGAACTCCAGCACCCGTGCCGACGCCGACTCCTCCGTCTGCTGGGCCACCGGCACGTCCCAGTACTCGGTGTCCGGGATGCACTCCTGCAGGTAACGCGCGGCCGACGGCGCGTGCGAGGTGTCCTGCCCGGGGACGATGAGCGCCGGGACGTCGAGCCGGAGAAGGTCCTCCGGCTCCGGTCCAGGAACCGTGTCCCGGTCGAACAGCAGCCGTGCCATGCCGGTCACCGTCGCCCGGTAGCGGTCGGGATCGGTCCGGGCGTAGGCATCGGCGAACTCGACGTCGCCACGCAGGACCTGGGCCCAGGGACCGACGCGGGGATCCTTCGTGAAGCCCGCCTCCGACCCACGCACCAGGGAGACCACCTGCTCCAGTCCGTGCTCGTCGGCGTACACCAGATGCCGCCGGAACCTGTCATGTTGTTTCATCCGGTACTTCACACCGCCCGCGGGTGAGTACAGCACCATGCTCAGCACGCGTTCCGGACGGGCTATGGCGACGGCCGCGGCGGTGGAGCAGCCCACGCAGCCACCCATCAGGTGCGCGCGCTCGATCCCGAGGTGGTCGAGCAGTCCGACGCCCTGTCGTACGTAGTCGGACCAGGAGATGCGCTCCAGGCGTCCCCCGGACCGCCCGGACTCGCGCCGGTCGAAGGTGACGCAGGTGAACTTCTCGGTGAGGTGGTCGAGCAGGCGGAGGCGCCGGTAGAGGCCCACCGTCCGCCAGCCTTCCAGACTCGAGTCGAAGCCTCCGGGCGAGAACATCAGCAGGGGTGGTCCCGAGCCGGCGACCTCGTAGCGCGTCGGGATCCCGTCGATGACTGCGGTGGGCACGGTCCTTGGTCCTTTCGTCGGTCGGCCGGTCGTCAGGTCGCCGGCGGGACGGGTACACCGCCGGCGACCTGGCGTGCCGCTCGCACGTCCGCGGAGTAGGCGGTGATCGCGTCGAGCGTGATCCGGGCGACGTTGGCGTAGGTGACCGGCGGATCGTCGAGGGCCGACGCGGCGTAGCCGATGGCCGCGTGGGCCATGCGCATCCGCCCGTCGAGCCAGGGGCCGCCGCCGAATCCGCCGAGCACCGGGATGGAGACGGCCTCGGCGACGGCGGCCCCCACCACCGGACCGGAGTTGGTGAAGTTCAGCAGGGCGGCCCCGGCCTCCTCGAGCCGTTTCGCCTCCGCCACCATGGCGTCCTTCATCTCCACCGGCACCTGGTCGGCACGGGAGGGGAGCGCGCTGTACTCGACGCCATAGCGCAGCGCGGTCTGCGGGGTGATCCCGAACTGGGCGAACACGGGGATCCCGGCCCGGGTGATCGCGGCGACGGCGTCGGGGAAGTCGGGGGCCGCATCCAGCTTGACCATGTCGACGCCGGCCTCCTTGACGAACCGGATAGCCGCCCGCACCGCGCCGGCGGTGCCCTCCTGCAGGGGACCGAAGGGGAAGTCCGCACTCACCAGGGCCCGGTTCACGCCCCTCCGTACCGCCTGGGCAACCGTGATCATCTGGTCCATCGTCACCTCGAAGGGGTTGGCATGCCCCCACAGGTTGACGCCCACCGTGTCGCCGACGGAGACGAGGTCGACCTCGGCCTGGTCGACGATGCGCGCGATCTGGTAGTCCCAGGCCACGACACCGACGATCTTGCGCCCCTCGTCCTTCATCCGCCGCAGTCCGCGCAGGGTGACCTTCTCGGACATGAGACCTCCTAGACCCTGAGTGCGGTGAGCAGTTCGAAGGCGTCGCTCTCGTCGGCGGACAGCAGCAGCACGCGGGCGTAGGGCCGTAGGGCGGCGACGGCGTCATCGGCCTCGAATCCGTCGCCGAGGACCACTCCCGCCGTGGTGATACCGCGTCGGCCGCAGAGCCTGCCGATCGCCGCCGCGGCGGCCCGGCCGCCGTCCTCGGTGGCCAGGACGACGACCACGTCGGTACCGGTGAGGACCTCGTCGAGCGGGGCGGCCACGCCGTCGAGTTCGTGCAGCGGCCCGTCGCCGTCCCGGATTCCGGCACTGGTGTAGAAGCGTGCGTGAGCCCAGGGCCGTTCGGCGAGGCGGCGCGCCACCGATGCCGCTCGCTCATCCAGCGCGACGACACGGGCGGATCGGGCCGGGGCGATCGGAACGTCGATCCGGAACCGCGACTCGCTCGCCGAGGCCGCACGGGCACTTTCGCTCAGGTGCATCGCTGCCGTCGTCATGTCACACCGACGACTGCGCGACGCCGGGAGTCGCCTTCACCGCGTCGCGGCAGGACTCCAGGAAGGACTCAGCCCGCGGCAGCACCACGGCCGCCGACCGCACCCGGTGGTGCTCGGGGTCGACGCCGGGGGGTGTGGCACCCTCGTCGCGCAGGGCGATCGCGGCCTTCCGCAACTTCTGACGGGCCTTGATGATCCCGCTGTCGGCGGGGACGAGCCGCTCCTTGGAGCGGTCGACGATGGGGCCCATGCTCTCCTGGAGGGAGGCGTCCTGCATGGCGATGCCGGCGACACCGGAGTAGGTCTCGCCGCGCCGTTGGGCCTCGCGGTCGATGAGGTAGTCGTTGTCCATGTTGGCCACGGGCCGGTAGGTGCCCGGGATGTTCTTGCTGTGCACGCCGTGGCCGTCGATCATGGCCTGCCGCTCCGCGTCGGTGAGCGGGCGCACGGGGTGGTAGTCGAAGGAGTACGTCCAGCAGTTCTCGTCGTCGATCGGCACCCAGAAGTGGCCGTGCACGGGATGGTCGCCGCGCGGCGGGACCATGGTGAAGGCCGGCATGACCCAGGGGGTGATCCGCCAGTAGTACCTGCCCTCCTCGGCGTTGCGACGGGCGCCGACGAACAGTCCGCCCTCGCTGTCGGCGACCTCGAAGAACGGCTTGGTGTCGTTGAGGTTGTACTCGTTGCCCTTGGCCCCCTTGAACAGCGGATCGGTCTTGAGGCCGCCGGAGTGCAGGAACGTGACGTGGCTGGAGTCGATGCCGCCCTCGAAAGCCTGCAGCCAGTTGCACTGCTGCCAGCGCTTGGAGGTGTAGGTCTGCTCCGGCGGAACGTGGATCCACTCGAACTCCGGAAGCGGGGGCTGGGTGGCCGCGTCACCCATGTAGGTCCACAGCACGTCACCTATTTTCACCAGCGGGTACGACGTCAGCTGGACGTTCTGGCAGAAGCTGCTGTTGTCGGCCTCCGAGGGGACCTCGATGCACTGGCCCGTCACGTCGTACTTCCAGCCGTGGTACGGGCAGCGCAGACCGGATCCCTCGTTGCGGCCGAACCACAGGGACGCACCGCGGTGCGCGCAGAACTCGTCGACGAGGCCGTAGCGGCCCTCGCTGTCACGGAAGGCGACCATGCGCTCGGACAGGAGCTTGACGCGCACGGGCGGGCAGTCGTTCTCGGGGAGCTCTTCGGCGAGGAGCGCGGGAATCCAGTACTGCCGGAACAACTCGCCCATCGGCGTGCCCGGACCGGTCTGGGTGAGCAGCTCGTTGATGTCTTTTCTGAGCATGGCCGTTTCCCTTTCAGGTACTGACCCGCCGGCGGGTCGTGGAACATCGGTGCGCAACGGCGCGTGGCCCCGCGTTCAGGGCTGCTCCGGGGGGATGTCGACGGTGAGCCCGTCGAGTTCCCGGGTGAGGCGGATCTGGCACGACAGACGGCTGGTGTCGCGCCGTTCGGCCACGGCCAGGTCGAGCAGGTCGTCCTCCATCTCGCCGGGGGGACCGACGAGCGACGCGAACGATGCGCGCACCCAGACGTGGCAGGTGGCGCAGGACTGGTTGCCGCCGCACTCGGCGACGATCCCGGGAACGCCGTTCTTCACCGCGGCCGCCATGACCGAGTCCCCGACCGTCGCATCGACGGTGTACTCGGGACCGTCGCTGCCGACGTAGATCACCTTGGGCAAGGTCCCTGTTTCCTCTCGCGATCGGCGGAATTCCACTGCGAACGGGCACGCCGTCGGGCTACGCTCGGCGCAGTGGTCTGTCCATTAGACCAGATGCGGGAAAGGCGGAACAAGAGACGGGACGCGGGATCACAATCGGCGGCATGCGCACACTGATCCTGCTTCGCCACGGCGAGAGCGAATGGAACGCCAGAAACCTGTTCACCGGTTGGATCGATGTCGGTCTGACATCGCGCGGTGAGCAACAAGCCAGAACCAGCGGGGTGTTGCTGCGCACCGTCGGCCTCGCCCCCGAGGCGGTGCACACCTCCGTGCTGACGCGCGCAGTGCGTACCGCCGCCCTGGTCACGGAGGCCGCCGGCTGCCCCTCGGTGCCCACCACCCGGCACTGGCGGCTCAATGAGCGTCACTACGGAGCCCTGCAGGGCAGGGAGAAGGGCGAAGTGCTGCGGGAGTTCGGCGAGGAGCGGTTCCGGCTCTGGCGCCGTTCCTACGACGCGGTCCCGCCGCCGGCCGTGGATGGTTCCGCGGACACAGGGGCGGACGATCCGCGGTATGCGGGAGTGCCACGCGGCCTCCTGCCGCGCACCGAGTCGCTGGCCGATGTCACCGCCAGGCTGCTGCCCTACTGGCACGACGCCGTCCTGCCCGATCTTCGCGCAGGCCGCACGACGCTGGTCGTCGCGCACAGCAACTCGCTGCGGGCCCTCGTCGCGCATCTGGACCGGTTGAGCCGCGACGAGCTAGCGGACCTGAACATCCCCAAGGCCATGCCCCTGTGCTACGACCTCGACGAGGACCTGGTGCCACTCGTGCGGGGCGGCCGCTATCTGGACCCGGAGGCGGCGGTCGAGGCCGCCGCCGCGGTGGCCGACGAGGGATTCCGATCATCGCGCACGAGTCGTTGACGCCCACAAGTGGTGGACTTATGGTTCTACCAATCCCCATCTCACCGATGCCCTGTCAACGCACGTCACGTCGCGAGAGCCGACCAGGAAGGGCCGCCGTATGGCCAAGGATGCGATCGTCAATGACTCCCTGGCGGCGAAGTTCGCCACGGAGAAGGACTCCCCCTACACCCGCTGGGTCGCCGCGGAGGGGCTGGACATCATCGCCGCCCACTATGTGCCCGACCTGCGTACCGTCGAGCTGAAGCCGTGGGAGCGGCGCGGCGGCCGGGGTGTGTTCATCAACCACGAGGCCACCCGCACCTCCAACGACTGCTACGTCTGCGAGATCCCGGCGGGCGGCAAGCTGGCCCCGCAGCGGCAGCTGTTCGAAGAGATGATCCTGATCCTGGACGGCCAGGGATCGACGAAGGTCTGGAACGACGCGGGCGCCGAGGTCACCTTCGAGTGGCAGGCGGGTTCGATGTTCGCCATCCCGCTCAACGCCCACCACCAGCATTTCAACGGCTCCGGCCGCAAGGCTGCGCGCTTCGTCTCCTCGACGAACATGCCTCCCGTCATCAACCTCTACGACGCCGCCGACTTCGTCTTCAACACCCCGAGGGACTTCCCGGACCGCTTCAACGGCGAGCCCGACTACTTCTCGCCCAAGGGCGAGCAGAGGGGCCTGCTGCTCGACACCAATTTCGTCGCGGACGCGGTCAACCTGCCGTTGATCGAGGCCAAGGAGCGGGGCGCGGGCGGCGGCCACATCCGCTTCGCGATGGCCAGGGGGTCGATGAACAGCCACATCTCGCAGTTCCCCACGGCGACCTACAAGAAGGGACACCGGCACGGACCGGGCGCCCATGTCATCATCCTCTCCGGCGAGGGCTACAGCCTGATGTGGCCGGAGGGCGAGGAGCCCCGCCGCTACGAGTGGGGACCAGGCACACTGATCGTCCCCCCGAACATGTGGTTCCACCAGCACTTCAACACTGGGACCGAACCGAGCCGCTACCTCGCGTTCAAGCACGAGGTCGTCTCCGTGCGCAACGCCCAGGGAGTGCCGAAGGCCTGGATCAGCCGGCGCATCGGCGGCGACCAGATCGACTACGCCGACGAGTCGCCGTACGTGCGCGAGACGTTCCGCGAGGCCCTGGCCAAGCACGATATGGAGCCGCAGATGGACGCCGTCTACGAGGCGGAGCTCGCCACGCTTCCGCCGCAGCCGGATCGGTCCGCGACCGTCTGACGGAGGATTTCGACGTCCGTTGAGGAGCGCGGCCGTGCGGCATGCCCAAGAACACAGCCAACCCGACGGGGTGCGCACGGTCTATTCGGCGTACACCCCCGACCACGACCACATACACGACGACGAGGCACTCCGGGCGCTGGAGGACAACCCGATCTGGCAACAGGACAACGTCACGCTGCACAGCGTCGGGATCGACATCGGGTCGTCCGGTACGCAGGTCGTGTTCTCACGGCTGCATCTGCGGCGCATCGGCGAGGACCTGACCAGCCGCTACCTCGTGGTGCGGCGGGAGACCCTCCACCGCTCTCCGGTGGAACTCACGCCGTACGCGAGCGATGAGCACATCGACGCCGGCGCGCTCGGCTCGATCATCGACGCGGCGTACCAGGCGGCGGCCGTCGACCCGGCCGGCGTGGACACCGGTGTGGTGATCCTCACCGGCGAGGCGCTGCGACGCCGCAACGCGGAGGCGATCGCTGGCGTCCTGGCCGAGCGCGGGGGCGAGCTGGTCAACGCGAGCGCGGGTCATCATATGGAGGCCATGCTGGCCGCCTATGGTTCGGGAGCGGCGAAGGCCTCGTACGACACCGGGCGGCGCATCCTCAACGTCGACATCGGCGGCGGGACCACCAAGCTCGCCGTTCTCGACGGGGGGCGGGTCACGGCGACCGCCGCCGTGCACATCGGCGGCCGCCTGCAGGTGGTCGACTCCGCAGGGCGCATCGTACGGCTCGATCCGGCGGGGAAGATGCACGCCACCCGCGCCGGGTTCACCTGGGAACCCGGTGACACCGTCCGCGGTGACGAGCTGGACCGGGTGGCGGAGTCCATGGCCGACGCGCTGATCCAGGCCGTCACGGCCGAGCCGCTCCCCGCGCAGGTCCGCGAGCTGTACCTCACCGAGCCGCTGCCGAAGATCCGGCCGGTCGAGGGGGTGATGTTCTCCGGCGGAGTCGCGGAATACGTCTACGGCCGCGAGCACGAGGACTTCGGTGATCTCGGTCGCCGCCTGGGCCGTGCGCTGCGGCGCCGGGCGGACGACGGCGCGCTGCCGTATCCGCTGCTGCCGCCGGGTGAGTGCATCCGGGCGACGGCGCTGGGGGCGTCCGAGTACAGCGTCCAGCTCAGTGGCAACACCGGGTGTATCTCCGCACCCGACGCGCTGCTGCCCCGCCGCAATCTCCAGGTCCTCAGGCCGGTGTACGAGCTCGGGGAAACGGTGGATGCACAGGCGGTCGAGGCCGCGATCCGCCGGCACCTGGTCGCCCTCGACGTCGCGCAGACGGGGGCGGACATCGCCCTCGCCCTGCCATGGAGCGGGCTACCGAGCCACGACAGGTTGCTGCCCTTCGCGCGCGGCATCCGGGACGCGGTGGCCGAACGGACGGCACAGGGCAGGCCGCTGTACCTCGTGCTCGACGGGGACGTGGCGCTGACGCTCGGCACACTGCTGCGGGAGGAACTGGACGTCACCGGGGATCTGCTCGTCATCGACGGGTTGAACCTGCGGGACTTCGACTACGTCGACATCGGGCGGGTGCGTTATCCGTCGAACACGGTCCCGGTCACGATCAAGTCCCTTGTTTTCGGTCGAGGTCCGAGCTGAAGGCCGGCACACCTGTGGCACGGCAGGCAGCTCACGTGTGTAAACCGATCCAAGCCCACGCGATAACAATCGGGTAAATCTCCTGTCCGATGGTTAGACCATCAGACCGCGCCTGCTGTTTCATGCAGGAATCCCCCCACACGGACGGACGCGAGCCGCAACCGTCCACCGGCCGGCTGACGACTCACTGACCCGCCGTCGGCGCGACCGCACCCTCCCCCACGCTCTGTGCTCTTCCGTCCGCCCCACGAGCCATCCGCCTCGCCAAGGAGTGTGCGATGCGTCAAGGTGCTCTCCCCGCCGGCCTCCTGGCCGTCGGCCTCCTCCTCGCCGGCTGCGGAGCCTCGCCGACGACGGGTACCACCGGCTCCGCCCCCGCCAAGAACCCCTACGCCGCGTACGAGTCGCTCACCGGCCAGGACCGCACGCGCAAGCTGCTCGCCGACGCCAAGAGCGACGGTGGCGTACTGGACCTGTACACCTCGAACACCGACATCCAGGACCTCGTCGACGGATTCCAGAAGGCGTACCCGGGAATCAAGGTCCACGCCTTCCGGGCCAACTCCGAGACGGTGCTCCAGCGGGCGCTGCAGGAGAACCAGGCCGACAAGCCGCAGAACGACGTCATCGACACCAACGACCTGGAACTGCGGGCGCTGGACGCGCAGCACCTGCTCCACCCCTACAAGGGGCCCGCCGCGGCCGGACTGAAGGACGCCGCCAAGAACCTCGGCGGATGGACGGCCGAGCGGTTCAACGCCTTCGTCGTCGGCTGGAACACCAACCAGGTCAAAAAGGGCCAGGAGCCCAAGGGCTTCGCCGACTTCGCCGACCCGAAGTGGAAAGGCAAGCTCTCCGTCGAGGTCGGCGACTGGGACTGGTACGCCTCGATGCACACCTACCTCACCGAGGAGAAGGGCATGAGCCCCTCCGCCGTGGACGCCCTGTTCGAAAAGATCGCCGCCAACGTCAAGGTGACCAAGGGCCACACGGTGCAGGGCGAACTGCTCAGCGCCGGCCAGTTCGCCGTGGCCCTCTCCGTCTACAGCCACACCGTCGACAAAGCGGCGAAGAAGGGCGCACCCGTGGCGTGGCGGCCGGCCGTCGAGCCGGTGATCCTGCGCCCCAACGGCGTGGCGCTGATGGCCCGCCCGCGCCACCCCGCCGCGGCGCTGCTGTGGACCGACTGGGTCCTCAGCGGCGGTCAGAAGATCATCGCCGAGTCCCTGCGGATCCCGGCGGCCAAGAGCGTGCCCGGCTACAAGGACCCGATCCCGGTCGGAACCACCACCTACAGCCTGTCGAAGACCGCCGAGACCGACACCAAGAAGTGGAACACCGCCTACGACGCGCTGCTGCGCGGAGTCCCCGCGGCGAGCTGACCGCACATCCCTTCCCGCACCTCTCCAGGAGAGCACCGCATGAGGACCCGTAACACCACCCTCGCCGTGGCCGGACTGCTGGTCGCGACCGTCACCACCGGGTGCGGCGGCGCCGTCACCACCGCGTCCGACGCCAAGGCGAACGGCGACTACGCGCAGATCGCCGCGCTCCCCAAGGACCAGCAGGTCGCCAAGGCCAAGGAGCTGGCCCAGAAGGAGGGCAGAACCCTCTCCCTCTACACCTCGATGACCGCGGACATCGCGACGCCCATCGCGCAGGCCTTCGAGAAGCAGTACGGCATCCACGTCAGCGTCTTCCGTGGCAACTCCGAGACCGTCCTCCAGCGGACCCTGCAGGAGGCCCAGGCCGGCAAAGCGGGTGCCGACGCGGTGGAGACCAACTTCCTGGAGATGACCGCCCTGTCCGACAACAACCTCCTGGCGGACTTCAACGGCTCCGCGCTCGACAAGGTGGAGCCGGCCGGCAAGTTCGCGCACTGGACGGCGAGCCGGCTCAACGTCTTCCAGCCCGCGTGGAACACCGACCTGATCAAGGCCGGCGACGAGCCGAACAGCTGGGAGGACCTCGCCCTGCCCAAGTACAAGGGCAAGCTGACCCTCGAGGTCAGCGACAGCGACTGGTTCGAGAACGTCACCAAGTACTGGCTGGACCACGGCAAGACGCAGGCCCAGGTGGACACGCTGTGGAAGGACATCGTCGCCAACTCCAAGGTGGCCAAGGGCCACACGACGATGATGCAGTTCCTCGCCGCAGGCCAGACTCCGATGGAGGCGATGAACTACACCTACATCACGGACCGGGCCGCCCAGAAGGGCGCTCCCGTCACCCACCTGCCCAAGGGCGGGGTGTCGAAGATACCCGCATTCGCCCGGCCCAACGGCGTCGGCATGATCAAGCAGGCCCAGCACCCGGCGGCGGCCTGGCTGTTCTACCACTGGCTGCTCACGGACGGGCAGAAGGAACTCGTCAAGCTCGGGCTCACCCCGTCGACAAAGGTCCCCGGGGACAAGAGCCTCACCGGCGTGACCCTCGTCCCCTTCGATGTCGAGGGGCTCAGCAAGGACAACGGCACCTGGGAAAAGAAGTACGACGCGCTGCTGCGCGGCGCCGCCACCGTGGGGAAGTGACCCGATGACCCTCGTACCCACGTCCACGGCCTCGCGGGACGACGGTCCCGAGGCCGGGCCGAGCCTCGCTCCGCGGCCCACCGAAAGCGGACGGGCGGGCAGGCTCGTACGGCTGTTGCGGCGTCCTCTCTCCCTGCAGGGCCTGCTGGTCGGTGGCGCCGTCATCGTGGTCGGCTACCTCGCGATCGTGCCCCTGGGCTATCTGATCCACGACACCTTTCTCAGCGCCGACGGAAACGGCATCTCCTTCGGCGCGTTCTCGCGGGCCTACGGCGGCAACTCGCAGTCCGGCGAGATGATGCTCAACTCCCTGTGGTTCGCGTGCGGTTCGGCCGCGCTCGCGCTCGTCATCGGCGTGGCACTGGCGTATGTGCAGGTACGGACTGACACCCCGTTCAAGGGTCTGTTCTTCGCGGCGTCGCTCGTGCCGCTCATCGTCCCCGGCATCCTCTACGCCACGTCCTGGATCTTCCTCGGCGACCCGTCGAGCGGACTGCTCAACTCCCTCGTTTTCAAGCCCCTGTTCGGCTCGTCGCCGATCAACATCTACAGCGTGTGGGGCATGATCTGGGTTCAGGGGCTGCACCTCGCTCCGGTCGCGTTCCTGCTCATGGTCGCCGCATTCCGTGCGATGGACCCCTCGCTGGAGGAGTCCGCCGCCATGTCGGGGGCGAGCAGACTCACCGTCCTGCGGCGCGTCACGGTGCCGCTGCTGCGGCCGGCGATGATCTCCGCGGCGCTGCTGATGTTCGTCCAGTCCCTGGAGAGCTTCGAGGTGCCAGGCCTGCTCGGACTGCAGAACGGCACTTACGTCTTCACGAGCAGGATCTACTTCGTCCTGCGGGCCTACCCCATCGACTACGGGGCCGCCGGTGCCTACGCCATCGGCCTGCTGGCCATCGCGGCGGTCGGGGTGCCGGTCTCCAGCTGGCTGCAGCGATCCTCGCGCAACTTCCAGACGGTGACCGGGAAGGCGTTCCGGCCGCGCCCGGTCGAGCTGGGCCGTGCGCGTCCGTTCGTCGGAGCCGGCGTGATCCTCTACTTCCTGCTCACCGTGGTCCTGCCGGTCGCCGTCCTCGTCTACGCCTCGTTGCTGAAGTACTACGCCGCACCGACGCGCAAGACCCTCAGCCAGATGACGCTGGACAACTACCGTTCGGTCCTCGACATGCCCCTGGCGTTCACGGCCCTGAAGAACTCGCTCATCGTCGGGGTGGGCGCCGCCACGGCGGTGATGCTCCTCACCGCGATCGTCGCGTGGGTCGTCCTGCGTACCAGGGCCCCGGGACGGCGACTGCTCGACCTGCTCGCCTTCACCCCGATCGTGATCCCCGGCCTCGTCCTCGGTCTCGCGCTGTCGTTCGTGTACCTGCGGATGTCGCTGCCGATCTACGGCACGCTCCTCATCCTGCTGGTGTCGTACTGCACGCGCTACCTGCCGTACGGCATGCGCTACTCCTCGTCGGCGATGGCGCAGATGTCGCCGGAGCTGGAGGAATCGGCCGCGGTCTCCGGCGCCTCGTGGTTCCAGACCTTCCGCCGTGTGCTGCTGCCGCTGATGAGCGGCGGCATCCTGGCCGGCTGGGTCTACATCCTGGTCGTGTCCTTCCGTGAGCTGTCCAGCACGATCCTGCTCTACAGCCCCGGTAAGGAAGTGTTGTCGGTGCTGATCTGGGAGCAGTTCGAGAACGGCCAGTTCACCACCCTCGCCGCCCTGGGCGTCTGCATGGTCGTCCTGCTCGTCGTCCTCGTCTCCGTTGCCTACCGCCTGGGTGCCCGCTTCGGGCTGCAGAGCGACTCCGCGAACTGATCGAAGGGACCTTCAGCGATGTTGACGGTCGAATCCCTCAAGAAGAGTTACGACGACACGGCCGCACGCGCCTCCAGGCGCCGGCCCGACGAGGGCACGCGTGTGTACGCCGTCGGCGGGGTCGACTTCGAGGTGCGCGACGGCGAGCTGTTCACGCTGCTCGGCCCCTCCGGCTGCGGAAAGACCACCACCCTGCGTTCGGTGGCGGGCCTCGAACGCCCCACGGAGGGCCGCGTGACGCTCGGCGGGCGGGTGCTGTTCGACGCGAAGCAGGGCGTCAACATGCGAGCCAACCGGCGCGGGCTCGGCATGGTCTTCCAGTCGTACGCCATCTGGCCGCACATGTCGGTCTTCAAGAACGTGTCGTTCCCGCTGGAGGTGATGCCCCGCGCCAAGCGTCCCGGGCGCAAGGAGATCGAGGAGCGTGTCGGACAGGTCCTCGACGTCACCGAGCTGGGCGCCTACGCCACCCGTCCCGCCACCAAGCTCTCCGGCGGCCAGCAGCAGCGCCTGGCCCTGGCGCGGGCGCTGGTGACCCGGCCCGAACTGATGCTGCTGGACGAGCCGCTGTCCAACCTGGACGCCAAGCTGCGCGAGAGCATGCGTTTCGAACTCAAGCGACTGCAGCGGGAGTTGAACCTCACCGCGATCTACGTGACGCACGACCAGTCCGAGGCGCTCGTGATGTCGAACCGCATCGCGGTGATGAACCGGGGCCGCATAGAGCAGATCGGCAAGCCACGCGAGATCTACACCAAACCGGCGACCCGCTTCGTCGCCGAGTTCATCGGCACCTCCAACTTCATGGAGGCCAAGGTCGTCTCGGTCGGAGGCGGTGAGGTGCAGGTCGACACGGCGCAGGGCCGCCTCGTCGCCCACCGGGCGGACCAGGCGCCCTCGGTCGGCGACACGGTGCTGATCTCGATCCGGCCCGAGTGCGTCGACCTGTCCCGCGAGCGGCGCGGCGACGTGCCCAACGAGTGGTCGGGCACCGTGCTCACCCGCGCCTTCATGGGCGATGTCGTCGACCACATAGTGGGCGTCGGCGGCCTGGAGATCCGCAACCGCTCCAATCCCAACCTGTCGATCCCGCCGGGCACCGAGGTGCACTTCTCGGTCGCCCCGGACAAGGTGACGCTCGTCCCGGTCGACTGACCGATGCCGATACCCGAGGTACTGCGCAACCGCGACTTCGACCTCTACTGGGGCGGCGTCGTCCTCTCCCAGATCGGGACCCGGGGCGCCGTCGCCGCCAACCTCTACCAGGTCTACCAGCTCACCGGTTCGACCGCGCAGGTAGGGCTCGTCGGTCTGGCCCAGGCGGTGGCCCTGCTGGTGCTGTCACCGGCCGGCGGGATCTACGCCGACCGGCTGGACCGGCGCCGACTGCTCCAGGTCACGCAGGGCGTCGCGCTGCTGGTGTCGGCGGTGCTCGCCGCGGTCACCCTCGTCGGCGCCGCCACGGTGTGGACGGTCGTCGTCTCGTCGCTGCTCGCGACGGCGGCGGCGACCTTCGACCAGCCCGCCCGGCAGGCGCTCATCCCGGCGATGGTTCCGCGCGAACGGCTCGTCGAGGCCTTCGCCCTGCTCAACCCCTCGCGCGAGCTGGCGGTCCTGGTGGGCCCCGCGTTCGCCGGCGTGCTGATCGCCGTCGGCGGGCCCGGGGCGGTCTACATCCTCGACGCCGTCACGTACGCCGTGCTCGTCGGCGTCCTGGCTCTGTTGCGGGTGCCGCCGCTGGCAGGCGGCGGCGAGCGGCGGTCGCTGCTGGAAAGCCTGCGGCAGGGTGTGCGGTACGTGGCGGACCGGCCCGTGGTCTGGCAACTGATGGGCCTGGACATGACCGCGACGGTGTTCGGCGCCTACCGGGTGCTGCTGCCCGCCTTCGCCGCCACCGTCCTGCATGTGGGCCCCACCGGCTACGGGTTGCTGTCCGCGGCGCCCTCGGCCGGGGCGCTGATCGGGTCGGTGTGGGTGTTCCGGCTCGTGCGCACGGCACGCGCCGGGCGGATCGTGCTGTGGGGAACGGCCGCGTACGGGTTGGCCGTGGTGGGCCTGGCCCAGTCGCGCGCCTTCCCGGTGGCGACCGTCATGGCTCTCGCCCTGGGGGCCGCGGACGCGGTGGCGACCACCGTCCGCCATGCCGCCGTCCAGGTGGAGACGCCTGACGAGCTACGCGGCCGCGTCTCCGCCATCTACCAGATGTGCTCCCGGGGCGGACCCGCCATCGGCGACTCGCTGATGGGCCTGCTCGCCGGTGCCCTCGGCCCCGTCGTCGCCCTGACCCTCGGAGGTCTGCTGCCGACGGCCGTCTCGGGCGCGAGCGCGGCGCGCAGCCGCACGGTCCGTGAGTACACCGTGCCCGCGGCCCAGCCCGCCACCTCCTGATCACCGTTCCCCTCCGACGCCCCTTGCCCTGCTCACCTCTGGGAGACACGTTGAGCACGCACACCACGACCGGGGTCACCCATTACCACGTACAGAAACGCCGACGAGCCGCCTTCATCGAGGAGTGGCGGAGAAACCAGCGCACCGTCGTCGCCCTCGAGGACGTCGTGATGCATCCCACCGAACGGGGCAGCCGCGTGGGCGTCTACGTCGGTGCAGACGGCGACCGGCCGACCCGCACGATGGACGCCCTGGCGCACGAACTGGACCCTGGGACCACGACCACGCTGCACCGTCATTCCTGGGACGCCATGGTCTTCGTCGTGGCCGGCTGGGGCTGGACCGAAATCGACGGCAAGCGCGTCGACTGGGGCCCCGGCGACTCGCTGCACCTGCCGGCCTGGTCCTGGCACCGCAGCGGCAACGACGGGGGCACGACGACGCGTTACCTCACCTTCTCCGGCGGGCCGCTGCTGGAGACGATGGGCATGGCCGTCCTCGAGGACGTGGGACACACCCCCGTGACGGATCTGCCGCCGCGTCCGCCGTACTCGCCGGGCCGTGACGGCGCCGATCCGTACGCCACGCGTCTGCGGCGGCTCGCCCGCGACCAGGATGCCCGCCGCTCCGGCCGGCTGCACACCAGCTGGGAGGAGTTGGAGCTGCGCAACACCCCGCGCGGCACCAGGACGACGTTCCTGCTGGACCGCGCCATCGGGTACCAAGCGTCCGGCATCACGATGGCCATGTTCGAGATCGGACCGGGCCGCGCCCAGTCGATGCACCGGCACCCGGGCGAGGCGTGGCTGTACGTCGTCGAGGGCGCCGGGGAGAGTTATCTGGGCACCGAGCCGGAGGGCGGCGAGCGGCACCCGTGGAAGAAGGGCGACATCATCGTCGTCGACCACTTCCTGTGGCACCAGCACATCAACACCGCGGCGGACCGCACGGCCAAAGTGGTGCGCATCCACATGTTCGACAGCCTGCTGGAGACGATGCGGGCTCTGTGCGATCCGCTGGTGCTGTTCGAGGAGCCGCCGGACCACATCCGCGACGCGCAGGCGGGCGACCCGTCGACGATCCACTGGCCGGCGCTGACGCGCCCCACGTGGCCGTGAACGGGGGACGCCAGCGGTGAGCACCGCACTGCCGCACGGAATCGCCGGAATCCACGCGCTGCCCGCCGACCACCACGACGGACCGTGGGACTCCGTGATCATCGATCCCCGCGTCAAGGAACGACTGCTCGCGACCGCCGTGCTCGTGCTCCGGCACGGGCGGCGGCTCGCGGGCTCACCCGTCGCACCGCACGGCCTGGTGGTGCTGGTCGGGCCGCCCGGCACCGGAAAGACCACGCTGGCCCAGGGCCTCGCCCAGGCCGCCGCCCGCGCGCTGGCTCCGCACGGCGCGACGACGCTCCTCGAGGTCGATCCGCACGCGTTTCCGAGCGAGATGCTGGGCGAGAGCCAGCGCGCGGTCTCGCGACTGTTCCGCGAGACGCTCCCGGAGCTGGCCGCACGCCGTCCACACACCCTGGTCCTCATCGACGAGGTAGAAGCGCTTGCCGTCCGGCGCCACTCGGCGTCCTTCGACACCAACCCGGTCGACGTGCACCGGGCCACGGACGCCGTGCTCAGCGGTCTGGACGCGCTGCGGGCCCAGCGCCCGGGCACCCTGCTCGTCGTCACGACGAACTTCGCCGAGGCCGTCGACGAGGCGTTCCTCTCCCGGGCCGACCTGGTCGTGCACACCGAGCTGCCCGACGAGTCGGTGGTCCCGCTGATCGTCGCCGACTCGCTGCGCGGTCTGGCGGCGCAGTGGCCCGAACTGTCCGCGCTGGCCGAGGATCCCGCTGTGCATCAGCGCGTGGGCAAGCTGCTGGCCGGCCTGGACGGGCGCCGGATCCGCAAGACCGTGCACGGGGCGCTCGCCCTGCGTGTGGCGACGGCGTGGCAGCCGTCTCTGTTGAGCGTCGACGACCTCGTCTCCGCAGCAGAGGAGGCCGCGGCAGCCCGCCCATGACGCTACGTACGGCCCGCAGGGCTTCGGCCCCACACCCATCGGCACGGTGTGGGGCCGAAGCGGTCGGGGGCGTCAGGCGGTCTGCGGGGCCTCGTACTCGGGAGCGTCCTCCAGGAAGTGCACCGTGTCGTAACCGAGGTGCTTGAAGACGCGGTTCTGCGCCGACAGCAGGCGCAGGGGCGTGCCGTCGTAGGCGAAGAGCTGGCACACGTGGTTCTGGGGCACGTACAGCGTGTCGCCCTTGGTGATCTCGTGCCGGGTCGGCTCAAGTGCGACCCGTGCGTAGTACTTCTCGGCGATCTCCGCCTCGACCTCCCACTGGAGGGCGTACCCGCTGCCGTCGAGTACGTAGAACACCTCGTCGGCCATCTTCCAGTACTTGCCCGAGCGGCTGCCTGCGGGAATGTCGAGCTCGAAGGCGTCGATGGAGAAGATACGGGCGTCGGTGCGCTCAGGAGAGGACATCACCCGGACCCGGCCCAGGGCGGTGTTCTCCCAGGTGGTGTCGGCGAGGCCGATGACCTTCTTGCGGTCCCCCACGCCGGGCGTCCAGATCCGCGACCAGTCCTCGCGGGGACCGAACTCGGCCTCGTGCGCGATGGGGCCACTGCGTCCCTGCTGCCACAGGCCCATGAACATCCAGGTGCTCTTGGCCTTCACCACGAGGGCGGTGGCTGTCTCGTCATAGGGGTTGAAATGGCGGTGCACGGAGTCGGTGTGGACGAAGACGAGGTCGTCCTTGGTCCAGTCGTAGCGCTGGTCGTCATGGATCTCGTAGCCCCGGCCCTGGAGGATGTAGAAGGCCGCCTCGTTCTGGTGGCCGTGCCCATGGTTGCTGGACTGCGGCGGCAGTTCGACGAAGTGGACCTGGATCGTCTGGGTGAGGAAGTCCTCGTCCCCCGGCCCCACACGCCACCACGTCCGGGACTTCTCGCTGTCGCCCGAGTGGGCCACCTTGGCGTCGTCGACGACCACGGAGTCGTCGCGAACCCGGTTGACGGCCAGTTGCCTGCGGCGGTACTCGCCGAGTCCGTACGTCTCCGAGGTCAGGCCGCGGACGAAGACTCGCCCCTTCTTGCCCATGGTGCCTCCTGTGATGGCCGAAGCCTTCTGATCACCTGATGGTCTAACCATAATGCCTATGCTGGGGACATAAAAGAGCCCCGGGCCCAACGGGACCCGGGGCTGCGCCACTTCCGGTCACCTGCCGCGGCCGGCGCCCTTCACTCTGGACGCGGTCCGCTTCAGATGTGTACGCATGATCTCCGTCGCGGTCTCCGCATCACGCGCCGCGATGGCCTCGACGAACTTGCGGTGCTCCTTCGATCCGCGCTGCCCCATCTGCGGCTCGATGCTCTGTGCCTCGCGCAGGCTCATGAGCAGAGGGCCGTGGAAGGACTGGACGAGCATCTCGATCGCGGAGTTGTGCGTGCACGCGGCGACGCGGGTGTGGAAGTCCGCAGACATCTCCATATCGTATGTGCCCTGCTTGACGGCCTCGGCGTGCTCGTCGCACAGCGCGCGGAGCGCGTCGAGGTCCTCATCGGTCGCACGCTCGACGATGAGGGGCACGATGCCGAGCTCGAACACGAGCCGGGCCTCGGTGACCTCGGCGGCGGTCAGCGGCGACAGCGACAGCAGGTCGGCGAGCCCCTCCCCGACCCGGCGGGACGACGGCGCCGTCACGAACGCGCCGCCGCGGGCGCCGACCCGGATCTCGACGAGCCCGCTGGCCTCCAGGCTGCGCAGCGCCTCCCGCACGGTCACGCGACTCACGCCGAACTGTGTGCACAGCTCGCGTTCACTGGGCAGCCGGTCACCGGGCTGGAGGCGCTCCTCCTTCAGGAGCATCCGGATCTGGTCGACGATCAGCTGCGAGACGCGACTGGAGGAGACCGTCTTGAAGAGCCCCTCGGGCGGGGCGGCCTGCTTGACGGTCGTCTCGTCGGTCTCAGCGCGCTGAGCCTGACTGGGTCGCGATGGCATGTGCGCATTGTCGCATGACCAGCAGCTTCGTTGACGTCCGCCGTCACAATGGCTTAAAGTCATACCAACAGACCAATAGACAGGGGCGGGCGAATTCCAGGTGGAGTCGTACGAAGCGCTGCGCGAACGTGTCGCGCTCGCGTGCCGGGTACTCGCCGTCACCGGCCTGGTCGAGCACATCCTCGGCCACGTGAGCGCGCGGACCGGCCCCGACGCCTTCCTCGTCCGCGGGCGCGGGCCCGAAGAGCGGGGGCTCGGCTTCACCGTCGTGGAGGACGTGCAGGAGGTCGACCTGGACGGCACGGGCGAGGTCCCGTCCGGCTGGACGGCGCCGAGCGAACTGCCGATCCATGCCGAGATCCTGCGGTCGCGGCCGGAGGTCACCGCCGTGGTGCACGCCCATCCACCCGCGGTGGTCGCTGCGTCCGTGGCGGATCTTCCCTGGCTCCCGCTCGTGGGTTCCTACGACATCCCGGCAGCCCGGCTCGCGCACGACGGGATTCCCGTCTGGCCCCGCTCGGCCCTGATCCGCCGCCGCGACCTGGCCGAGCAGATGGTGGCCTCGCTCGGGGACCGCCCCGTCGTGGTGCTGCGAGGGCACGGACTGGTCGCCGTGGGCAACGGCGACCCGGCCCAGGCCGTCGCGGAGGCCGTCACCCGGGCCCTGGCCGTGGATTCCCTGGCCCGCATGGCCCTCGCCGTGGCCGCCACCGGCGCTCCCCTGCGCCCGATTCCCGACGAGGACATCGCCGAACTGCCCGATCTGGGACCGGCGTTCAACGTGTCGGCGATGTGGCGCCATCTCGCGGCCCGGGCGGAGCACGAAGGTCCTGGTACGCCCTTGCGCCCCTGACCGGCGCCCCACCGGTGCCGAGCCGACCGAACGGAGGATCATGCTCGTCCTCGACAACCAGGTCACGGCCGCCGTGCTCACCATGCACGACGTGGTGCGCGCACTCGAGGAGTCGTACCGGGATCTGGCCGCCGGGATCGGCGTCTGCCGCCCGCGCATCGATCTGTCCCTGCCGCTGGACGACGAGCGCGTCTACCAGTGGGGAACGATGGAGGGCGGCTCGGCACGCAGCGGCTATGTGGCCATCCGCATGAAATCGGACGTACTCACGGAGACCGGTCCCCCGGGCCACCGGACCCAGAAGAAGTACTGCGTCCGTCCGGGCATGTTCTGCGGGCTTGTGCTCCTGCTCGAGGTGCGAACCGGCGAACCCGTCGCGCTGCTCAACGACGGGCTGCTGCAGCATCTGCGCGTAGGCGCCGACTCCGCCATCGGTGCGCGCCTCGGGGCGCGCGAGGACGCCCGTGTGCTCGGCCTGCTCGGTTCGGGCGGCATGGCACGCAGCCACGTCGAGGCTTTCCGCACCGTGCGCCCGCTGGAGCGGGTCCAGGTCTACAGCCCGACCCGGGCCCACCGCGAGCGCTTCGCCGCACAGATGCGAGATCTGCACGGCCTGGACGTCGTCGCGGTCGACGAACCCGAGAAGGTCCATACCGGCGCGGACATCGTGGCCGGCTGCACCGACGCTGTCGGCGACGTCGTCCTCGGACGCCATCTGCGTCCGGGTACCCACGTCACCTGCATCGGCGGGCGCCCCGACGCACAGGCACAGCGGCGCTTCGACGTGTGGTTGCGACTCGGCAGCACCAGTGTGCCCTCGTTCACCCCGGCCTGGGCCACCGACGACGAGTACGTCACGTACCGGGCCCAACCGGAGGCCGCCGTCTGGCGACGCCGCCACCACGGCAGCGGAGCTCGCCGACCTCCGGAGGAAGCCAGGGTGGTCCGCCTCGACGCCGTGCTCGCAGGCCGTGCCCGCGCCCGCGACGACGACGAGCAGGTGACGTTCTCCGAACGCGGCAACATCCAGGGAGCCCAGTTCCACGCCATCGCGGCGATCGTCTACGAGCGGGCCCGAGAGCGCGGCCTCGGCCACGAGATCCCGCGCGCGTGGCTGCTGCAGGACATACGGGACTGACGGCTCGGCGCGTCAAGTCAAGACCGAGACCAGCACGCCCCCTTCCGCCGTCCGGGCCACGTCGGCGTAGTGCTGCGGGTCCAGGACCGCATCGGGATCCTGGCCGGGACCTTCCAGGCCGACTGGTGGTGTCCGGAGTTTCGCAGACAGGCTGCAGGTGTGGTGGGTCAGTAGTCCGGAGGCCAAGCCCCACCCTGTTGGCCTGTAAATCGAAGGCGGATCGGGGTTCTCGACCTTGGACGCGATCTATTTACGAATCAGACGAGTGGCTGTCCGCCGTCGACGGGGAGGCAGACGCCGGTCAGGAACGTGTTCGTCATCGCGAAGAGGATCGCGTGAGCGACGTCCTGCGGGGTGCCTATGCGGCGCGCGGGTTGTGGGCGGACAGACGTGCGAACAACTCGGCCTTCTTCTGCTCGCCAAGTGCGTCCCACGCTCCGGTGTCGACCGTGCCGGGCGAGACCGCGTTGAACCGGATCGGTGCCAGTTCCACGGCCAGCGAACGCACGACGGTGTTGACGGCGCCGTTGGTCGCCGCGACCCCGAGGAATCCGGGATCGGGCTCAAGCCCGGCCACACCGGAGAGCAGGACGAAGGAGCCGTCGGCCGGCATCGTGGGCGCGAAGTGCTTGGCAAGCATGATCGGGCCGACGACTTTGGTGTGGAACGACCTCAGAATCGCGTCCGGCTCCAGTTCCCCGACGGTGCCACGGGCCCGGGCGCAGGCAGCGGCGATCACGTGGTCGACGGGGCCGACTTCCGCTGCAAGAACCGAGATTGACGTCTCGTCGGTCATGTCCACGGTGGCGACCTTGACTGCCGTCCGCTGGTAGCTCTCCCCCAGCGCGGCCTCGTCGCGGCCGGCCGCGACGACACGGGCCCCGCTTCAAGGGCTGCGTCACCGACCGCACGGGCGATGCCGCTGCCACGGCCCACCACGAGGACCGTTCTGCCTTGCAGCGACGTCGACATGGGATTCCTCCTTCGATCAATCCGCGCCGAGGCCAACACGCATCGGCTTTCGTTCCGCAGGGTTCTGACATGCGTCTTTCGGTGGCCAACGCCAGACTTTTCGCATATCGCGGAAGGTCAGCGGTTCCTGATCTCGTCGACGTCCAGACCTCGGTCGACGCCATGCGGCATGACCTTCTGCCCCGGCTCGGGTTCCAGGCGTTTGCCGTCGAGATAGACCTCGACCTGGTCAGGCTCGAACGACACCATGTCGCCGATCCGTTCGACCTCCCGGTAGGCGTCGCGGTACGTCCAGGCAGCGCGGCGCGCGTCACCGATGTCGTAGTAGTCGCACAGGCCCTTGTAGGGGCAGAAGGTCTGGCCTTCGACCGGGCGCAGTTGGTTCTCGTCGATGTCGGCGCGCGGGATGTACCAGCGCGGGGCGAATCCGGACTCGTACAGCACGACGGGGTGCTCGGAGCGGGCCACTACGGTGTCGTCGAGGCGGACTTCCAGGGTGCGGGAGGTATTGCGGATGTCGATGCGGTGGTAGGGGTCCGCGGCGTGTCCCAGGATGCGCTCGTCCTCCTCGTAGAAGGCGTCCATCGCGCGCCAGGCGAACGCGATACGGCCCTGGAATTCAGCGGCGTGCCCGGGTGGCGCGGTGAATTCCCAGGCGGCGCGTTCCGTGGTGCGGTCGCCGGCGTGCACCGCGTACCAGGCGGTGTCCCCGAGATCCTTGTGGTGGGTGACCTTGCCGCTTGCGACCAGGGCCTGTTGGTCCGCGTCTTCGCGGGGGAAGTAGGCGACCGGGTAGCGGCCCGGCTCGTGCAGCAGGATCACGTTCTCGCTGTCGGCGATCCAGGCGTCGTTGAACTTCACACGCATGCGGCGGCGCAGCCGCTCGGCGAACAGGAGGCGCTCGGGCAGGGGTTCGGCGGTGAGGAAATGTCCGATCGCGCCTTCGGAAAGGGGGCCTTGCTGCCAGGACAGTCCCATGGTGTGTTCCTTCCGGCTGCGGGGTGCGCTGTGAGAAGTGGAACCCCGGTGTGCGGGTGGGTGGTTGCCGTTGCCCGGTAAGGGCTGCGGGAGCAGCGAGCGACGGCGGCCTCGGGCCTGCGGAAGCAGATCCAGACGACCTTGCCGTCTCCCGTGCTGGTCCGGACTCCCCATCGTCGGAGAGTTCCTGGACGATGTGCATGCCTCGGCCTGACTCCCTACTCGCGGAAAGAGCAGGGACACGGACGCTTGACCGGCACGCGCTGTCGTGGACTTCAAGGTGGAGGCAGTAGGGGTGCCGGATGAGGCGGACCAGGTACTCCCCGCCGTCCGGGCTTCCATGCTGGACGGCGTTGCCGGCCAGTTCGGAGACACAGGCCCGGATGTCGTCGCGGCGTCGGCACCCGCCCCAGTCGTCGAGCGCCTGCATCGCGAAGGCACGGACGGTGCGCACGGTCTGGGGGGTGGAGCTGAAGGCGTGTTGCGTGAGATGTTGCATGACGGGTCCTTTGCCGACTGCGGCAGAAGGGACCTGCGAGGCCCGCGCCCACCACAGCCGCCTCGACCCTTGGCGCGTCAGGCGAGGACGCGGGCGAGGAAGTCGCTGATGTAGTCGGTGATGGTCTCGAGGTGGCTCTCCAGGGCGAAGTGCCCGGACTCGAGCAGGTGGACCTCGGCGCCTGGCAGGTCCTGGCCGAACGCCTCCGCGCCCGCGGGGCCGAAGATCTCGTCGCGTGCTCCCCAGACCGCCAGCAGCGGAACCTGGGAGTCGCGGAAGTACTGGTGGACCTGCGGGTAGAGGTCCACGTTGGTGGGGTAGTCGCGGAACAGCTTGAGCTGGATCTCGTCGTTGCCGGGCCGATCCAGCAGGGCTTGGTCGTGAACCCAGTTGTCAGGGCTGACGAGGCTGGGGTCGGCGACTCCGTTCACGTACTGGCAGCGTGTGACCTCTGCCGTCAGGGCGCCGCGCATGGGGGCTTCGGTGTCCGGTCCGGGCGCCTCGGCGTAGGCAAACACGCCGTCCCAGAAGGGCTTGACGAAGCCCTCTTCGTAGGCGTTGCCGTTCTGGGTGATGATCGCCGTGATGCGGTCCGGGGCCTGGAGGGCGAGCCGCCAGCCGATGGGGGCGCCGTAGTCCTGCACGTACATCGCGAACCGGTCGATGCCCAGCTGCCGGAGCAGGCCGGAGGTGACCTCGGTGAGGGCGTCGAAGGTGTAGGGGAAGTCCTGCAGGGTCGGCATTGCGGACTGGCCGAACCCGATGTGGTCGGGGGCGATGACGTGGTATCGGTCGGCGAGCGCCGGAATCAGGTGGCGGAACATGTGCGAGCTGGTCGGGAAGCCGTGGAGCAGCACCACGGAGGGTGCCTTCGGGCCTCCGGCCTCCCGGTAGAAGACCTCGAGGCCGTCGACGGTGGCGGTGCGGTGGTGGACTGCGGGGGCCATTTCCCTAACCCATCTATGGAGCTTCACTGGTTATGGAACCAGTCGACCATGCCATTTCTAACCCGTCAAGCTACTTTTACTGGTTAGCTGGGTGGGTGTGGTTCACGAGGGGCGCCGCCGCGCCCGGGCCGAACGCGCCCACTGCCGGACACGAGGCGGGATCGAGGGCGGGAGCAGGCCGGCGGCCTGCATCCAGCCTCCGCCAGTGGACGGTCATGAGCCAGCGCAGCCGGGGGCCTCGACCCCCCCATGCCGACCTCGCCTCGCGCCCCTTCGGGATCACGCCCGTCGGCCCTCCAGGGCTCCCGCGATCAGCAGGCCCGTGGCGTTCGGGCACCGCCCATGAACACCCTCATGTAACCTGTCAAACGAATCAATGTGGTTAGGAGGCGGCAATGGTGGCCGATCGAGAGCAGCAGGACGCACTGCTGGAGCTCCTCAACACCACGCCGGTGGTCAACGGGGTGGTCCAGGACCAGCTGGCAGATCCGGAGGCCGCCAAGGCCTGGCAGCGAGTGCACGGCGGCCGTGGCAGCGTAGAGGAGCGCCGATATCTCGTACAGGCGCGCGATGCCCTGCAGAGCGTTGTGCGCGGCAGCCGGCCGGCCGCGTCGCTAGGTCCGCTCCTCAAGGACGTCACCTCACACCCCCGCCTCTCCCCTGCCGGCGTGTCCTGGGAGCTCAACGCCCCCACGGAGCACCGGATTGCCGTGGACGCCGTTCTCACCTGGGGCGCGCTGCAGGAGACGATGCCCGGCCGGCTGCGCCCGTGCGGCAACCCGGAGTGCCGACGGTTCCTCCTCGACCGCAGCAAGACCAACAAGGCCCGCTGGTGCTCGATGGCCGTGTGCGGCAACAGGATGAAGGCCAGGCGCCACTACCAGCGCACCCGCGACGGCGCAGCCGAGTAACGCGTCCGACAGCCCTCTCGGCGCACGGAGCGGCCCGCGAGCGCGCAGGCCGGCCGACAAGCGATCAGCCTGTTCACAGGCACTTGCTGATCTGCGCGCCTGGCGAAAAGCAAACGACCGGTGGGGGGAAACCCTCGACAGTCATGTCCGATGCCCACGGTGACGCCGACGCTTTACCTTGGCGATCTCGCCCGCGATGGGAAGCCAGTAGTAGGGAATAAAGGCGGCGATCACGGCCACGCCGAGGACGGGAAGCAGGGCGCCGAGCAGGGTTCCGGTGGCGAGCCAGACAAGGGCGAGTCGGAAGCGTCGGCTGATGGCCACCACGCCGGCTGAATCGATGGAGGTGGTGAGCAACCGGCGATCATGGCGCGCGTACCACCAGATCACATTGAACAGAACGGCCAGAAGTCCGAAGGCGATGCCGTGGAGGACGACGGCGGTGCGCTGCCCGTGTCCGTCGCGGAACGCCTGGGCCAGTACGGAGGCGGCGAACGGCAGCAGCGCGATGTCCATCAGCAGCACCGTGTTGAGGAACAGCACCACCCGGTCGGCGCTGCGGATGTGGTCGAACATGATGTGATGATTGACCCACACCTGCCCGATCAGCATGAAGGTAAGGAAGTAGGCCAGGTAGGACGGCCAGAGCGTGGCGAGGCCGTGCAAAAGGTGGCGGGTGTCGTGCGGCGGACGGATCTCCAGGACGAGCAGCGTGATGGCGATGGCGATGACGCCGTCGCTGAACGCGACCACCCGGGCAGGATCACGCTCCAAGCCGAACGGCGTCGGCTCTCCTGGTCCGTCTGGTCCATGAACAGGCTCTGTCATCGCCCCAGCCTCAGGTACCGGACGCCCCTGCACGCGCAACCGAGGAGCGTTTCTCCAGCGATGCAGGTCCGCCGGCCCGGACACCGGCACGATGGTCACGCCCATTGCCGACCCCCACCGGCTGGGCGCCGGTCCGCGGGCTCCGGGTCCGCAACACGACCGTCAACGGGGTCTGCCGGGCCGCGACGAACTGATAGACCCACACGCCGAGGTCCAGGCGGGGCGGCGTGTGCAGCGGCACAACCCCGCCACCTCGCAAGAATGCGTGATGCGAATGACCAGCCGAGGAAAGACGAATACGCGCGTTTCGGCACCCGTGCCGTCCGTTCAAGAAATCTCAGCGAATACACGAAAAGATTGACGATGACGGAATCGCGGCGGCGTCGGCCGAAGAACTAGTATCGACCCGAGTGCACAGATCAGCGCCATGAGGGCTGCCCGGCCGGCCACCCACGCAGGAGGTCTGCGATGGCGACGCTGCTGTCCGTGAACGTGGGGATGCCCAAGGACGTCTCCTGGCAGGGAAGGACGGTCCACACCGGAGTGTGGAAGTCCCCCGTCCACGGCCCTCGGATGGTGCGGCGGCTGAACATCGACGGAGACGGGCAAGGTGACCTGGCCGGGCACGGAGGCGAGATGCGCGCCGTCCTCGTCTACCAAGCTCAGTCCTACCAGTACTGGCAAAAGCAACTCGGCCGCGACGACCTGACCTTCGGCATCTTCGGAGAGAACTTCACCGTCGACGGCCTTTCGGACGACGAGGTGTGCATCGGCGACCGGTACCGCATCGGTGAAGCCGAATTCGAAGTCACACAGCCTCGCGTCACCTGCTACCGCGTCGGCATGCGCCTGGGCGAACCCGCCATGGCCTCCCTTCTCGTGGCCCATCACCGCCCCGGCTTCTACCTGCGCGTCATCACCGAGGGACACGTCCGGGCCGGCGACGAGATCACCCTCACCCGCAAGGGCCCGGAAGAACTCAGCGTCGCCGACACCGACGCGCTCCTGTATCTCCCCGACCGAGACCCCGAAAAGCTGCGCAAGGCACTGAACATCCCTGCCCTCAGCCCGGGATGGCAGCAGTCCTTCCGCGAACTCGCCGCCGCCCAGCAGCCCAGACAGGAACCGGGATGGCCGGGTGAACTCGCCGGCGCTCAGCAGCCCAGAGAGGAACCGGGGTGGCCGGGCTTCAAGACCATGCGGGTCGCCCGCATCGTCGCCGAGACCCCCGCCATCTCGTCGATCTACCTCGAAACCCCTGACGGCACACCACTGCCCGAGGCGCGTCCAGGCCAATACCTCTCGATCCGGCTGGCCGCCGACGAGGCCGCCCCTGCAGTGCGCAGTTACTCCCTGTCCTCCGCGCCCGGAACCGGCACCTATCGCATCAGCGTGAAGCACGAGCCCCACGGCCGGGTCAGTCACTACCTCCACACCCGCCTGCACCCCGGCGACCTCGTGGACATCGCCGGCCCCCGCGGGACCTTCGTCCTCGAAGAAGGCTCCCGTCCCGTCGTGCTCATCTCCGCAGGAATCGGTGCCACCCCGGTACTGGCCATGCTCCACCAACTCGCCGCCGCACAAGACCCACGCCCGGTGTGGTGGATCCACACCGCCCACGACCGCCCACACCACGCCTTCGCGAACGAGACCCACACGCTCCTGGCGCAGCTCGCCGACGCGCACGAGCACGTCTACTACACCGCCGAAGCCCCACGTCCCGATGAGCCCCACATCACCCGGGGCCGCCCGACCGCCGCATCGCTCGCGGCCCTGGGCATCCCCGCCGACGCGGACGCCTACGTCTGCGGACCGTCCGCTTTCATGGACGACCTCGGCGGCTTCCTGCGCGATCACGGTCTGCGCCCTGAGCGGATCCACACGGAACAGTTCAGCGCCCTCCCCGCCATCAACCCCGGCGTCACGCCCACGGCCGCGATCCGGCCACACCAACCACCGGGTCCCACGGGCACCGGCCCACTCATCACCTTCGCCCGCAGCGGCATCTCCACCCCCTGGTCACCGGCCCACGCCACCCTCCTCGACCTCGCCGAGGCCTGCGACATCCCCACCCGCTGGTCCTGCCGTACCGGCGTCTGCCACACCTGCATCACCCACCTCGTCTCGGGCGACATCACCTACACCACCCAACCCCTCGAACCCCCCGAGCCCGGCACCATCCTCGTCTGCTGCAGCCGACCCACCACCGAAGTGGTCCTCGACCTCTAGGGCCTGTGGAGAAGGCGGATCCAGGTCGTAGATCATCACAGTTCGTGGGCTGTAGTGACCTGACGAACGGCCAGTCGGTGCGGCTGCGGCCGCTGTTGCCGAGAGGAGGAAGCCGGGCAGTCCACCGGTATGGACCCGCCGACAGCTGATCGACGGCATGCGGCGGCGGACCCGGACCGGCGCTCCGTGGCGCGACGCACCCGAGCGGCACGGGCCATGAGGGGTACCTGCACCCTGACCGAGACCGGGGGTCGAGGTGCCGGCTTGTGCCGAATCCGCAAGCCGCACCGGGAACCGGACCGACCTTCACCCGCATCGATCGCCTTGTCGAAACGTCCTGACAAACCGATTGACATCTCCTGAGTGCAGCCCCATAGTACGTGCTACTAGAGCGCGCTAATAAAGCGCTCTAGTAGCACCGTCTTACGCGGTCCACACCCATGACCGCCCTCACGGAGCTCCATCCGGGCGTACCGGGCACCCCGTCGGGCCGACAGTCAGTGCCGCAAGAACGAACAAACCCCGTTGTCCACGCGCCTGCGACGTTCCGTCCACCGGCGGCGCGCCCTGACATCGACGGACACGCCCCGGCCCCTCAGACCGACCGCCTTCCCCTGAGACGAACCCCGACCGCACAGCGAGGTACAAGGGACATGCACAGAAACCACCGAGCCGCCGCCCTGGCCGCCGTCGTTCTCACCGGCACACTGCTCGCCTCCGGCTGCTCCAGCAGCTCCGGCGGCAAGAAGTCCGAAGAGGTCGGCACCAACCTCTCCGCGGGCAAGGCCACCACCCCCCGCATGACGGTGGCCATGATCACCCATGCCGCCCCGGGCGACACCTTCTGGGACCTGATCCGCAAGGGCGCCCAGGCCGCCGCTGCGAAGGACAACGTGAAGCTCGTCTACTCCAGCGACCCCAATGCCGGTAACCAGGCCAACCTTGTACAGAACGCCATCGACCAGAAGGTCGACGGCATCGCTCTCACCGCCGCCAAGCCCGACGCCATGAAGGCGGTCGTGGCCAAGGCCAAGGCGGCCGGCATCCCGGTCGTCGGCTTCAACTCCGGGCTCGACGACTGGAAGCAGCTCGGGATGCTCGAGTACTTCGGCCAGGACGAGAACATCGCGGGCCAGGCTTTCGGCGCGCGGCTCAACCAACTCGGTGCCAAGCACACCCTGTGCGTCATCCAGGAGCAGGGACAGGTCGCACTGGAAGCCCGCTGCGCGGGTCTGAAGAAGGGCTTCAACGGCACGACGGAAAACCTCTACGTCAACGGCACCGACATGCCGTCCGTGAAGTCGACGATCACCGCCAAGCTCCAGAAGGACTCCTCCATCGACCAGGTGGTCACGCTCGGCGCCCCGTTCGCGCTGACAGCCGTGCAGTCGGTGTCCGACGCGGGCAGCAAGGCCAAGATCGCGACATTCGACCTCAACAAGGACCTGGTCAAGGCCGTCCAGAGCGGCTCAGTGGAGTTCGCGGTCGACCAGCAGCCCTACCTCCAGGGCTACCTCGCCCTCGACGCCCTGTGGCTGTACAAGACCAACGGCAACTTCAGCGGCGGCGGCACCGCCCCAGTACTCACCGGACCGGCCTTCGTCACCAAGGACAACGTCGACGCCGTCGCCAAGTTCGCCGCCAACGGCACCCGCTGACCTCGAAGGCCCCACTCGCCGGATTCGACATGACGGCAAGGACCACTGCCCCGCCGCCCGGCCAAGGCCACGGCGGCGGAGCGGTGGCCTTCGTCGCGAGCGCTCAGGCCGCCCCCTGCGGCGGCGGCCCGCTGGTTCCCCGTACCACCAGCTTCGGGTCCAGTACCGCCTCCCGCGGCTCCAGTTCCGGGTTCTCCAGCCGCTCCACGGCGAAACGCACCGCGTGCTCGGCCATGAGCACGGCATCCTGGCGGACGGTGGTCAGGCCGATCGGCATCAGGTGGGAGAGGTGGCTGTCGTCGTAGCCGACGACGGACATGTCCCGCGGGACCTCGACGCCGGCCCGCCCCAGGGGCATCAACACGCCCATCGCGCAACGGTCGTTGCCGGCGAGGACCGCCGTAGGCAGGGTCAGGCCCCGGTCGCGCTCCTCCAGGAGGAGACGGCCGGTCTCGATGCCGGACTGCTCGGTGTGCTCACCGGGAATCACCCGGATCTCCGACGCCAGTCCGTGCCGGCGCATCGCGGCCTGGTAGGAACGCCGCCGCTCGGCCGAGCCGGGCCCCCGGCCACCGTCGATGTGCACGATGCGCCGGTGCCCGAGTTCGACCAGGTAGTCCATGGCCTGCCGGACCCCCTTGCCCTCGGCGCTGTGCACGAAGTCGACACGGGCGCGCGGCACCCGGCGGCTGACCGACACGGTGACGGCGCGCTGTCCGAGTTCGTCGAGGTAGGCGGGCTCCGCGTCGGGGCCGAGCAGGATCAGCGCCTCGCAGCGGTGGCCGAGCAGCGCCTCGACCGCCTTCGCCTCGCTGCGCCCCTGGGCCGCCGCGGAGAGCAGGACGTCGTAGCCGAGCCGTTCGGCCTCGGGGTAGATCCCTTCGATGAGGTCGGTGTGGAAGGTCTGGTGCACGGTGAACATCACGCCGAGCGTGCGGCTGCGGCCGCGGGCCAGCAGCCGGGCCGCACTGTCGGGGCGGTAGCCGATCTCGTCGGCGACGCGCAGCACCCGCTCGCGGGTCTCCTGGCTCGCTCCCGGCTCGTTGCGGAACACGATCGAAACCAGCGCCCGGGACACTCCCGCCTTGTCGGCGACGTCCGCCATCGTGGGCCGCTGCCTACCCGATGCATCCACCTGTGATCCCCACCCTTCGACGGAGCCCACCCTAGGCCAGCCGCGAAATCTCCCGGCAACAAGGTATTGACATGACATTTGGACAGGGGCCATCGTACTCGCACTAGAGCGCACTAGTAGAGCGCGACAGGAACTCTCTCCTGACAACTCCCCGGATCTCCGGAGCGAAGGGAAGCCCAGCGTGACGCCGTTCGAAGTGCTGACCATGGGCCGCGGCGGAGTGGACGTGTACCCGTTCCAGCCAGGCGTAGGGCCGGCCGAGGTCACCTCGTTCGGCACGTACCTCGGCGGCAGCCCGACCAACGTAGCCGTCGCCGCCGCCAGGTACGGGCACACCTCGGCCGTGATCACCAAGACGGGCGTTCGGGGACTTCGTCCGCACGGCACTGGACGGGTACGACGTCGACACCCGCTTCGTCGGTACGTCGGACATCGCGCCGACCCCGATCACGTTGTGCGCGATCATCACCACCCGCTGGCCGGGCGTACGCCGTGCTCGCCATGACGGTCACCTTCCTCGCCTTCCGGCAGGGCTGGATCTCCCCGTGACCCGGCTGATGCTCTCGGAGATCTTCCCGATGCGGATGCGCGGCTTCGGCATGGGGGTGGCGCCGTGGTGCTGTGGCTCACGAACTTCGTGATCGGACTGGTCTTCCCGTCCCTGGTCTCCGGCATCGGGATCTCCAACACCTTCTTCCTCTTCGTGGTGGCGGGAATCTTCTCCCTCACCTTCGTGAAGCTCTACGTCCCCGAGACCAAGGGCCGCACCCTCGAAACCCTCGAAGCCGAACTCCGGACGCGCTTCTCCTGACCCACTTGTCCTAAGGAAAAAGACCATGACCGTACGTGTAGGCGTCATCGGCGCCGGAATGATCGGCCAGGACCACATACGGCGCCTGACGGAGGTGGTCACCGGGGCCACCGTCAGCGCGGTGACCGACATCGACGCGGCCCGTGCCACGGAAGTGGCCGCCCGGGTCGGCGGCGTGGCCCTGCCGACCGGCGCCGACCTGATCAACTCCCCCGACGTGGACGCCGTCCTCGTCACCTCCTGGGGTCCTACCCACGCCGAGCACGTCCTCAACGCCATCGCGGCGGGCAAGCCCGTGTTCTGCGAGAAGCCCCTGGCCACCACCGCCGAGGACTGCCTGCGCATTGTGGACGCCGAACGCGCTCACGGCCGCCGCCTCGTCCAGGTCGGCTTCATGCGCCGCTTCGACGCCGGCTACCGGCAGATGAGGGAGGTCATCGCCTCCGGCGCCCTCGGCGCCCCGCTGATCGTGCATTGCGCCCACCGCAACCGGAGCGTCCCGGACAGCTACACCTCGGCCATGGCCGCCCAGGACACGGCGGTGCACGAGATCGACGTACTGCGCTGGCTGCTCGACGACGAAATCGTCTCCGCCCAGGTGATCACCCCACGCGCCACGAGCAAACGGTTCGAGCACCTCAAGGACCCGCAGATCATGTACTTCGAGACGACGAACGGGGTCCGCATCGACCTGGAGGTCTTCGTCAACTGCCGGTACGGCTACGACATTCAGTGCGAGACCGTCGGCGAAGAGGGCCTGGTCCGGCTGCCCGACCCGGCCGCCGTCGGTGTCCGCACCGCGGGGCGCCACGGCAGGGCCGTACTGCAGGACTGGAAGAGCCGGTTCGCGGACGCCTTCGACACCGAGTTCCGCGAGTGGATCGCCGGCATCGCGGCCGGTGTCGAACCCACCGGGCCCTCGGCCTGGGACGGCTACGCCGCCACCGTCATCACCGACGCCGCCGTCCGCTCCCTGGAGTCCGCCGGCCGGGTCGTCACCGTCGACATCAAGCCCCGCCCCGCCTTCTACGGAGGTACCGCATGAAGATCGCCCTCGACCCGTACATGTTCCGCGCCCTGCCGATCGACGACATGGTGCGCACGGTGGCCGAACTCGAGTATGAGTACATCGAGTTGTCCCCCCGCGACGACTTCATGCCGTTCTTCGTGCATCCGCGGGCGGACGACGAGCGGATCGCCGCGCTGAAGCGGTCACTGCGGGCGCACGGCGTGAAGCTGTCGTCCGTCCTGCCGCTGTACAAGTGGTCCTCGCCCGACGAGACGGAACGGCAGGCCGCCGTCCGCTACTGGAAGCGGATGATCGAGATCACCTCCGACCTCGAATGTCCGCTGATGAACTCCGAGTTCAACGGCCGCCCCGAGCGGGCCGCCGAGAGCGAGGCGGCGTTCTGGCGCTCCCTGGAGGAGCTGCTCCCACTCTTCGAGCGTGAGGGCATCGCCCTCAACCTCGAGGCGCACCCGGACGACTTCTGCGAGGAGAACACCCCGGCGGTCGACCTCGTCCGGGCGATCAACAAGCCGTGGGTGAACTACCTCTACTGCGCCCCGCACTCCTTCCACCTGTCCGGCGCCGACCCGACGACGGACATCGCGGCGATGATGCGCTACGCCGGCGACAAGCTCCAGCACGTCCACATCGCCGACTCCTTCAACCACAAGGGATCGTCAGGCCTGCGCTACATCCTCAACCCGCCCGGCACCCCGGCCCGTATCCACCAGCACCTGGACATCGGGCAGGGCGAGGTCGACTGGGACGCCTTCTTCCGCACCCTGCGCGAGCTGGACTTCGACGGCGTCGCCACGGCCTGCGTCTTCGCCTGGGAAGAACGGGCCCGCGAGTCCTCGGCGTTCATGCTGGACCGCATCACCAAGGAACTCGCCGCGTAGACAGCCCATCCCGCTCCGGCACGGGCATTCGGCAGGTTGCGTAGCTGGCACTCGGGGCTGGAGGGCGTACACGCCCAGTGTCGCCCTCCACCCGGCACGGCGCCGCAAGCGCAGCCTCACTCGGCCCACGGCTGGAAGCCGGTGTGGAGGACGCCTTCGAGGGACGCGCGCAGTCGGGCCGCGTTGTCGGCCCCAAAGCTCTCCTCGAATCGGGATTGCACGGCTTGCCACAGTGGCAGCGCCGCCTTCATCCGGGAGATCCCTTCCGGCGTAATCGTAACGATCCGTGCGCGGCGGTCGGTCGGCGATGGCTCGACGGTCACCAGGCCCTCGCGCGCGAGCGGCTTGAGGTTCGACGCCATCGTCGTGCGGTCCATGGCGATGGCGTCAGCGAGGCTGGTGATCGTCATTTCTCCGTGAGCATTGAGCTTCCGCAGGATGCTGAACTGCGTGGACCGAAGACCGACCGGGGCCAGAGCCTTGTCGTAGGTTGCGCCGAGGTACCGGGCCGCCTTGCGCAGTGCCAGGTTGTTGCACCGGTCGTCGAGGTTCTTCGGCGTAGGGGTCATGGTCTCCTCCAGAGTTCCCCGCTCATGATAGGAGCACGTGCTCGCAAATCCGAAAGGCCTCTCCGGCACAAGACCAGCAGCGAGCCGACCGGCCTCCGCCTTGCCATACCCAAGATAGGAGCATATGCTCTTAGTTACGGTGGGCGGGCGCTTACCACGCGCCCGACCGAGGTCCTGACCTGCGCCATAACCCGGCCACCACGCCGGCCTCGGGCCGATCCCTCCCCGCGTCTCGCGCCCCTTCCACCAGAAAGCCCTGCCATGGAAACCCCCACCGGATCCGCCCTCGAGCGCCGGCAGACACTCTCTGCGGAGCCGGAGCTCTCCCCCGGTCCGGGCCAGGCCGCCCACCGCCGGCCGCCGGTGCGGGTCTGGCTCCAGCCGTCTCTGATCGCCCTGATCGTCGTGGCGGCCTTCGTCGGGTGCTACGTGGGCCTGCAGCGCGACCCCCAGCCCCATCAGATCCCCATCGCTGTCACCGGGCGGGTCCTGCCGGGCCAGGTATGGCAGGCCCTCGGCGACAGCGTCGAGGTCCACCCGGCCGCTGACGCCGAGACCGCGCGCCACGCGGTGGAACACCGCGACGTCGTCGCCGCGCTCAGCACCGCCGGCCCGGGCCGGCTGCGCCTGGAGATCGCAGGGGCAGCCGGCACGTCCACCACATCGGCCGTGAAGAACCTCGTCGGCGCCTACGCCCACGGTGCGGGCAAGCATGTCACCACAGAGGATGTCGTCCCCTTGGCGCGGTTCGACGCTCGGGGACTGGCCGGCTTCTACATGGGCTTCGGCGTGACCCTGGCCGGTTTCGTCCTCGGCTCGAACACTCTTGGCCTGGCCGGTCTCCTGCGCCTGCGCCACCGGTTCTCACTGCTGGCCGGCGCCTCCGCGGCCATCGGCACCGTTGCGGCGATCATCGCCGGCCCCGCCCTGGGAGCGGTCCCGGCGCCGTTCGCCCCGCTGGTCCTGACTCTTACCCTCCTGGCAGCTGCGGCCGCTTTCACCACCAAACTGCTCGGCACCTACCTCGGCCCTGTCGGGGTGCCTGTTGCCACCCTTCTGCTGCTCACTGTCGGCAACGCCACCAGCGGTGCCACCATAGGCGCCGATCTACTGCCCACCGCGGCCCGAGCCATCTCGGAACTGCTGCCACCCGGCGCAGCCGTCCGCGCCATCACCGACCTGAGCTACTTCGACGGCGCACACGCGGCAGGCCCCGTGATCACTCTCGCGCTGTGGGCCGTCATCGCTGCGCTCCTGGTCAGCCTGCGCCCCCGCCTGATTCGGCGGCACACCGCAGCTGCGCCCACGGCCTGACCCGGTCGGCGTGGCACTCGGGGAGGGCCGCCGGCGACGCCGCAGCCGACATGCAGACATGCCGGGAGGGCGCTGCCGGTCAGTGTGGGTGGTCGTGGTCGGGGTGATCACGATGGTCGTGGCGTGCGGGGCGTAGGGCCAGGGCTTGGGCGCGTGCGGCGACCTCGCCCGTTGACACGGTGCCTTTGTCGACGAGCACGTCCTCCAGGGCGGCCAGCCAGAGCTCGTAGTAGTTCCAGGGCTCGTGCCGGGCCGGTGCGGTCTCCCAGGCCGCGATCCGAGCGATCAATGCGGTCTGGAATTGCGGCCAGTTGAAGGCTCCGGCCTCGTACAGGGTGACGGCCATGCCGAAGGCGCGGCTCTCCCACGGCTCGGCGAAGACCAGCTCGCCGTTGGAGCGGGGCGGCGCGACCGGGCCCTCGATGTCCAGCAGCGCGGTCATGGCGCTTTCACCTTGGCCACGCCGACCATCGCGTCCCTGGTCACCAGCGGCACGAGCTGTTCCTCTGACAGGTGTTCGGTGCCGGCCGGGCGTTCTGGCAGCACCAGCCAGCGCACCTCGCTGGTGGAGTCGCGGACGGTGATCTGCACGTCGTCGTCGAGCTCGAGTCCCATCTCGGACAGCACCGTGCGCGGCTCCTTGACCATACGCGACCGGTAGGCCGGGTCTTTGTACCAGCTCGGCGGCAGGCCCAGTACCGGCCATGGGTAACACGAGCACAGGGTGCAGACCACCACGTTGTGGGTGGTTGCGGTGTTCTCGACGACGACGATGTGCTCGCCCTGCGGCCCGGAGAAGCCCAGTTCCTTGATGGCCGCGGTGCCGTCGTCGAGCAGCCGTCGTCGGTACTGCGGGTCGGTCCATGCCTTGGCGACGACCTTGGCGCCGTTGAGCGGGCCCACGTTGGTCTCGTAGGTGGTGATGATCCCGTTCATCACCTTCGGGTCGATC
This sequence comes from Streptomyces sp. NPDC022910, assembly GCF_055561075.1. Lineage (NCBI taxonomy): Bacteria > Bacillati > Actinomycetota > Actinomycetes > Kitasatosporales > Streptomycetaceae > Streptomyces > Streptomyces sp. NPDC022910. The sequence continues at coordinate 57,052 of NZ_JBVHHL010000043.1, forward strand.
AGGCCCCGCTCGGTGAGCAGTTGCTCGAGCGCCTCGGCGCGCAGGGCCGCGGGAAGCCTCTCGCCCGGTCCGCCGGTGGTGGTCATGAGGTTGTCTCCAGGTAGCTCTCGTACAGCTCTACGGTGAGCGCGAAGGGTTCGGCGTCGGCGCCCCACAGTTCGTGCGAGTCGAACCGCACCGAGTAGACGTGCTGCGGGTTCTCGCCCAGGAAGTGCGCGTTGGTGTCCGGCAGCACCGCGGCGGGCTGGATGAGCTCGACGACGCCGGTATGGCCCCGCACGTAGCGCGGTAGCCGAGTGTGCCCGGGCGGCGACATGTCCTTGGCGCGCACACGCTCGCCGACGGCGAAGACCGGGGCGGTGTCCACGGTGCGCAGCGAACCCTCGGCGGTCGGCGTGTAGTCGGGCCGGGCGGGCTCCGGGATCGGCGGTTCCTCGACGTGTTCACCGCGCAGGTTGCGGGCGCGGGCGTCGATGGCGCCCCGCGCCAGGATGGCGCTGTCGGTGAGCATCAGCTCTCCGGCGTTGAGCCAGCGCCCGTAGGAACCGTCGTCCAGGTAGGCGGCTCGGTCGAGGCGCTCGATCGCGTGTCGGAAGGCGTCCGTGTTGATGCCGCCCCACGCAACACGGCCGGACAGGAGCGCAAGCGCGAAGGCCTTGCCCTGCCAGGGCTCCTCGAAAACAGGTTCGCCGCGTCTCGGCGGATGCACGGGGCCCCATCCCTGGGTGCCCCCCATATCGGCAATACTGTCCATGGCATAACCTCTCATATGACAGCAATGCAGGATATATACACTTGAATCGCATTCGGCCGGAACTACAGCGGCACGGTGTAGGCCGTGGCCGAACCCGCCGGTTGCGGCATCCACGACGCCACCCAGCAGATGCGCCGGTGCGCGGACTCATTGCCCCAGCACCAGGGGGCAGCCGTCACCGAAGCTGCCTGGGCCGAGCCGCTCTGGCCGGCCCATTGGCAACGTCACAGCAGCAGCCCGGGCGAACGAATTGCGGGCGACACCGCCGCTGGCGGCGGCGAGTCCTGCTGGGCGTGCGTCATCCCGCTTACGGGGTGCTCCTCAGGGGGCGCAGTACCGCGGCACCGGCGCGCAGGATCGCGGATACAGGTGATTCCACCCAACGGGTCAGGTCGCGTGGCAAGGCGGCGTCGAGCTCGATGGTCACGCGGACGTATCGGGTGTGCAGCCGAGTGACCTTGGCGGGGCGCGGTGCGGCGACGTCCGGTTCCCGCTGCAGTGCGGCTCGGTAGGTGTCCTTGCGCTGATTCACGGCTTTTCCTGACGCTTGATGAGTTCGTCTGCGAGGTCCATGTACGCCGAACCCTTGACCGCGACCGGACTGCCGAACGACTGGGCGTACAAGTCGAGTCGCGGAATATGGGTGGACAACACGTCGAATCCCCGCTCGGTGAGAGCCTCCCGGGCGTCGGCGTCGGGACCGGTCCGCGTGGCGTCGGCGCGATTGGTGCGGTTCAGCAGGACGGCGGCGTGGGCCGGCTGGACGCGCAAGGACTGTACGTCGCCCATCTCGCCGCCGATGGGCGCCATGCGATCCAGTTCGATGGGGGCTGGGGTGACCGGCACGATCCACTCGCTTGCGTACCTCATGATGCTCCGGGCGATGTGCGCGTGGTCCTCCAATTGCGGGGCGTCGAATACCACGGCCTGCCGGTTGCCGAGGAAGTCGTTCACGCGCCGGTGCACGTCGCCCACCGGAAGGGCGATCACAGGAAACGGGAAGCCGCCTGCCAGTTCGCTCCAACGCAGCGCGGAGGAGGCGGGGTCACTATCGACCAGCAGCGGGGGGATACCCGACTCGTGAAGTGCGTGGGCCAACCAGACGGCGCTGGTCGTCTTTCCCACTCCGGGTTTCAGGTTCACAAAGGCATAGCTCAGCGACACAAGAATTGACGCTAATGGTCGCGAGTGGTTGGTTGCCGTCGACGCGGGGCACGACTGTCCCGTCGTTCACCCCGCAGCGCCGTGAATCATTCGTACGGGCTAGCGCGCAAGTCGCAAGACCGCCAAGGCGCGTTGGGCGGCGACCGGAACGGCACCGCGACCCGGGCCATGGGGCGTCAACTCTGCTTGCCGCGGACAAAGAGCGCGTCGACGATCGGCTTGCCCGTGGTGCGGCGCAGATCCGGACTCGCCCGGCCAGGTTGTCTTCGGCCAGGGCATACAGGGGCAGGATATTTCGCATTGGCGTGGCTCACGGATGTCATCGAAGGGGAGCGCTGCGATGGAGCGGACGACGTGCTGCGTGGTGGGTGGCGGCCCCGCCGGCATGGTCCTCGGTCTGCTGCTGGCCCGGGCCGGCGTGGCTGTCACCGTTCTGGAGAAGCACGGCGACTTCCTGCGCGACTTCCGCGGCGACACAGTGCATCCGTCGACCCTGGCACTGCTGGACGACCTCGGTCTGGCCGAGCGCTTCGCCCGTCTGCCGCAACGTCGGGTGACCACGGTCCAGTTGCCGCTCGGCGCGGACGGTTCGCTGATCACCGTGTCGGACATCAGCGCGCTCCCGGGCCCGTACAACTACGTGGCGATGGTGCCGCAGTGGGACCTGCTCGACCTCCTCGCCGACGAGGCGCGAAAGGAACCGTCCTTTTCCCTGCGGATGAACACCGAAGCGACGTCCTTCCTGGTGGAGCGCGGACGGGTCACCGGGGTGCGGTACCGCACGGCCGACGGCAGTACTGGCGAACTGCGGGCCACCCTCACGGTGGCCTGCGACGGTCGGGGCTCGCTGGCACGGTCTCGGCCCGAACTGCGGCTGCGGCAGTTCACCTGCCCCATGGACGCCTGGTGGTTCCGGCTGCCACGGCGGGAAGGCGACCCGCACGGACTGGTCGGAGGCGCCGGTGACCGGTTCCTCACCGCCATGATCGACCGTGGGGAGTACTGGCAGTGCGCCGCGCTGATCCCCAAGGGGACCGACGCCGAGCGCCGCGCCGCCGGTCTCGAGCGGTTCATGACGGAATTCGCGGCTGCCGTGCCCTGGCTCGCGGACCGGGTACATGCGCTGCGGTCGTGGGACGAGGTGAAGATGCTCGACGTGCGGCTCGACCGTCTCCGGCGCTGGCACCGCCCGGGGCTGCTGTGCATCGGCGACGCGGCGCACGCGATGTCACCGGTCTTCGGCATCGGCATCAACCTCGCCGTCGAAGACGCCGTGGCCGCCGCGCGGCATCTCGTCGAGCCCCTGCTCAGGGGTGCCGTCGGACTGCGGGACGTGCGCGGCGTCCAGCGGCGCCGGTGGCCGACCACGGCGGTGACGCAAGCACTGCAGCGGATCGCCCACGCGCGGGTCATCGCACCCGTGCTCGCGGGACGCCCGCCCTTCGGCCATGCCAGTCGGGCGGAGCGAATGAGCGAACTGCTCGCCACCGCACCGTGGCTCAAACGCGTGCCGGCGTACTTCATCGGCTACGGCGCTCTGCGCGAGCGTCCGCCCGCCGACTCGGTGCAATGAGCTGCGCCGCACGGCCAGGACCGGCGCGCGCCCGGTGACTGAGGCCCTCAAGAGCCAGTCGCCTTCGCGTCACCGGCCTGACGACGCTCGTCCCGTCTCGTGCCGCGCTCAGGAAGGCGCGCCGATCAGGACTTCCACCTTCCCGGTGTCGAGCGAGTAGTACACGCCGACCACAGCAAGGGCACCTTTTGCCACGAGCGGGGCCAGGTCCCGGTTGGAGCGCAGGTCGGCCGCGGCCAACTTGACCTGGGCGCGGGCCATGGTCTCGACGGGGTCGACTCCGCCTTGCCGGGCTGCCTGCTCGTAGGCCGGTAGCAGAGCCTTGGCGATCGCCTGCAGATTGCCGGGCAGCGGTTTGCCGTCTCGGATCGACTTGTACGCCGCCTCGACGGCACCACAGCGCTGATGCCCGAGGACCACGATGAGTGGGGTGCCACTCGTCATGGGCCCGTATTCCACGGAACCCGTGACCACCGGGCCGACCGCCTCCCCGCCGGTGCGCATGACATAGAGGTCACCCAGCCCGGTGTCGAAGAGGAGTTCAGGAGGCACACGGGAGTCGATGCACGCGAGGATGGACCCGAAGGGTTCCTGTCCCTGAGCCACGAACTGGCGCCGGTCGGGATCCCGGTCGGGATGCCGAAGGTCTCCGTGCACCCAGCGCTGATTGCCGTCCATGAGTCTGGCGAACGCCTCGGCGGGTGTGGTCGGCCGCGCGTCCGTCGAAGCGCTGGACGCCTGCGGGACGGCGGAGGCCTGCGGGGCAGCGCTCGTCGACGAGCACCCCGCAAGCCCGGCCGTGGCGATCACGACCCCGCCGACGAGCAGAGTTCTGCGATCCGGATGTCCCGCTCTGTCCATCGGTCGTTCTCCTCGGTTTGCTGAACGGGTCCCTACGGCCATGGCCAGGGCGATTGTTCAGCGCGACAAGCGAACCCGAGGGCAGGCGCAAGCGGGCGTGGGACGTTTTGCCGCCATCGGCTCACAGAACCGGCTCTGGCGGCGGCCCTGCAGGCCGACCGACAGGGGAAGAGGCCGACGTCGGTGTGGACGCGGCCCACGCAGTTCGGTCCCGGTCAGCGGGTAGGTGGAGCGGCAGACTGACTCGAGGAGATCGTCCCTCGTGAACAGCAGCGCCAGCGTGCGCGCGCCCGCAAAGCAAGACATGCAGATTCTGGAAAGCAGAATCAGGAGCCACGTGCCATGGACAAGCCGCTCAAGACTCCGCCGCCGTACGCGATCGCCAGCGTCGACCATGCCCTCAGGGTCGCGACCATGCTCCAACTGGAGGGCGGGCTGACCGTCTCGCAGATCGCCGAGCGGCTGGGGGTGGCACGGTCGACCGCCCACCGACTGCTGGCCATGCTGGTCTACCGGGACTTCGCGGTGCAGGACGACGACCGCGTCTACCACGCCGGCCCCGTCCTGGAACTGGCGGCCCCGTCCTGGAACTGGCGGCGTACTCGAAGTCGCAGGTGTCCGTGCTGCGCGCCGCGGCCCTGCCCCACCTGCACCGGGTGGTCGACCTGCTCGACGAGACCGCGAACCTGATCATCCGCACCGGGGACGCGGCCCGGTTCATCGCCAGCGTCGAGTGCGCTCAGGCGCTGCGCGTCGGCTCCCGGGAGGGGATGGTCTTCCCCACGCACCGCACGACGGCCGGCCTGCTCCTCCTCGCCGAGCTCACAGAACAGGAGCTGGACGAGGTCTACGCCCCCGAGCGCTATCACGATCGTCCCGGGGAGCGCCCGGACGTGGCGGCGCTGCGCAGCGAGCTCCGGCGCATCGGCCGCAGCGGGTTCGCGGTGAACCAGGATCGCTCCGAGCGCGGGCTCGTCGCGGTGGGCGTCCCGGTGCGTGACCGGGACGGCACCGCACTGGCGGGTCTGTCCGTGTCCATGCCCGGAATGCGCTACGAACCGCAGCGGCTGAGGTCGATGGTGGCCACGCTCAACGCCGCGGCGCGTGCCCCGGAGGCCGATCTGGCGGTGGTCGGCTGACTCGGCGCGATCCCGGCGATCAGTGGGCCGAGTCTCCCGCGGCGCACGACGCTTCGCCTGAGGCTTCCCTGCTCAGCAGCCCCGTCCAGCTCTCGGCCAGGATGTCCACGAGCTGCTGGCGCTCCGCGCCCCACCCGGCAGGCGTAGAGTTCCGTGCCGCGTAATCGAGTTGAGTGATAGCGAGTACACCGCGCGCCATCGCCGAGCGTGCCGCCGCCCAGCCGTACCCCAATACCCGCCGGCCGGAGGCCAGGGCGATCACCCGACTCCTCCAGGAAGCCTGTTAGCGCACTGCTCATCGTTCGCGCTGTATCACGGTCACTCCGAACGAGATTGTGGCTCACCGGCTCTTTGGCTTCCTGGCTTCCTGGCTTCCTGGCTTCCTGTGGCACCTGGTCCCACAGGACCCGACCGGGTCAGGCCGCTTCTTCCAGGGCGTCGGCCGACCGCATCGGACGGCGTGTAGCCGTCCGCCCGGGAAGCGTCACCAGGGCTGTACCGGCCGCCAGTGCCGCCGCCGGCACCACGGGAAACCTTCCGTCGTAGGCGAAGCCGTGCCCGGCGAAGTACATGAGGGACCCGACGCCGAGGGCGAGCCCGGCCCACACCCTCGCGGCGCGCGGGAGTCGGGCGTCGGGCGGGACGGCCGAGCCCAGTGCCACCAGAGCGCGTCCCAGCGGTCGCACCGCCCGGACGACCCCGGCCAGGACGAGGCCGAGCATCAGCAGCCAGGGCAGCCGTAGCGCCCACCAGACCGCCGAACCGTAGGCGGGTTCGGGGGCGAGCCTGGTCACGTAGAAGAGGGCGGCGAGCAGCACGGGCAGCATGTGCCACAGGTACAGCGTCATGCTGGCGGCGCCTGTCCCCCGCACCGCCCGCCACACCCGCTCACGCCCCAACATAGGCCGCACCGCCGGCGCGACCAGCAGGCACATCCCGACCTGGGCCACCGACCAGGCCAGCATGGCCGCTGACGGTGGATCGGTGTTGCTGGGGTCCTGCCCGGTGACCAGGATGAGGCTGACGGGGAACGGCCCGTACGCGACGAGCAGGGCGAATCCCAGCCCGCCCCCGACGGCCATGGCGGTGGGCGCGGTGCGACGGGAGCCCAGCAGCCCGTCGCACCAGCAGAAGCCGAGCTGATAGCTGACGCCCCAGACGAGCACGTAGTCGAGCGTCCCGATGTACGACGGCACACGGTCGGCCACGGTCAGCAGGCCGACGGCCAGGGCCACAGCACCCATCAGAAAGGGAACGAGGGGCCCCCACCGCCGGTGCGCCGCATGCAGTGCCGGAGTCAGCGCGCTGAGCAGCAGGTAGACGGGCAGAAACCAGAACTGCATCGCCATGGCCCATCCCGCCAGCTCCAGGGTGGGCCGATCCACGCCGACGACGCAGCAGATCCCCACGCCCAGCAGCACCAAGGTGCTGTACGCGGCCGTGGGTACGAGCAGCCGCACTGCCCGTTGCCCCACCCACCCGGCGGCCGTCCCTCCCGCGGCCCGCGCCCTCATCCAGGACCCGCCGGCGGCATACCCGCCGGCGAGGAAGAACAGCGGCATGATCTGGAAGCCGAGCGTGAGCCACTGCGTCCAGGGGATGGTCGCCAGCAGCTCCGGCGCGGTGATCTCGCCGTTCGGGTGCCGGACCAGGCCGGTGATCAGCCAGTGCCCCAGCACGACGAGAACGATCGCCCACGCACGCAGGAAGTCGACGTACCTGTCTCTGCCCATGGTGCGCATGCTCCCCCACTGCCGCCTCGCCTACAGCGGGCAGCCCTTGTCGCAACCAAGCCGTGGCCGTTACGACATCCCGCCTGCATCGGAGCCGGCGGCGCAACCCGACACGAAGCAGACCACGACGCTCGGACCGACATGTACGGACCGCTCCGCCTCACCCGCTCGGTCTGTCCACAGTTGCCCATCAGCCGAGGACGAGCGGCAGCTTCGCGGCCAGTTCACCGAGTTCGGCCCTCTCCGCGGGGGTCGGTGCCCGACGTCCGGTGCCGATCAGCAGGACGTCCGCGTCGGAGAACGACGTGGGGAACGCGGCCCCGGCGATCTTTTCCACCGTCGCGCGGGAACGGGACAGGCCTTCGGCGGGCGGCCCCGGGACGTGTGGGAGATGGGTGACCAGGTCGAGGTGGTGCAGCGTCCATTCCAGGACGTACGCGGAAAGGTAGTCGCCCACGGTGAGGACCTGGTCCCGGGTGCCGACCCGGGCGCCGGGGTCGGCGAGTTCGGCGGCGCGCCCCGCGGCGGAGCCGACGTCGTCGAAGTGGAACTTGAGCAGCCACGGCTCTTCGTACGCGGCGGCGAGGCGAACGATCAGCGCGTCGAGCGGGTCGTCGCCGGTGGGGGCTTCGACGATGTCCCAGTAGGTCACCGCGTTCCGGGTCGGTTCCGTATCGGCGGGGGTGACAAGGGTGATCAGGACGTCCTGCGCGTCGATGATCAGGTGGCACACAAGATCCCGTACGAGCCAGCCGGTGCAGCCGGACGGCTGCTCGAAGTCCTTGTCCGGGAGTTCGGCGACCGCCGTGCGCAACGCGCTCCAAGAGCGGGAGAAGAGTGCCACTGCGGCAAGCTAGCAGCGCACGCCGCAGTGAGCGACCGATTTCGCCCCTTCTGCGAACGTAGACTCGTGGGATGGGCGAGCAGGCGTTCGGTGGGGCGAAGGAGAGGCCGGAGGTTCGGCGGCGCGGCGGACGCCGTAACGGTAGCGGTACAGGTAGCGGTAAGTCGTTTTCGCTGTCTGGCCCGCTGCGTTCCCCCTTCGACGCCTCTGAAGCTCCCCACGATCAACTCGCCCCGGGCCGACCGGTCGGGACTACGCCAGCCGGCGTGACGTACCGCGCGAGGCCGCCTCGCGTCCGCCCCCTCCTCAGGAACTTGCATCGACGTAACCGATGCACACGATCGCAACTCAGGCAAGTTCCTCATGAATCGCCCCGGGTCGAATGGAGGCTCGATTCTCTGAGAGGATTGAGTCATGGCACGTCCCTCCCCTTACCCCGTTGAGCTGCGCAAGCGTGCG
>NZ_JBVHHL010000044.1:0-62522 GCF_055561075.1 Streptomyces sp. NPDC022910
GGAGTTCGAACGGACCATCACCGAAGCACGCAAGAAGAGCGACCAGAGGTGCCAGGCCGCATAGGAGAGGTCTCTACGAAACCAGGGGATTGACACGCCGCTGTCCATGAACACCTGCCCGGGGCTCGACAGGCTGGCCAGCAGGTAGGTGTGATCCGCCAGTCTCTCGATGGCCTTCTTCCTCCGCCCGATCAGGAGAAGTTGCCGGACCAGGCCCGTGGTGCGCAGAAGGTACTCCTGCCCCGCGCGGATCTCCTCGGTGTCACTGCCTTTGCGGCCGTCGAGGCCGTCCGTGCCCGCCAGGGAGCCGGCCGGCCGCAGCCGTACCGTCTCGTCCGGGACGTCGGCGTCCTTGTCCTTCAGCTCCCAGGGCCCGATGCCCGGGACTCGGATGCGCAGCTCCTCGGAGTCCGGGGAGCACAGCAGGATCTCGTTGCTGCCCGGTTTACCGCTGTACTTGTCCCGGAGCAGGAAGGCCGCCATGCCGCCGTCGGGCCGGAACATCTCCAGGGGCGGCCGGTGCCTCGGCACCTCCTGGACCTCGATCCACTCAATGCTGCCGTCCTCCCGGCGGCGGACGTCGGCGACCTGGCACCGGAAGACCTCGGCGTCCCGGATCAGGAGGTCGATCTGGTTGGTCAGCCGGATGAACTCCGCGAGATCCTCCTGCTTCTTCTGCCGGTCGCTCACCTCGTCCGGCGCGGGGATCACCAGCTCCCAGCTGCGGGCCGACGGCTGGCTGCCCTGATTCTTCGCCGTGGTGATGAAGGCAAGCTGACCGGCAGGGATCGGGATCTCCCAACTCCGCCGCGCATCCGGGTCGAAGAAGTCGCTCACCCCATGACAGAAGGCCTTTTCCCAGCTCTGGATGTCCCCGTCGTCGTGCTTGCCCAGCTCGAGACGCAGGCACTTGCCGGACAGCACCACCCTCCCGCCGGTATTGCCGGGGGACAGCAGGCCGCCGTCGGAGAAGTCGTCGTAGAGGAAGCCGAGCAGCTTCGTCACGTGCTCGCTGTTGAGGGAACTGAATGCGTCGCCGGGCTGAAGCCCCAGTGCGGTGCGCAGCCCCAGGGCTTCCATCGCCTCCATCAGCCGCGCGTTGCGCGTATTGACCACGACGAAGTACCGGTCACTGGCGTCCCCGCTGCCGGAGAGCTCTTCAAGGGAGTTGACGACGTCCCTGACCAGCGCCAACACCTCGTCGCCGCGCCGCAGTCGGTCCGTCGGCTCCTCGGCGATCAGCCTGCCGATCGCGTCCTGTTCCAGTTGTGTCAGGCGGGTGTTCGGGACGGCAGCGGTTCGTCTGCGCCTGTCCCCCACCCGGCCTTTGCTCAGCCGGTCCTGGACGAGCCGGTAGCGCTCGGCCGGGTCCTCGACGGTGCCCAGGTGCTCGATGTCCAGCATGCAGCGGGCTGCCAGCATGCCGAAGGCGAACCAGTCGGCATCGGGGCCGAACGCCTGCCGGCCAAAGGCCCACTCGGGCGGTGTCTCCCACCCGCGCCGGGTCCGCGCCACCGCGGGAGGGCGGCCCAGCCGGACGCTCCACTCGAACCCACCGAGCCGCGCGGACTCGGGGCCTGTCTCCGGATCCAGGAACACGGTCTCCGCGGACACACAGCGGTGGACGACCTGTTGCCGGTGCAGCAGGTCCAGGCCCGAGGCCAGGCGGCCGAGCATCCGCCACAGCGAATGTCGGTCGGACTGCCGTCCCGACAGCCAGGGCCAACTGCGCCGGTCGGCCAGCATGGCCGCCAGGGTCCGGTGACCATTCGTCTCGAACACCATCACGAAGCAGCGGTGCTCGTGATCGATGCCCACGTTGTGCAGCTGAAGGAGCGAACGCTCCGAGCCGGGACTGCTCCTGACCTGGTAGAGAGAGCGCAACTCGGCGTCCCATAACGCCCTTTGTACCTGGTCCGGCCCGTCGTCGGAGAAGTGCCAGGTCTTCAGCAGGTACGGTTTCACGTACTCCTCGGTGTCTTTGGCCGTCCACAGCCTCCCTTCGTCGGACGGGGAGTCGAGCGGGCGTAGGAGTTCGTAGCGCCCTCTCAAAAGGGCATCTCCCGGGCCGGGTTTCACGCATACCTCCTGTCGGCACAGGCAACAGGGCTTGTGTCCAGCCGCCTGGTGAGTCGGCCTCACATTGTGAAGGTGTTTTACTCCCTTGGTGAGCAGGGTCACAAGCGGTTCGGGCAACTTGTGGGTGAGGGGCGCCCAGTAGGGTGGCGGCAGCAGGAACATCTGCGGAGCGGTGAGGAGGTTGCACAGTGGCCACTGGCACGCCTCAACGGATGCGTGGCGGCACGCGGCGCGCACGACTGCGCGAGCAACTCATCCAGGACTGCAGGGACTCGGCCCGGGAGATCATCGCCACGGACGGACTGAGCGGTCTGACGGTGACGGCGGTGGCCGGCGAGGTGGGCGTCACACCGGCCGCCCTCTACCGGTACTTCGACGGCAAGCGCGGACTGGTGCGCGCACTGTACGGCGACATCACCGCCGAACTCATCCGTACGGTTCAGGCTGCCGTGGACCACCAGGAGCCAGACGACCTCAGTGCCAAGCTGCACGCCGCGACGCACGCCGTCCTGGTCTGGTCCGTGGCCCATCCTGGCGAATTCAGCCTGCTGATGGGGGCCGGCTTCCCGGAGGCCACCGAATCCGGGGACGAGATACCACAGGCGATCTCCCGTGCACTCGGCGGACTGTTCGCCGAGCTGTTCGCCGAGTTGGTCCGGCAGGGGCTGCTCGACGGCGAGGTCGACGAAGGGGTACCGGAAGACCTGCGGAACCAACTCGTCGTCTATCAGCAGGCCGTCAGTCCGGGACTTCCGCTGGGCGCCATCAGGGCGATGATGTACTGCTGGCGCCAGATCTACGGCCTGATCTGCATGGCCGTCAATCACCATCTCGCCTTCGCCTTCGACGACGGCTACGAGGCCATGTTTGAGGACATGATGGCTGATTTGCTGCCCAAGCTGGGGGTTCTGCCGAGTCCAAAGCGTCGATACCTGAACCTCGGCCCTGAGCAGCCTGTGGTGGCGGAGAAGTCGCGAGGAGAAGGGGTTCTTCGCAACAGCAGATGACACCCCCAACCGTTCCGGCGTGCTCGTTGGTCCCACAACGGAAGCGGCGGCGCCGGAATCCTCCGGTGCCGCCCCTTCCGGCTGTCTGTCTACGTGCTCAGGAGCCCGACATGGCGTCCCCGAACATGGGGTCGGCCCCCGAGTTCCCGATGCCCACGGACGACGCACCGAGGCTCACCGCGCCGGTGGCCGTGACGCCTCCGGTGGAGCCGCGCAGGACCCATACGGCGCCGTCGTCGCTGTTCTCGCCGGCCGCGCCCACTGACAGATCGGCACGGCCGTCCTTGTTGTGGTCGGCGAGGTGGATGGCATCGCCGAACAGGTCCGACGACTCGTTGGCGCCCGGGACACCCGAGGTGCCCTGGTTGAAGGACTGGGCGCCGGTCCCCGTCAGGCCGGAGGCGCCGCCGCGCAGCACCCAGACGTTGCCTGCGTGGGTCGCGGAGCCGATGGTCTCGAAGTTCGCGCCGACGGCGAGGTCCGGGTAGCCGTCACCGTTGACGTCGCCCGCTGCGAGTGCGCCGCCGAACGAGTCGTAGGACTCGTCCGCTCCCGGCACACCCGCGGTGTCCTGGCTGAAGACGGCGCTGCGAGTGGTGTCGACGCCCGCCGTACCGCCGTAGAACACGGTGGCGTAGCCGCCCTTCGCCGTCTGGTCCGTGACAGAGACGGAGTCGGAGCCGACGACCAGGTCGTCGTGCCCGTCGCGGTCGAAGTCGGCCACGGTGAGCGCGCCCGCGTACCCCGTGCCCGCCTCGGTCTGCAGCGTGAGCCCGGTCGAAGCGCCCCGGTAGACGAAGTTGCCCGCGGAGGACCCCACCACCACGTCGTCCGCCCCGTCGTTGTCGAAGTCCCCGTCGGCCAGTTGGACGGCGCCCTTGGGGTACGCGCCGGACTCGATGTGCGCGTCGAAGCGCAGCTTCCCGGCCACGCCGCCGGACTTGGTGAAGCCGCCCTTGAAGATCCACACGTCCTTGCCGGTGGAACCGACCGCCAGATCGGCCTTCCCGTCACCGGTGAAGTCGCCGACCACGAGGGACTGGCCGAACCGGTCGTGACCCGACGCGTTCGGGTCGCTGATCGTCGTGCCGCCTGACAGGCCGGACGAGCCGCCCCACAGGATCGTGACCGAACCGCCGTCGACATCGCCGCTGACGTCCTCCAGCGGTGTGCCCACGACGAGATCGCCGTAGCCGTCGTTGTTGAGGTCGCCGTGCGCGAGTTCGGTGCCGAAGCGGTCGGAGGTCTCCGAGGCGCCCGGCACGCCGGAGGAGCTCTGCGATGTGGTCTTGTGGCGCGCGGCGCTGATACCGCTCGACGAGCCGTAGTTGACGACTACGGCACCCGCCTTCGCTTTCCCGCCCGCGACAGCACCCGGGGCGCCGGTCGCCAGATCGCGGTAGCCGTCACCGTTGAAGTCGTCGGCGAGGCCCGACGCGGCGGCACTCGCCCCGCCGGGCAGGGTGATGAGCAGGCCACCGGCCAGGGTGGCCGCGATGGCGGCGGCGCCCAGGACGACGGGACGCCGGGAGCGCCTGTGGTGAGGCCGGGGCATGGGTTCCTCTCCAGGACATACGTGCGGACTCAGAGATGACCTCTGGTGAGCCTGAAGGGTTGTACGGGAGAGGGGAGGCAGCACTACAGCAGCGAAGTACAGACGGTCTCCCGGACGAGCTCAGGGAGCTGAAGGCGCTGGCCAAGGAGGTGCGCGGCACGTTGTCGGGCGAGCGGGCCCGCGTCGAGGCGCTGATGTCGGCCGGGCGCAGCTGGCCGTACGACGAGTGGCGCCGACACTATCGCGGCCATCCGGTCACCGGCGTCCTCGTCCGTGGGCTGATCTGGGAGTTCCAGGGCGCGGACGGTGTGTGGCGCCCGATGGCGCCGATGGGCGAACCGCACGGCGAACCCGAGCGCGTCCGGTTGTGGCATCCGATCCGGGCGTCGGCCGACGACATCAGGGAGTGGCGGGCGCGGATCGTCGCCGAGCGGCTGCGACAGCCGTTCGAACAGGCGTTCAGGGAGATCTACCTGCTCACGCCGGCGGAGGAGGAAAGGGTCCATCGCCCGCGGCGGGGCAGTCGCGGCGGCCGGCCGCCCGGCTACGACCGCGAGACCTGAACCTTCGACGACTACGCCTGGAACGGCCGCCGTACGACACCGTACGTGCTCAAACGCTCAATGCTCGCCAGTGATCACCGAGGTTGCCGGATCCGTTCATCTAGTCTGGCCGTATGATCACGCTCGCTCAGTTGGCCGAGGACCCTCACCCTCACCTGGCCCGACTCCGGGACACCGCCCCGGTGGCGTGGCTTCCGGCTCTGGGCGGATGGATGGTCACCTCTCGGGCCCTCGCGCTCACCGTGATGCGCGACGCCGAGACGTTCACCGTGGACGACCCCCGGTTCACCACCGCGCGGGTCACCGGACCCAGCATGCTCTCCCTCGACGGGCCCGAACACGCCCGCCACCGGGAGCCGTTCACCGAGCCCTTCCGCCCGGGCGCCGTTCACGGATCCTTCGCGGACACCGCGCGGCACGAGGCGGACCGCCTGCTCGACGGCCTCGCCGGACGCCAGGAGGCCGAGCTGCGGCGGGAGTTCGCCGGACCACTGGCCGCCACTGTGATGGCGGAGGTACTGGGTCTGGACGGCGTCCCCGTAGCCCAGGTGCTGCGCTGGTACGACGCCATCGTTCACTCCGTGCACGAGCTCACCGAGGGCCGTTCGGCTGGTCCCGACGGCCCCGCTGCCTACGCGGCGCTGCGCTCAGCCGTCGCCGGCACGGTGGACGCCGGGGCGCCTCGCTCCCTGCTGGTCACCGCCGCCCAGGCGCTGGACCTGTCGGACCTGGCCGCCAACGCGGCCGTCCTGCTCTTCGGCGGAATCGAGACGACCGAAGCGATGATCACCAACCTCGTGCTCCACCTCCTGAGCGTCCCTGAACAGTTGACGGAGCTTCAGGCGGAGCCGGAACTGATGGACAACGCGGTCGAGGAGTCGCTGCGGCTCGAACCCGCCGCCGCCGTGGTCGACCGGTACGCCACCCGGGATGTGCAGCTGGCCGGGGCGGATATCCGCGAGGGCGACCTGGTCACCGTCTCGCTCGCCGCAGCCAACCGCGACCCCGAGGTCTTCCCCGACCCCGACCACTTCGATCTGCGCCGCCCCAACTCACGACAGCAACTCGCCTTCGCCCACGGTCCGCACTACTGCCTTGGAGCCCACCTGGCCCGGCTGGAGACCCGCATAGCGCTCCGTTCCTGCCTCGACCGCCTGACCGGACTGCGCCTCGACCCCTCTCGGCCGGCCGCCGCCCATGGCCTTGTCTTCCGCAAACCGCCTGCCCTGTGGGTGCAGTGGGCAGCTTGATCGGCGCGGGTTGGGGAATCCGCGGAACCGGCCGGGCGAAGGCCGGCGACCGACCAGGGTGTTCAGCCGGTTCGCCGGGTGGCCGGAGCATCCACCGCTCGCTTCGTGCCAGGCTGCCGGGCGCCTCGATCGGCAGAGCGCGCCCGGCCTTGCGGACCGCACGGCATTCCCCTGCAGCGCATAGTGATCGCTTGGGCGCCGGCCCCTGTTCGTGTGCGGCGGCCCCGTCGCACACGAAAGGGGCCCGGCCTCGGCCGCTCAGCCCGAGTTCTCCGCCTCGGACGCCTCGAACGTCACCTCCGCCGTGTCGACGGTCCCGCCCCGGCGCCCGGGTGCGCTCTGCCACTTCCAGTAGAGATTGGTGTGCGCGATCACCTGCTCCGGGGCCGGCGCGCCGTACTCGGTGAGGTCCTCCGTCGTGTGTGCATCGCCGACAAGCGTCACGTCGTACCCGCGGACGATGCCCCCGTGGAGGGTGGAGCGGATACAGGCGTCGGTCTGGGCGCCCGTGACGACGAGCCGGCCCACGCCGCGCTCGGCGAGCACCGCCTCCAGCTCGGTGTCCTCGAAGGAGTCGCCGTAGAGCTTGTGGACAAGCGGTTCCTTGTCGTGGCGGACCAGCTCCGGCACGTACTGCCAGCTCTCACTGTCCGGCTTGAGCTGGTCGTCGGAGTGCTGCACCCAGACCACGGGCACGTCCTCCGCGCGGGCCTTGTCGATCAGGGTGTTGATGTTCGCGATCACGCTGTCGCGGTTGTGGCTGCCTGCCACCACCCCGTTCTGCACGTCTATGACGAGCAGCGCGGTGTGCGGCCGGTCGGGCAGGGTCGTCATGGGAGCTCCGTTCTCGTCAGCGATCCTGTGCCGGCTCCACGGTAGGGCGGACCACTGACATTGACGGAGCGTATTCGGGCGTTTCGTCAGCGCAGCAGCTCGGCCAGGCGGCGCCAGGCGGCCCGGGGGAGCGAGTCGCGCGACCCTTCGTCGAGCACTTGGAGGGCGACGTGGTCCGCGCCCGCCTGACGGAAGGCCTGGATCTGTGCGCGGATCCGGTCGTCGTCGCCCCAGGCGAAGAGCGCGTCGACCAGGCGGTCGCTGCCGCCGTTCGCGAAGTCGTCCTCGGTGAAGCCGAACCCGAGGAGGGCCTTCGTGTAGTTCGGCAGGCCCAGGTAGAAGGCGAGGGTGTCACGGGCCGTGGTACGGGCGCTGTCCGGGTCCGTGTCCAGGATCACCTTCGTCTCCGGCGCGAGAAGCGGCGCGTCGCCCAGGGTCCCGCGGGCCATCGTGGTGTGTTCCACCGTCATCAGATACGGGTGCGAGCCGGCGGCGCGGTCGCGGGACAGCTCCAGCATCTTCGGCCCGAGCGCGGCCAGGACGCGGCGCCCGGCGGGCACCCCGGCGGCGTCGAGTGCGTCCAGATAGGCGACCATGGCCGCGTACGGGCGGCGGTACTGGTCCGCCATTTTGGCGTGGCTCACGCCGAGTCCCAGCAGGAAGCGCCCGGGGTGGGTCTGCTCCAGCTCGTTGAAGTGCGCCGCTGTCTCGGCGGCCTCGTACTGCCAGATGCTCTGGATACCGGTCGCCACGACGAGGCGCGAGGTCGCCTCGATCAGCGGCACCGCGTGGCGTACGGCGCTGCTGCCGCCCAGCCAGACGGCGCCGAAGCCGAGTTCCTCCAGTTCGGCGGCACCTTCTGCCAGTTCGCCGCGCCGGGCCGGGTCCTCCGAACGCAACCCCACACTCCAGATGCCGTACCGCCCGACGGTCTCCTTCAGCAGACTGCCGCCGCCGGCGCTCGTGACGTCGCTCATCGGTTCAGACTCCTCCGTACTCGTGCCGTGCCCTGCCCGTGGATCACTTGATCACAGCAGAGCCGAACGGGCAGCCGTTGTGGGGTATTCCACGCCGGAGATACTCCCAGTGAGTCATATGCGGCCGAGAACGCCGGGCGCACCGGGTGTGCGCACACCGCGTCGTCGGCGTTCGCGCGGGTCACCGCCGGGGTGGGATGACCTCCCCGGAGCCTGCGCCGTTCGGAGTCTTCACGCGGCGCACCCCTTGGCTTCACAAGACCCCCGCGCGACGTTCCCTGACGCTACATCAGAAACCCGGCCACGCTTCGGGGAGTACCGCACCGTACCGAGATCACGCGCAGAACACCGCACGCGCCACCGTCCCCGCGCCCCCGGTCCCCGACGCCTGTGACTCCGGCGCCGCCCACAGGGCCTGGACCCTGGACGCCCTGGCCGGTCGGATCGGCGTCCCCGCCGCCGTGCTGCGCACCACCGTCCATCGCTTCAACTCCCTTGTCCTGAAGGGCAAGGACACCGACTTCCACCGCGGCGACAGCGCGTACGACCACTACTACACCGACCCCGCCGTCCTCCCGAACTCCTGCCCGGCGCCTCTGTGGTTCGCCCCGTACTACGCCTTCAAGATCGTCCCGGGCGATCTGGGGACGAGGGCGGGATGCGCACCGACGCCCGGGCGCGCGTGCTGCGGCCGGGCGGCTCGGTGATCCCGGGTCTGTACGCGGCCGGACCTCCAGTGCCGCCGTCATGGGCCGCAGCTACGTGGGCGCGGGCTCGACGATCGGCCCGGCGATGACGTTCGGGCACGTCGCCGCGTTGGACCTCGCGACAGTGCAGTGAGGCCCTTGCCGTGGGGGAGTCCGGTGCAAAGCCATGGGAACGGGCTCATATAGGCTCCTCGCTTGGGTTCCACACAGTCCGCGAGTGCCCGGGAGTGTTCCCTGTGACCGTAGCGATCGACCCGTCCGGGGCGGCCGGTTCGCCCGATGACGAGAAGTCCGCGAAGGAGGCGTCGATCGTCGGCGTCCCCGCCGCCGGGGAGCCTTCCGCAGACGAAGGGTTCTGGGTCGAGCCGGGAGCAGCCGGTGCCGGGGAGCCGTCGTCGGCGGAGTCCGAGGTGGCCGAGACGGTGGCGCGCGACGCCCGTGAGTTCGGGGTGTACGCCCGGACCGGCGGCTGGGCGTTCGCGCTGAAGGTGGCGCGCAGCGTACGGCCCGGCGGGCAGCCGGCCGGGGAGACCCCGAAGATCTCCGCCAAGCGCTTCGCGGAGCTGGCAGGGTGCTCCGCGGAGCGAGTCATGCGCTACTACAAGGCGTGGGACAGGGCGGCCGACGACGGTCTCGTACCGCATTTCGAGATCCTGGTCCCCGGCCAGGAGATCGAACTGCCGGACTCCGACGTGTGGCACTCGTACTACGCCTCCCGCTCCAGCGCCGCCTCCGAGCGCGGCACGGCCATCGCCGCGGCTGCCGAGGCCGAGGGCATCCGGCCGACCAAGGCGCTGGAGGTCGCCGAGAACCCCACCGCGCTCCGCGCGGCCATCCTCGCCGACCCCGCCACCGCCCAGACCGCCCGCGCCGCGTTGCTCGACCGGCTCAGGGAGGACCCGGCCCTGCAGACCGAGCTGGCCCGTGACATCGCGCGAACGGACGAACTGAAGAAGGCGGTGGCCACCGAGACCCGGGCCGCGGACCGCATCGGCTATGTGCGGCAGATCATCGAGAACGGCCAGGTCAAGACCCCGGCCGGGCAGACGATCGACGCGCCCGCCGAGCTCCGCGCGGAGGCCGAGCGCCATCTGTCCCTCATCGACGAGCTGGACGACGGCGAGGAGGCCGGACCGTGGGCCACGGAGGCGTACGACACGGTGAAGGAACTCGTCGCCCAGGCCGTGGAGGCCGATCCCGAACTGCGCCTTCAGGAACGGCGTACGAAGTTCTACAGCAGCCTGCAGCGTGCGACGAAGGTCTTCGAGGAGCTGACCCTCGATGACGCCGACGACCTCGACGACCTTTACGAGGACGACATGCTCCAGCGCCTCGAGGAGCTCCAGGCAGCCATCGGCACGTGCATCTCGACGCTCCGCAAGGCGGCTCCCGCACAGCCGTGACCTTACGGTGCGGGGCCCGACCGGCCCGGGCGCCGCAGGCCGACGAGAGGTGATGAGGGCCGCAGAGACCGTCGCATACCACCGGTGAGGAGGGGACCGGGATCTTCGGTGCGACGGTCCACGCGTTTCTGCTCGGGAAGGTCATCGCGGGCTTCGAGTACGGCGAGGGCGGAGCCGACCCGGGTGGCGACCTGCCGGGCGATCAACCCACGAGCAACTCGGCCCATCGACTGGACCCGCCGGAGTGCACTACCACACCGCACCTGGCCGACAGCGCGGTGACGATGCAGATCCCCCGGCCGTGCTCGTCCGGGTCGATCCTGGAGGCCGACAGCCCGGCGGGAGCGGCAGGCCCCGTGTCGGTGACCTCGACCCGTACGGCCCTGTGCCCGTCCACCCGGACTCTGGACAGCCGCAGCGAGGCCGGCGGCAGGGCATGGACGACCGCATTGGTGAGCAGCTCCGAGATCACCAGGAGCACGTCGTCGGCGACGTTCCCCGGCAGGTTCCAGCTGGTGAGCACCCTGTCCGCGCGTCCGCGTACGGCCGAGACGGCCCTGGGGGCATGCGGGAGCGGAAAGACGTATTCGACTCCCTCGCCGGGTGCGGCGCTGAGCTGCGCAACTGTCATGTACCCTCCTCTGCCCGTCGCGCTGTCGGTCGGCTGCCGGGCGTTCTGGCACGCTAGGGACGGAAATGAGCCGGGTCAATGAACCGGGGTCGGCATTACCGAACGCTGTCCTGAACCGGGGCACGATCCGGACTAGGATCGCTTCATGGCCGGCCCAGTCCAGTCGATCGAGAGGGCGGCGGCGATCCTGCGTCTGCTCGCCGGCGGTCCGCGTCGGCTGGGCCTCGGCGAAGTGGCCTCCTCGCTGGGGCTGGCCAAGGGCACCGCCCACGGCATTCTGCGCACCCTTCAGCACGTGGACTTCGTGGAGCAGGACGAGGCGACGGGAAAATACCAGCTCGGAGCGGCGCTGCTGCACCTGGGCACCAGTTACCTGGACGTCAACGAGCTGCGGTCGCGCTCCATCAACTGGGCCGACGCCCTGGCCGCCCGCAGCGGGGAGGCCGTCCGTCTGGGCACGCCCCTGGAGGGCAGGGTGCTCGTGGTCCACCACGTCTTCCGGCCGGACGACACCTTGCAGACCCTGGACGTGGGAGCACTTCTGCCGCTGCACGCCTCCTCACTCGGCAAGGTCCTGCTGGCCTTCGGGGCCGAACCTGTCGAGCCGCTGCTGGAGACCGGACTGGAGGCGTACACCCGGCACACCCTGGTGCTCCAGGAGGACCTCAACCGGGCGCTCGCCGAGGTCCGCGAGCTCGGCTGGGGCGCCGAGGTGCAGGAAATGACCATGGGTGAGGCCGGAGTCGCCGCGCCGATCCGGGGCCACGGCGGCCTCGTGGTGGGCGCCATCGGAGTGTCCGGTCCGGTCGAGCGGATCTGCGACAGCAAGGGCCGGCCGCAACCGCCCCTGATCACCTTTCTGCGGGAGGCAGCGCGGGCGATCTCCAGAGACCTGGGCGCGGCTCGCTGGTAGCTCCCGGCGCCGCCGCGACGCTTCGGAAGGCAGGCCCGATCATGGTTGAACGGTATGTGATGTCCATCGACCAGGGCACCACCTCGACTCGATGCATCCTGTTCGACCACCGCGGCCGACTGGTGTCGGTGGTCCAGCGAGAGCACCAGCAGTACTTTCCCCGGCCCGGCTGGGTCGAGCACGACGCCTTGGAGATCTGGCGCAATCTGCAGCGCATCGTCCCCGAGGCGTTGTCCAACGTCGGCATCGACGCCGGGCAGATCGCCGCCATCGGGATCGCCAACCAGCGCGAGACGACGGTGCTCTGGGACCGGCGGACCGGCCTCCCGTTCGGCAGGGCGATCGTCTGGCAGGACACCCGTACCGCTCCGCTCATCGAGGACCTGAGAAAACAGCCGGGGGACGAGTTCTTCCTGGAACGCTGCTGTCTCCCTCCCTCGACCTACTTCTCCGCACCCCGGATCCGCTGGCTGTTCGACCACGTCGAAGGGCTGGAACAGCGCGCCCACGACGGCGATGTCCTGTTCGGCACGATGGAGACCTGGCTGATCTGGAACCTGACCGGCGGTCCGGACGGCGGCCTGCACATCACCGACGCCACCAACGCCAGCCGCACCATGCTCATGAACATCCGGACGCTGACCTGGGACGGAGAACTGATGGAGTTCTTCGGTGTCCCGCGTGCGATGCTGCCGGAGATCCGGCCCTCGATCGAGAACTACGGTGAGGCCAGTACGGTGCTTCCGGGCGTCTGCATGACGGCGGCCCTCGGCGACCAGCAGGCGGCCCTGTTCGGACAGACCTGCTTCTCGCCCGGGGAGGCGAAGTGCACCTACGGGACCGGCAGCTTCCTGGTGATGAACACCGGTTCCGACCTCGTACGGTCCCGGCACGGGCTCCTCACTACCGTCGCCTACAAGATCGCGAACCAGCCCACGGTGTACGCCCTGGAAGGCCCGATCGCCGTCACCGGCTCGCTGGTCCAGTGGTTCCGCGACCGTCTGGGCCTGATCAACAGCGCGCCCGAGATCGAGACCCTGGCACGTACCGTCGAGGACAACGGCGGCTGCTACATCGTTCCAGCGTTCTCCGGTCTGTTCGCACCCCACTGGCGCAGCGACGCCCGCGGCGTCATCGTCGGGCTCACCTCCTACATCACCAAGGGCCACCTCGCGCGGGCCGTCCTCGAGGCCACCGGGTGGCAGACGCGTGAGGTCGTCGACGCCATGAACGCCGACTCCGCGCTCGCTCTGAAGGAACTCAAGGTGGACGGGGGCATGACGTCCGACAACCTGCTCATGCAGTTCCTGGCCGACGTGCTCGACGTTCCCGTAGTACGCCCCCTGGTCGCCGAGACGGTCTCGCTGGGCGCGGGCTATGCCGCCGGCCTCGCGGCCGGCTACTGGTCGGACCTGGAGGTCCTGCGCCGCAACTGGCACCGGGCCGCCCAGTGGCTGCCGGACATGGACCCCGAACGGCGGGAGCGCGAGTACGAATCTTGGCAGCGAGCCGTCGAGCGGTCCCTGGGGTGGATCCGGCCCTAGGAACGCTGGTGCTCCGGCTCGCTCTGGCGACGCGCGTGCTGTCTGCCGGCGCGCAGGGGACATGATCGGCCCGGCGCGGCAGACGGGATCGTCCCGCTCCGGACGCACCGCCATGCCCCCGGCTTGTGGTTGAAAGTTGCATGACATCGGCAGTGGCGCCTTTTGTTCCCATTGATGCGGTGACGTCCGCCAAGGCCATCTGGCTCACCTTTCAGGTCTTTGTGCACGCTACGTCCGAGCCATGTCTTCCATTCCATTCCCGCTGATTCAGGTGATTTGTTTCACGCGGGTGGTTCATTGTTCAACTACGTGGGAATGCGTAGCTTGAACAGCGCCGGGACAACGGCAGGTCCCACCGTTCGCAGTCACAGAGCGATGGGCTGTGCAAGGAGGAATGACCATGAACAAGCTGGCGCGGCGTCTCGCTACCGCAGGCGTCTCCGCTGTATTCGCCGGAGGCGCTCTCTTCGCCACCGGTGGCTCCGCGATCGCAGCCACCCCTCAGGCAGCCGGGCACGCCCCCGTTCGCACCCCTCTGGTCGAAAACACGAAGATCGTCACAATTCGCGACGCGCACCGCACCGACCCCTGGATCGCGGACCAGCTCGCGATGATCGACCCCTGGATCACGGATCAGTTCGAGCTGTTCGCCCCCTCGGACAATGCCGGCCATAGCTACGTCCTGAGGGATCTTCCGGCCGCGGGCTACCGCCGCTGACGCCAGGTGCCTGCCGACCGCGCCGTGGGCGATGCGCCTGGGCGAGATCCGAGGCTCGGCAGAGCCAGGACGTTCTACGAAGGTCCGCGGGTGAGGACTGGACGCCGACTTCGTCGCCGGTGAGGGCGTTCGCGTGGTGCGGTCGACCTCGGCCGGTTCGCGGTGCTCGATCTTCCTCTACGCTCCGGCTGTGATAGTGCGCTGCCACCAGATCCTCAGCCCTGTCAGCGGTGAGGCCGTGCCGGACCATCCGGGCATACGGATCGGAGCGGAGTACCCCGTTCTGGAGATCATCACCACAGCAGGTCGGGTTCTCCTGCGTCTTCCAGAGCAGGGCTACAGCGGAGGGTTCAGAGAAAACCCCGGGGCTTGGGGACGCGGCCATGTTCACGGTCGTCGGCGACAGTCTTCCGAGGTGCTGGGTTACCGACCTCGACGACGGAAGGTTGACGCTGGCGCCCCCCGAGTGGCAGCGACCTGGGTTCTGGGATGACTACTTCGACGGTGTGCCGCAGGCGGTCGCAGAGTACGACCGTCTGCGGGCCGAAATCCTGGCCCAGGCTTGACCCCTGTCTTGCAAGCCGGCATTCGCGTCGGCAGCGGGCAGCGGGCAGCGGGCCGCTTCAGCTGACGGCAATGTGATGGCAACGGCGACGGACGTTACGGTACGCAGCGGTAGGTCACGGCTGTCGACCTCGGTGGCAGTCCGGCGCCAGGGGTCTACGCGTCGACCCCGTAGGTCCCGTACTCCGGAAGTCCCGTCGATTCGAAGACGTGCACCGACAGGCCGCCCGGTGTCGTTTGAGGGCTGACCAGTCGCAGACCGGCCGGTGCGCCGCCGTCTGGGAACAGGCGTCGGCCCTGGCCCACCACGACCGGGGCGATCACGACCCGCAACGTGTCGATCAGTCCGGCGGCCAGCAGGGACTGGGCCAGTCGGGCGCTGCCGTGGATCTGCAGTTCGCGTCCGGTCTGCCGCTTCAGTTCGGCGACCTGGGTGGGGATGTCGCCGGACAGGATCGTGGCCGGGTTCCAGTCGGCCTTGGTCAGGCTGTGGGAGGCCACGTATTTCGGCAGGCCGTTCAAGATGCCGGCGAAGGGGTGCTCGGTCATCTTCGGCCAGTCCCGCGCGAAATTGCGGTAGGTACGGTGGCCAAAGAGGAACGCGTCCGCCTCGCCGAGCCAGGTGCCGGCCAGCCGCTCGAACTCCTCGTCCAGGTACGGCACGAACCAGCCGCCCCGCGTGAACCCGTCGCTGGTGTCCTCGTCCGGGGACCCCGGGCTCTGCGAGACACCGTCGAGCGTCAGGAACTCCTGCAAAACCAGCTTCATCGAGCATCACTCTCTTCGGCTGCTATGGCCGATTCAGCCTCTTCGATGGGGGTCGCGACCGTCCCTACTCCTTGGACGTCGTGACACGCGGAAGAGACGGCGTCGAGCCCTACTTCGTCGCGTATTACTCGTGCGGATCAGGAGGGCGTGAGGGGGGTGGATGCGGAGCCATTCGGTGTCCCGGGGCCCAGCGGATTCGGGGATCCCTATCCGGCCACCCCCCTTGGCCGCCATGTTCCTCTTCGCGAACATCGAACCGGCTCATCCCTGCACTGGAAGCTAACACCCGCCACTGACAACGCCATCCGGGAGTTCAGCGCCAGCGTCCCCGCCGGGCCGCCCCTGGGTCGTCTGTGGGCCCGTCCAAGGGCGGCCGACGACGACCGATGAGACCCCCGACAAGCGTCCGCCGCAGGGGCGCATGTCGGCGCATCTCCAGGCAGAACGGCAGCTAGACCCAGGTATCCAGCCACATCCGCGACCGCCAGTAGTCGATCGGGATCGTCGCGCCCGTGTACAGGGGCCAGAACTGGATGAAGTTCCAGAGGACCAGGAGCGTGAGTGTGCCCGCGCTCACCAAGCCATGGAGGCGGCGTCGCCGACTGGCTCCAGGCGGTCCGATGAGGGCACCGGCCGTCATCGCCACGGTCAGGCACAAGTAGGGCAGGAAGACGACCGCGTAGAAGGAGAAGATGGTGCGGTCCTGGTAGAGGAACCAGGGCAGCCAGCCCGCCGCCACGGCGCACAGGATGGCGCCGGCGCGCCAGTCGCGTCGCAACGCCCACCGGTACAGCAGATACACCAGGGCGCAACACGCCGACCACCACAGCATCGGTGTGCCCAGAGCGATGATCTCTCGCACACAGCCACCGGATGCCGCGCAGCCGTGCTGTCCGTAGGGTGATTGCTCGAAGTGGAACGGCACGGGGCGACCGAGCACCGGCCAGCTCCAGGGATGTGACTGGTACCGGTGGGGCGTCTCCAGCCCGACGTTGAACTGGTACACCTGGTGTTCGTAGTGCCACAGGCTGCGCAGGGACGCTGGAATCCACGCCCACGTGCCGCCCCGGCCGTCCGCCCAGTGCCGACCATACCCCTTGTCGGACAGGAACCATCCGGTCCATGTCGTCACATACGTGGCCAGAGTGACGGGGATGAGGGACGCCACGGACCAGCCGAGGTCCTTGCGCAGCGCCGCGCGGTACGGGTGCCCTGCACCGGCGACGCGGCGGGAGGCCACGTCCCACAGCAGGGACATCGCCGTGAAGCCCAGCAGGAAGTAGAGAGCGTTCCATTTGCTTGCCGCCGCCAGGCCCAGGGAGACTCCGGCAGCCAATCGCCAAGGTCGCCATCCCGTGCCGGCCCGGTCGGCTGTGCGCCGATCCGGCCTTACGCTGCCCATGTCGTCCCTTGGCAGCGCCTGGACCAGCCGTGCCCGTGCCCAGTCACGGTCGATCAACAGGCAGCCGAACGCGGACAGGACGAAAAACATGACAACGATATCCAGCAGCGCGGTGCGGCTCATCACGTAGTGCAGGCCGTCCACGGCCATCAGCAAGCCGGCCAGGCAGCCGAGGAACGTCGAGCGGAACAGACGCCGTCCGATGCGGCACAGCATCAGCACGGACAGCGTGCCAAGGAAAGCCGTCATGAAGCGCCAACCGAACGGATCGAGGCCGAACAACCACTCACCGACTGCGATGACGTACTTGCCCAGCGGCGGGTGCGCGACGAACGCCCCGGTGTCCGAAAGGGGGATGACCTGGGGGTCGGCGATGATCTGGGGGTCGGCTGTCTTGCGGTCCGGCCACACACCTTCGTAACCGAGCTGCAGTTGAGCCCAGGCGTCCTTGGCGTAGTACGTCTCGTCGAATATCAGCTCGTGAGGCCGGCCGAGTCGCCAGAAGCGGATCATTCCGGCGAGGGTGGCTATCAGCAAAGGTCCCAGCCAGCCAGTGGCCTTGACGGCACGGTGGGCGACTTCCGCAGGACAGCCCAGAGCCTGCCACAGACGAGTCGGTGGTTGAGGGTAGCCCGGCGTCAGGCGTTCCGCTGTATCCGTCCGCGGAAGTGCCACGTAACCGAAGCGGCGCAAGCGGTCCACCCATGCCGGGGATTCACTCAACGCTGCCCGCTCGGTGTCGCAGCCGCAGTGCTGCCTGCCCGGACGCTTCCGCTGCCGGCCGTGCTCAGCGCGCAGTACGGACATGCCTGAACCGGGCTGCTCGCCAGGCCGCTCTCGTTCCCCCACCACCACACCTCTCACTCATGGCCCAGCTCGTCACGAGTCCTCCGACGACCGGGGTGTCGCGGTCGGAGGGCGCCGCGACGGCAGCCGCCGCAGGCCCGGCGGAGACCAGGCGCGCGGCGGCGCGGGCGGCCGGAACGTGCGCGCGATCGATCTCATGTTCCTTCCTTGCCCCTCGGGCTCGAAGGTGCGGGGGAGCGGGTCGGTGACGTGTGCGCACTTCCTGACCTGCCCGACCGGACCCCGGAAGGAGCGCTTGGGGACGGTGACGGCTCCCCTGCCACGGGCTTCGTGGGTGCGCCGCTTTGGGACTCGGACGGACGCGCGGGCTCGATCGGCCCGAACGGCTGACGTCCGATCACAGCGAGCAGGATGCATACGGCCATTGCCACGAGGCCGAGGCCGAAGGGGACGACGCGTCGCGCCGGGAATCGCGGTCGGGCGCGTCCCGTGGGTGGGAAGGCGGGCCGCAGGTCGTTGACCTCGACGATTCGGGCCTTCGCGTCGAGAGCGGCTCGCAACCGGTCTTCGAGCTGTTCATGCCTGAGTTGAGGACTTGATCCGTTCACCGCGCTGCCCCCAGGTGTCTGCCCAGGGCGTCCAACGCCCTGCTGGCCGTGGACTTGACCGCCCCGCGGGACAGTCCGAGTGTCTCGGCGATCTGCGCTTCGGAAAGATGCGCCCAGTACCGCAGCACGAGAACCTCGCGCTGGCGTCTGGTGAGTCTGCGCAGTGCGTCGAGGACCTCGCGGTGCTCTTCTCGCAGCAGGACGTGCTCTTCCGGCGGCGGAGCGTGGCCCTCCCTTTCAGGGACATGTGCGCGTGCGGTTCTGCGCCGACGCAGCACCGACCGCGCGCCGTTCACGACACTCGTCCGGACATAGGCCGCCGGGTCGTCCACGCCGGTCAGACGGGCGCCGTGCTTGCGGAAGAGCGAGGCGAACGCGTCCTGCACCAAGTCCTCGGCCGTGGGCAGGTCATCGACCAGCAACAGCGCGAGCCGGACCAGTTCCAGCCGGCGGTCATGGTAGAGCTCGTCGATTCCCGGCGTGCCGTCCGCCGCGTACGCGGCGGGGGATCTACTCGAGGAGGGTCGCGACAAGGCAGGGTCGGGTTGTTGCCGCCTCTGCACCACGCTGCGAAGCAGCCGTGCCCATCCGCTTCGTACCGTGTATCTCGTCAGGAAGGGCAGTGGGAAGGCGTACATGGCTGTCGTCATGGTTCTCCTGGACGTGACGGGCCGAGGTCGGAAACGGGCGGGCGGGCTTGCCGCAGTGTCCGGCAACCTCCTTCGCCGCGTAGGGGTTACCGCGGCGGAACCGGCGCGGTAACGGCAACGTCCGAGGCACAGGCACAGGCCGGACCGCCGTGAGCTGGTGCCGATCCGCCGTCGACCACATGGGAAATGCGGCAGGGCGGGGCATGACGTGCGGACATGACGGTTCCTCAACGATCTCGGCTGTAGCCGGCAGTTGCTGCTGGTCGTGTGTCTGCTGGCGGGTTCCCACGGGACGGCCCTTGAACGAAGGCGCCTTCACCTCGACAGACGTGTGGACCGGGCCCAGGTTGCAGGTGGTGGAGAGAGTCAGCGCGAAGATTCGGTGTGATCTACGCCACTTCAGAGTTTGCCCGTTGCTGGGAAGGCCGCGGCTCTGACGCATCGCGGCACCGCGTGGCGGCCCTCAGGGACTCCGGAGGAAGCAGCCGGCCGCCGGGACGACCTGGCCCAGGGTCTTGGTGCAGACGTGCCGACCGTGCGGGGCCGTCGGCGACTCGCCGTTCGGCAGCTGTCACGGGGCTCCGGTCTGCGGCCCGTCACCCGTGATCCCGGCACGGGCCAGACAGCGGGCGAGGTCCGAGCGTGAAACGGACGCCCAGCTTGCGGTATATACGGGTGAGATGCGCCTCGAGCGTCTTGCGCGACAGGAACAGCGACGCGGCGGCCTCGACATCGCTGAGTCCCTCACCGATGGCACGCGCCACCTGGAGCTCCTGCGGCGTGAGCATTGCCACCGGTGGCGGTTCGTTCCCGTGTATGACGGATCGGCCCACTGCAGGTCGTCGACAAGGACCAGCCATGGCCCCACGCCTCGCCGGCGGCGGCCAGGACGCCGAGCGCGCCCGCACACGCGGCGTACGGGTTCGCCTCGGCCATGTCCGCGAGCGCGAGACAGCCCTCTACGGCTCGCCGCTGGGCCGGCGGCAGCTCGCCGAAGTGGCGGCGGAGCGGCAGCAGGACATCGGCCAGCACCGCGTACGGCAGCACGGCCTCCGACTCCACCCCGCCGGCCCATAACACCCGGGCGCCTTGGCAGCGGGCTGCCGCGTGGCGCAGCATCGTGCTCTTGCCGATTCCCGGTTCACCGCTCAGCAGCAGAGCTCCGCCCCGATGGGGCAGTGCGTCCACCAGGCCGGCCACCCGGTCGCGTTCGGCGCTCCGTCCGACGAGGGCGTCGGGTCCGGGGACGGGCGTCGCCTCGTCGGGTGCGGCGGTGACCGAGACACAGCACGGCTCGTGTCTCGCGGTGGGCGTCGACCCGTTCACACCCATGTCGCCCGGTGCGCGGACCGCTTGCCCTTCCGGCGCGCCGGTCATCGTTGTTTCGTCCATGACGCCCCCGGTTGCCTACCGCTCCCTGCGGACGTCCGTCACTTCTCACCAGAGTGCCCCCGGGAGGATGATCGGCGTGGGCGGTCGGGCCTCCTGGTCCGGGGTCGCGCGCGGTCCCCGTGCCACAGGCAGGGACCGGCACCCGGCGGCGACAGTGGATCGCCGTCGTACGACGGGCGCCGCCTGAGGCCATCGGCCGCACGAGAGCGCAGACTCCTCTGGTGGTACGGGGTCCGCAGGGCCCGGGGCCCGGCAGCATCGTCGAGACCGCGTGCCCTACGCCCCCGCCAAGAGCCCTACGGCCGCCTCCGTACGGTGCTGGCGCGATGGTGCCGAGACCCTGCCATGTGCATTGCGTATGCGTCCCACGCCCCCGTCGAGCTGCTTCGGCGGGGGCGCACGTCCGCTCTAGTGATTGCCTCGAAGCGCGGGGCGTCCCGGTCTGTGGAGCCTGCGCGCATGGACCTACGACAGCAGCAGCGGAGCATGGCTGTGAGTGCCTCGCCCTCTCTGTCGGGTCGCGGGCCGTAGGCAGTGAGCACTCCTCCCGACTCAGGGCGGCTATTGCTGGGGTCGAAACTGACCCAGCAGTAGCCGCCCTCCCGCGCCCGCCCCTGTCGGCCGGAGCGCGAGGCGCCCGTTTCCCCTTCCTACTTCGCGAGACGGGTGCCCGAAATGTGAGAAAAGTTCTTATTAATCCAATACATTCATGTACCCGCTTCGTATACAGGCCATGACGTCAGAACCGAAGCTCGCGTCAAGCCCACCCGGACCCGTTGCCGGCGACGGCGGGCCACGGGGCCGACCCGGCGTCCGTGAAGCACCGGCCGAAGCGGAAGCTGCCTCGACTTTCGCGCACCCCGATATGGAGCACGCTCTCGCGGAGGTGCTGGCCGGAGTCTTGGGTGTCGAGCCGGTACCGGTCGACAGCCACTTCTTCGACGACCTGGGTGCGGATTCCCTGGTGATGGCGCATTTCTGTGCGCGACTGCGCAAGAGAGCAGATCTGCCCTCGGTGTCGATGAAGGAGATCTACCAACATCCCACGATCAGGGGTCTGGCGGCGGCGGTGCCGGAGGTAACCCGAGACGGGCCCCCGCTCCCCGCGCTCCCGCAGGCTCCGGCCCGGGAGTTGCCGGCTCCGGGCGGGCAGCCTGGTGACGTGGCGGGCATGCCGCATTACGTCCTGTGCGGATTCCTGCAGGCCCTCGCCTTCCTCGGCTACACATATCTCGTGGCGGTGGCCACCGCTCGGGCGTACGAGTGGATCTCCGCCGCGTCCGGCGCACTCGATGTGTATGTGAGGTCGGTGCTGGTCGGCGGCGCCGCCTTCGTGGGATTGTGTGCCCTCCCGATCCTCGTGAAGTGGACGCTCATCGGTCGGTGGAAGCCTGAGCAGTTCCGCATCTGGTCCCTGCGATACGTCCGCTTCTGGATAGTCAAAACTCTGATCTATTCGAGTCCGCTGGTGTTGTTCCTCGGCTCGCCGTTGTACGTGCTCTATCTCCGCGCGCTGGGCGCCCGCATCGGGCGGGGTGCCGTCATCCTCTCCCGCCACGTGCCTGTCTGCACCGACCTGCTCACCATCGGTGAGCGCACCGTCATCCGGAAGGACTCCTTCTTCCCCTGCTATCGCGGCCACGCGGGCCTGATCCAGACGGGGCCGGTCGGCATCGGGACATCAGTACTCATCAGCGAAGCCACGGTGATCGACATCCGGACAGCGCTGGGCAACGGAGCCCAGCTCGGCCATGCCTCCTCACTGCACAGCGGGCAGGTTGTGCCCGACGGCGAGCGCTGGCACGGATCCCCGGCACAGCGGGCCGAGACAAATTTCCAGGTCGTCGGCGAGACGCCCCACGCCATGCTGCGCAGAACCCTGCACAGTGTCCTGCAGCTGGTGGCCGCCGTGTTCGTGTACGTGCCGTTCGCGGTCGGTGGCGCGGTCATGCTGCTGGTGACGGTTCCGCGACTCAGAACGGTCATCGAGCCGGGGCCCGCGGTCCTGATCAGCGGCACGTTCTATCGCGAGGTCGCGGTGGCTGCTGCGGTGCTGGTCTTCGGGGGTGTGCTGCTCGATCTCCTACTCGTCACCGTTCTGCCCCGTGCGCTTCGTCGCGCCCTCGTACCGGACCGCGACTACCCTTTGTATGGATGGCGCCATTCGATACACCGAGCTGTCGGGCGGCTCACCAACAGGAGACTCCTCACCCGCCTGTTCGGCGACAGTTCCTGCATCGTCCACTATCTGCGCGGCATCGGCTACCGCTTCTCCCACATCGAGCAGACGGGGTCGAATTTCGGCACGCTGGTGAAGCAGGACACCCCCTTCCTGAGTGTCGTCGGCGGCGGAACCATGGTTGCCGACGGGCTGTCGATCGTGAATGCCGACTTCTCCAGTACCGCGTTCCGGGTGTCCCGGACATCGATCGGGGCGCACAGCTTCCTGGGAAACTGGATCGCCTATCCGGCGCGGGCACGCACGGGCGACAACTGCCTGCTGGCGACGAAGGTCATGGTTCCTGTCGACGGCGAGATCCGGGAAGGCGTGGGGCTGCTGGGCTCACCCAGCTTCGAAATCCCGCGGTCGGTCCTGCGCGACAGACAGTTCGACAGGTTGAGGAGCGGTGAAGCGTTTCGCCGCGGTCTCGCGGCGAAGAACAGGCACAACGCCGCCACCATGGGCTGGTACCTGCTGGTGCGGTGGATCTACGTTCTCGGTGCCGTCCTGATCACCGCTGGGGCGGCCGACACCTATGCCCTGCTGGGCGCGCCCGCCATTGCGCTGGCCGATGCTCTCCTTCTGTTGTTCACAGTGGTGTACTACGTGCTGGTCGAGCGTGTCATCACTGCGGTGCACCCTCCATGTGCTCTGTACTGCTCGATCTACGATCCCCGCTTCTGGTGGCGCGAGCGCTACTGGAAGGTGCCGTCGGAGACGTATTTCCGCATCTTCAACGGCACCCCGTTCAAGAGCGTGATCTGGCGGCTCCTGGGGGTCCGGATCGGGCACCGGGTGTTCGACGACGGCTGCTACCTGTCCGAGCGGAGCATGGTGGCCATCGGCGACGCGTGCACGCTGAACGCGGGAAGCACCATCCAGTGCCACTCGCAGGAGGACGGCACGTTCAAGTCCGAGACCTCCGCCATCGGCCGCGGCTGCACGATCGGAGTCGGTGCCCTTGTCCACTACGGCGTGACGGTGGGCGACGGCGCGGTGCTCGGCCCTGACTCCTTCCTCATGAAGGGTGAGGTGGTCCTCCCGCACTCCCGGTGGGGCGGGAACCCGGCCCGGGAGCTGGATCGGGGCCGGGACGACGCAGGAAGGTGCAGCCGATGACTGTCGCACCCAACGTCCATGTGGTCGAGCCCGGCGACGAGGACGTCCGGCGGTCCGTCCTCACTCGGGGCGGGATCACCACCATTCCGCGCTGGTCCCTCACGCCGGTGTCGGGCGTTGCAGAGCACGAGGTGTTGATCCCCGAAAACGTCATGACCGCAGCGCACCGTTTGGCCGACGACCTGGCGGTGCCGTTCAGCTCGGTTCTGCTGGCGGCGCACGCCAAAGTGCTGGCGGCGTTGTCAGGCGAGCACGACGTCACGACCGGCTACGTCGCCGAGCCAGGTACCCGGCCGCTGCCTTGCAGGCTGACGACGGATCTCCCGTCGTGGACGGCACTGGTGCGGGAAGCCCGGCGCGGCGAAACGAACCTGTCGGCGCACCAGCAGGCTCCGGTCCAGGACCTTCAGCGCGAGTTGGGCGTGACCGGAACGCTCGGTGAGGTGTCGTTCGTTCCGTTCCCCGCCGACCGCGAGGCCGATGTCCGCCGGGATGGCGAAGTCCCCGAGCTCCCCGCCGGCACGGTGTTGCAGGTCATGTCCGCATGGAGCGACAGCGGACCCATCCTGCGGTTGCAGTACCGCCGCGATGCACTGGACGCCCAGTGCGCCGCGCGGATCGCCGGCTACCACCTGACCGCCCTGTCCTTGATGGTTGCCGACCCCAGCGCACCGCACGGGCCGCAGAGCCTGCTTTCCGCCCAGGAGATCCGCTTCCAGCTCGACGGACTCGCGGGGGCGCGGCGAGATCTCCCGCAGCGCTGTGTCCACGCGCTGTTCGAGCAGCGCGTACAGGACCACGCGAACACCGTGGCCATAGTGCACCGGGCCCGGCAGTGGACGTACACCGAGCTCAATGAGCGTGCCAACAAACTGGCTCGGGCCCTTCTCGGGCGAGGAGTTGGTCGCGAGGACGTCATCGCAGTGGTGACGGAGCGCAACCTGGACTGGGCGGCCGCCGTCCTGGGAGTCTTCAAGGCCGGTGGTGTCTATCTGCCCATCGAGCCGCACTTTCCCGCCGACCGCATGGCGACCACGCTCTCCCGCGCCGGGTGCCGACTCGTGCTGACCGAGCCAGGCAGCACCACGACCCTCTCCCAAGCCGTCGCCACCCTGCCCGAGGTGCGGACACTGTTCATCGAGGCGGCCTATGACGAGATGCACGCGGCCGGCAACCTCGACATCGACGTCTCCCTGGACCAGCTCGCCTACATCTTCTTCACCTCTGGATCCACCGGAGAGCCCAAAGGCGCGATGTGCGAACACGCAGGCATGCTCAACCACATCCATGCCAAGATCGACGACCTGCGGATCGGCGACGGGCAGGTCGTCGCCCAGACCGCGCCTCAGTGCTTCGACATCTCCTTGTGGCAACTGCTGGCGGCGCTGGTGGTCGGCGGCCGGACACTGCTCGTTCCTCAAGAGGTGATCGAGGACGTCCCGCGCTACGTCGACACCGTCACCGACGGCCGAGTCAACGTTCTGCAGGCCGTGCCCTCGTACCTGGACGCGGTGCTGTCGTCGCTCGAGAAGCGCCCGCGCCAGTTGCCGGACCTGCGGTGCGTATCGGTCACCGGCGAGGCCCTGAAGAAGGACCTCGTACAGCGCTGGTTCCGCACCCAGCCCGGGATCAGGCTCGTCAACGCCTATGGGCTCACCGAGACGTCGGACGACACCAACCACGAAATCATGGACCGGACACCGGGCACCGAGCGGATCCCCCTCGGCCGGCCGGTCAACAACGTCCAGGTCCGCGTCGTCGACGAAAACCTGTCACTGGTACCGCTCGGCGCCCCCGGCGAGATCGTCTTCGCCGGAGTCTGCGTCGGTCGCGGCTACGTCAACGATCCCGAACGTACGCGCCGGTCGTTCACGACCGATCCCTACCGAACGAGCGACCGGCTGTACCGAAGCGGTGACTACGGCCGCTGGCTGCCCGGGGGCAAGCTGGAGTTCCTGGGCCGCAGGGACAGCCAAGTCAAGATCCGTGGGTTCCGCGTCGAGATCGAGGAAGTCGAGAACGCCCTGCTGCACGTCCCCGGCGTTCACGCCGGCGCAGTCACGGTCGCCCAGGGCGGTCGGGGCCACCGCCTGGTCGCCTTCTGCTGCGGTGAGCGCCCGCTTGCGGACAGCGCCATGCAAGACCACTTGGGCAGGCGGCTGCCCGGCTACATGGTCCCCTCAGCCTTCCACTGGCGCGATGACCTCCCGCTGACCGCGAACGGCAAGGTCGATCGCAAGATCCTGGCGTCGCTCGCCGGGGAACTCGACAACACCGGGCCCCACGGCACCTCCGACGCGACGGCCTCGGAGGCCGGCCAACCGCCGCGCACACCGACCGAGGAGCGCCTGGCCGTCGCCTGGGCCATGGTGCTCGGCATCCCGCAGCACCGGATCGGTCGGCACGACCACTTCTTCGACGCGGGTGGCACCTCACTCACCGCGCTCCAACTCGCCATCCGGCTCGACCGCGCGGTGTCCCTGAAAGACCTCACCCGCCATCCGGTCCTCGCCGACCTGGCCCGACTGATCGACGTCCGAGGCGCGTCGTCCTCCACCGTTTCGTGAACCACTACCGGAGGAAATGCGAAATGTCCTTCTCATTCACCACGCGACCGGTCCGGCTGGGCCTTCGGCTCGGGGCCGTACCGATACCGGCCAGCGGCCCCACTGACGATCCGCCCGGCCGGGCGGCCGATCACCGGGACCTGCTGCGCAGCCTTGTCGAGGCGCACGGTGCCGTCGTGGTGTGTCCGAGTTCGCCCACCAGCGGCGTCGCGACCATCCTCGCCGACGCACCCGCCGTACTCGACGCCCTTCCCGAGGAATGCGTCGATCGGTTCGAGCACGAAGGCGGGACAGCAGAAAAGCCCAGGAAGGACCGCGCAACGTCATGGCAGCCCTGGCCGCCCCCGTGCAACCGGCCGACTGCTCGCCGACCGTGGAGGTGATCACTTCATGACCACGACCTATTCGTCCGTCACCCGACTCACGCCGTACGGGACGCTGCGTGTGCCTCCCTTCGCCGTCATCTCCGGCGCGCAGGTGCAGCATGTGCTGCAGGGACGCGAACAGCACGTCGTGGAGCTGGTCCAGGACGCCTATCGGCTGCACGCCGCAGGCGACTCGGTGGACCCTCCCTCATGTTTCCTGCGTCTTGACGATCGTCCGTACTCGCGGATCGTCGCGCTCCCCGCGTCGCTCGGTGGCGAGACACGGGTGGACGGCCTCAAATGGATTTCCAGCTTTCCTCAGAACGTGACGGCCGGCATCCCTCGGGCATCGGCGGTGCTCATTCTCAACGACCATGACACCGGCTACCCGTTCGCATGCCTGGAAAGCTCGATCATCAGCGCTTCCCGAACGGCTGCGTCGGCCGCGCTGGCGGCCGACTGGCTCAGCCGAAAGCGGCCACACCCGACGCACCTCGGTTTTGTCGGAACGGGGCTGATCGCCCGTTACATCCACAGGTTCCTGACGGGCACCGGCTGGACGTTCGAGAACATCGGTGTGTTCGACCTGTCGCCCGACAACGCGGCAGCCTTCCGTTGCTGCCTGGAGCAGGCCGGGGCTGCGGGACCCGTCACCGTGCACGACAGCGCCGAGCAGGTGATCCGCCTCAGCGACCTGGTGGTCTTCGCCACGGTCGCCGCCCGTCCTCACATCCACGACCCGGCATGGTTCGCGCACGGTCCACTCGTGCTCCACATATCGCTGCGCGACCTGGCACCGACCGTTCTGCTGGAGTCGGCCAACATCGTCGACGACACAGAACATTGCCTGCGAGCCGACACATCACCGCACCTGACCGAACAGCTCACCGGTGACCGGCAGTTCCTCGACGGCACGCTGGAAGACGTCATGGCCGGGCGCCTCACTCCGCCACCGGACCGTTCCGTGGTCTTCTCACCTTTCGGCCTGGGCGTACTCGATCTTGCCCTCGGCAAGTACGTCTACGACCAGGTCGCCGAGTCGGGAGAGCTGCACATCGTCGACGACTTCTTCCACCAGCTGAACCGCTACGGATGAGCGGCTTGCGGCACCACCGGGCGCCGAGCCGCTCTTCAACCCACGGAGGCCATCGTGCCAGTCATATCCGACCCCTACAGCTTCAATGAGGAGGACCTCTACGTCGACTTGCAGTCGATCTTCGGGCATCCCCTGTTCCTGAAATGCGAGGGCTTCAACTTCGCCGGCTCCATCAAGCTGAAGCCGGCCACGGAGATGGTCGAGGCCGCGGAACGGGCAGGGGTCATGAGGCCCGACTCGATCCTGGTGGAGTCCTCGTCGGGCAACATGGGCGTGGCCCTGAGCGTGATCGCGGCCGGCAAGGGCTACCGGTTCCTGTGTGTGACGGACTCGCGCTGCAACCTGTCGACCCGGTTGCTGATGGAAGCGCTCGGAGCCCAGGTCCACGTCGTCACCGAGCCCAGCCCGCAGGGTGGTTTCCTCGGTGCCCGTCTCGACTACGTCCGTAGGCAGTGCGCCCGGAACGAGCGGTACGTGTGGTTGGGGCAGTACACCAACGCAAACAACTGGAAGGCGCATTATCACAAAACGGCGCCGGCGATCGCGCGCTCGTTCCCCCAACTGGACGTCCTGTTCGTCGGTGCGGGCACCACCGGCACGCTCATGGGTTGTGCCCGCTGGTTCAGGCACTGGCACCGCCCCGTGCGGATGGTTGCGATCGACAGCGTCGGCTCGGTGACCTTCGGCGGAGCGCCTGGACGCCGGATGCTCCCTGGCCTGGGTATGAGCATGCAACCGCCACTGCTCGACACCTCGTACGTGGATGAGGCGATACAGGTCGAGGAGGCCGACAGCATCCGGGCCTGTCATCACCTGGCCAGGCACGGTTTCCTCTTCGGCGGCTCCACGGGCACCGTGGTCAGCGGGGCGATCGACTGGCTGACCCGATGTGACACGCAATACCTCACCGCGGTGGCCATCGCCCCGGACCTCGGTGAGCGCTATCTCGACACTGTCTACCAAGCCAACTGGATCCAGGATCTCTACGGCGACGATGTCTTGACAACGGATACGCAGTTCCGTGCCGATCCCCGTGAAACCCACTCAGTACCGTCGGCGCGGTCGCCGGGCGGACGGCCGTAGGCGTCGAATGGGGCTTCGGTTGTCACTGCCCGGGCCCGGCGGACCCGAGCGACCGGACCGATCACGAGCACCCGCCGCGGACCCGCGGCCAGCCTTCGCATCAGCCGCGCCGCGTCGTCTCGGGTACGCAATACGAAGACGCCGTCGAGCGCCGCCTCAGCCAGGACGAACCAGGGCCGGGCGCGGACCCCGGTGGTGATCAGCAGCCGGTCGTACGGGATCCGCGTGCCGTCCGCGAGACGGACCTGCCGGGTGGCCCGGTCCAGGCCGGTCGCGGCCACGCCGAGCGCCAGTCGGTGTCGATCCGGCGCAGCCTCGGCAGTGGGGTGTCCTCCGGCGGTACCCGGCCGAGCAGCACCTGTTTGGACAGCGGCGGCCGGTCGTAGGGCTCGTACGGCTCATCGCCGACCATGGTCAGCGAACCGGTGAAGCCCTGCTCGCGCAGCGCCTCCGCGGCCCGCAGGCCGGCCAGCGAGGCGCCGACGACGACGATGCGGCCGCTGCGCCGGAAGGTTTGGACGTCCGTCTCAGCCGACACGGGACTCGACCTCCTTGGTCGGCTCGTCGGACCAGTCGACGAGGATCGCCTGAACCGGGCAGGCCGCCGCGGCCCGCTGGGGTGCCGACGAGTGCGGTGTCGTCCCGGAGATCGTTCAGGCCCCACTCGGAGAGCCGCTCGGTGACTCTTTGCCGGGCGTCGTTGACCACCCGAGGATCGTTGGGGAGGGTCCACGACGCCGTCCGGCTCGCGTCGAGCGCCCGGTCCGGGCGAGCAGCAGAACGACGTCCTGCTGCGGCTGCCCCGGGACCAGGGCGTCGATGATCGCGTCGCACCGGGCCTGAAGCGAGGAGTGGGCCGCCGCCACGCGGCGCAGCTCGTCCAGGGGGATGTGCTGCGGTCCTGGACCGGCGCCGGCCGGGAGCAGGGCGAGGTTGTAGAAGGCGAGGATGCTGCCCTCGGCCAGGTGCGTTCGGTGACGGCGTACTCGCCGAGACCTTGGCCCAGGGGTGGTCCCGGGGCGACGTCGATCAGTTCGACGTCGCCGTCGGGCAGGGCGAGCGCCGGCGGTGCGTGCCCGGCGGCGGCCATGGAGCAGGTCCTGGTCACCGGATCGTAGACCGCGTACACACACGTGGCCGGCCAGGTCTGGGCGGGCGACTCCTCGGAGTCCGGACCGCGTGGGGCACGTGCGAACCGGCTGGTCAGATCGTGCAGGCGGGCGAGGATCTCGTCGGGCGGCAGGTCGAGCTCGGAGAGGGCCGTGACGGCGGCGCGCAGTTCGCCCATGGCTGCTGTGGCGTCGATGAGCCGCCCGGTGGTGTCCCCGGCCGCCAGGGCGACACGCGAGCCCGATAGCGGGATGACGTCGAACCAGGCCCCTCCGGCTCCCGCGGGAAGATAGACGTGTGCTGTGTCGACGGCGGCGTGGGACGGCGATTCGGGGTGCGGCAGATTGCGCTGGACGATGCGGGCGACCGAGTGCTCCCGGTGGTAGAGGCGGGCGTTGTCCAGGCACAGGCCCGTGCCGGCTGCCAGCTGCTCGGCGAGTGCCAGGTCGTCCCGGTCGAATGGCACGGGGTTGTGCGAGCGGTAGAAGCAGACCAGGCCGAGCACGACCCCGCGGGCGCGCAAGGTCACCGTGATCATGGAGTGCAGTCCGGCTGCGATCAGCGCACTGTCGTTCGCATGACCCGGATGCAGGACGGGGACCAGCTCGGGTTCCAGGTCCAGCAGGACGTCTCGGCGGGAAGGGGC
Organism: Streptomyces sp. NPDC022910; assembly: GCF_055561075.1. Classification (NCBI taxonomy): domain Bacteria; kingdom Bacillati; phylum Actinomycetota; class Actinomycetes; order Kitasatosporales; family Streptomycetaceae; genus Streptomyces; species Streptomyces sp. NPDC022910. Next base: position 30,580 of record NZ_JBVHHL010000044.1, read on the forward strand.
GCAGATCTGGCAGGCGGCGCCGGTCGGGGGGTCGTGCCGACGGCCCGCGTCGTCCACCGATCGGGAGGCCGCGCGACGGAGCGGCAGTTTCTCGTTCACGGTGCCGAGGGCGGGTGCGTCGCCCCGCAGCACGAAGTCGAGCACGTCCACCGTCACCGCGTCGGCCAGCCCCGGGACCACGATGTCGCACAGTTCCTGGGCGGTGCGGAACACGTCCAGAGTCGTGCCGACACCGGCGCTGGCCCGGTTCAGCAGGCGGAGACGATCTTCGGCCCGAACCCGCTCGGTGATGTCCGTGACGACGGAGGCCAGGCCCTGCACGGTTCCGTCGGCTTGCTGCAGCGGGAAGAAGGATGCCGAGGTCACATGCTCCCGCACAGGGCCTTCCTGGTTCCGCACCCGGAACTGCACGTCGAGGACGGGGAGGCCCGTCTCCAGCACCCCACGTGCCACCTGTTCGACGGCCTCCGGTTCGTCGGCCTGGTAGGCGCGTAGCACGTCGAGCATCGGGCGCCCCAGCATGCGGTCGACCGGAAACTCCTGGATGAACCGTGCCCCGGTATTGACCCGGACCAGTCGCAGTTGTGTGTCGAACACATGCAGCCCGTTCGGCGACTGCCGGAACAGCACTCCGATCAAGGCCTCATCCAGCCCGAACCCGCTGGATACGCCAGACGCGGATGTGCGGGGTGAAGCGGTCACGAAGAGTCCCTGTCGGCGAGGGTCCAAAACGAACATAACGAGCAAATCACCGCACCGTACCTCTCGCCAACTCTGGCTGTCGGCCGTCACCAGTGCTCTGCGTCCGGGAACACTCGTCCCCTGCGAGCCGGTCTACGACTCCTTGCGGGACCCCGTCCGGTCGCGCGCATCGTCGAACAGCGCCGGCAGGGCGAAGCCCGAGGCCAGCTCGGTCAGAATGTGGTGCAGCGCCGTGCGGTCGGCCGGGGCCGGGTCGGTGAACACCTGCGTGTCGAGCTCGTCGAGTTTGCCGTTTACGCGGCTGAGCGCGGTCGTTCCGGCGGGGGTGAGTGCGGCGACGGACCTGCGCCGGTGCTTCCGGTCGCGTACCCGAGTCACGTAGCCCCTCTCCAGCATGCCGAGACTGCCGGCCATGGTGGTCGGGTCGATGCGCAGATAGGTTCGGAGGCGCAGCTGTGGCTGGGGACCGTTGTCCGCCAGTGCCTGCAGGATGCGGTAGTGGCACACTCGAAAGGCCCAATTCGTCCTGGCTGTCCTCACTCAGCCGGAAGGCCACCTGGCCGAGCTTGACGAGCAGACAGACCGTGTGCTCGGCCACGGTCCCCGGGACCAAGGACACCCCGGACACTCTTCACCGCTGACGATTCGCTCCGCGTATGATTCCGTCCTCGTGGTGCGCGCACACCCCAAACCGTCGACCGCCTGGTCGAGGCCGCACTGGCTACCGACGGCATCAATGCCCCCCGAGAGGCTCTTACCGCCGCATTCGCCTAAGCGGGACCTCGGTACGGAAATGCCCCGGAACAGCTGGTAAGAGCTGGGATATCAGTGGGAGACATCGGGAGTAAGGGCGCATCTCGACTTACCGTTTGGCCGTGCGCTGCGACGGGCGCCTGACGGGCATCTTGCCTGGTCAGGCGCCCTTTTTTGCCCTAGAAGAAGCCCAACTTCTTCGGCGAGTACGACACCAGCAGGTTCTTCGTCTGCTGGTAATGCTCCAGCATCACCTTGTGCGTCTCGCGGCCGATGCCCGAGCCCTTGTAGCCGCCGAACGCCGCGTGTCCCGAGTTTGACGAAAGTACGTAGTCTGTGCTTACCAGCACACCTGGACACATAGCTATGGGTGAAGGTGGAACAGGTGATCGAGGCAGACACCCCGCTCCAGTCCCAGAACCCGTACGGCGTTCACCGGACGCGAGTCGAGTGGATCGACACCGATGCGGGGGGCATCTACCACAACAGCGCGGTTGTCCGATTCGTGGAGGCGGCAGAGGCTTCTCTCATGGACGAGGTGGGTCTTCACGACTACTTCCCGGTCGCACCGCGCGTCCACTACGAGGTCGACTTCGAGTCGCCGCTCTTCTTCGGCCAGGATGTGTGCACGGTCGTGGAGCTGGCACGGATCGGCACCGCTTCGATGTCCTTCGTCTTCGAGGTGTGGGGCGAGGAGTTCCGGGGACTGCCGCGGCGCCGGGCCGCGCGCGGCCGCTATGTGACCGCGCACAGCGACCGTAACCACCACAGTGGCGCCAGGAGCGCGCCCTGGCCCGAAGAGTGGATCGACGCGCTGCGCAAACCGATGCGATCGCGGGAGGCGCCCCCGCCGTGCTGACCGGCACAGGCGCCAGGAAGCGGCCCCCGGGCCACACCGCGCCTCGACACGCACCTTGGAGGAACCATGAGCGCCACGCCTGAGAACGTCCCCACCGTCACGGTCGAGCGGGACGGACACGTGCTGCTGATCGGCCTGAACCGCCCGGCCAAGCGCAACGCCTTCACCCGGCAGATGATCAGAGAGCTGTCGATCGCCTATGGACTGCTGGAATCGGACGACGACCTGTGGTGCGGAGTGCTGTTCAGCCACGGCGACCACTTCACCGGCGGCCTGGACATGCAGGACGTCGGCGGCGACCTCGCCTCGGGAGGCTTCGAGATCCCGACCGGCGGCCGCGACCCCTGGCGGCGCGACGGAACGTGGTCCAAGCCCCTCGTGGCGGCCGCGCAGGGCTGGGTGATGACCGCGGGCATCGAACTGCTCCTGGCCGCCGACATCCGCGTCGCGGCCCGGGACTCCCGCTTCAGCCAGCTCGAGGTCCGCCGCGGGATCTACCCCTTCGGCGGAGCCACCTTCCGGTTCCCCCGCGAAGCCGGATGGGGCAACGCCATGCGCTGGATCCTGACCGGCGAGGAGTTCGACGCCGCCGAGGCCCACCGCATCGGTCTTATCCAGGAAGTCCTGCCCGACGGGACCGCGGCGACCGAGCGGGCCAAGGAGATCGCACGCGTCATCAGTGAACGCTCGGCACCGCTCGGCGTCCGCGCCGCCCTCGCCTCGGCCCACCAGGCCCGCGAGCAAGGGGACGCCGCGGCCATCGCCCAGTTCAAGCCCGACCTGGCCCGGCTCATGACCTCCGCTGACGCCGCCGAAGGCGTCAAATCCTTCGTCGAACGCCGCGACGCCGTCTTCACCGGCCGCTGACATCCTGGCCGGCCTCCGGAGCGCGCAGCTGCGCGCCGTGGAGGGCGCCTGGCGGGTGTCTTGCCCGGTCAGGCGCCCTCTTCCGGGTCTAGAAGAAACCGAGCTTCTTCGGCGAGTACGAGACGAGAAGGTTCTTGGTCTGCTGGTGGTACACGGCTCAGATGCAGTTTGACCAGCGAAAACAGCTCCGATCGCCACAAACTGCGGACGGCTGGTCCGGGTATGGTCCGGATCTTGGTTCGACGTGTTCGTGGTGATGAGCGCTGCTCGCATGTTGCGCTGGTACGACGATGACGGCCTCGGCACTGCTTCGAGAGCCGACGACGGGTCGCAGAGGACTGTCCTGACCGGGCTGCACCAAGGCTGGTTCCGGCGCTGGCGGAGGCCAGCGCGGTTTCTTCGGCCCGGCCCTACAACCGTGGCGCTGTCCTCGCAGGACCGCGACGACACGGCGTTGAGAATCGTCCCGTGGGGGCTCGGTTGGCCGAGGCGTCGCGGCGGCGGGCTGATCACCAGTGCCTACCAGCTCGGTGACCTCCGCGCCGGTGCGCAGGGAGCCGTCCTGCTCCAGCGCGGGATGCCAGACGTGCTGGGGCAGGGCGCGGATCGCGCGGCGGACCGGTTGGGTAACGGGGTATCCGACCGAGAAGAACGTCCGGATGCCGCGCGAGCACAGGGCGCGTATGTGGTGCAGGAATGCCTTGGCACCTCCGGCGCTGTCGGTGCGGATGAGGAGGGGGGTGCCGTGGCGGTGGGCCTCGGGGATCTGGACCATGGCCTGCTCGAGGACGGCGATGTGATCGGCGGCGGTGTTGGCGCCGGTGTTGCCCGGCCGCAGCACTGCTGCCAGGGCTTCGCCGGTGTTGTCCAGGAAGCACAGGAGCGGGTGGTAGCCGAAGCCGCGTATATAGGTGGCAGCCGCATGCTCCTTCTCGGAGTGGCAGGTGACGAGTGTGGCATTGATGTCCAGGACCAGGCCCGCAAGGTCGCGTCCGCCCGCGTGAGCCGCGGGTATCCCAGGGCCGGTGTCGGCGGCCTGTATCCAGGCGACTTCGCGGGCGGCAGCGCGCGCCGCCCGCAGTGCCGCGAGGGCGGCAGGATCGATGCCGGCCAGCAGCCGCCAGGCGGTCGGAGTGGAGGCCACCGGACCGAACACCTCGGCCTGATCGCGCAGTAGAGCCAGGTCCGTGATGGCCTCGCCGCCGTCGGCGAGCATCACCGCCAGATCCACCGCGATGCTGCCCGGACTGTGTCCCGTCCCGCGAGGCCGCGGCCATGTCCGCCCCCTTCAGGCCGCGAGGGCGACGGCCGGAGCGGGAGCCTGGGAGCGGTCGGCGAGATAGGCGGCCAGTGCCTCGGCCGGCACCCGGCGCAGGCGGCCGATGAGGACGGAGCTGATCTCGCCGGAAGCGATGAGCGCCTACATGGTGGTACGGCCGATGCCGAGGCGGCGGGCGGCCTCCTCGACGGTGAGCGCGACGAGGGTGGCGTCGGGGGCGGGGGCTGTGTGCTCCAGCACAAGGGCGCGTAGCCGCTGCTCGGGGACGCCGAGCGCGTCGGCGATGCGGGGGAGCGGGGGCAGGGTCGAGGGCGTGAAGGAGACGCCTTTCGGCGGTCACGGGGCAACGTGACCGCTGGACTGTTCGGGATGGGCGGTGGGCTTGGTTGGGCGTCCGCGCTGGTGCCCCTCGGTGTTCGTAGCACCGGGGGACGGTCGGCGGATGGGTAGGCGAGAAGGTTAGGGACCGTGGCCAGACGCCTGGAAGATCTTGGCCGAGCAGCTCTACTCGTCGTCCGTGGAGCCGCTGCGGAGCGGGTCCCCGGGCGAGTTCGGTGCCGGGTAGAAGGAGAAGTCCCCCGGGTCCGGCTCGACGCCGAGGCGTTCGGCGATCTCGTCGTATCTGGCCTCGGCCGCCTCAAGTCTGGCCTTGGCGGCGTCGGCGAGGTCCTGGGCGACTTGGTGCTCCCGCTCGGCCTTCTGGATGTCGAAGGCCGCCTCCTGCGGCTCCCCGTGGGGGTCTTCGGGGCCAGCGACGGCTTCGAGCATGAAGTTACCGGCAGGGACGCTGAGGGCTTGGGCGAAGCCGAGGGCCTCGTTGAAGCTGATACTCCGGGTGCCGTTCTCGACCTTGGCGATCTGGGTCTGGTGCATCTTGAAGCCCAGGCGGCGCATGCGCTCGGCCATGTCCTCCTGGGAGAGGCGGGCTGTCACCGCTGAGCCGGGACGCGCCGAGCTGAAGCGGTGCCGGTCACGAGGCAGCAGTGGCGACCAGGCACCCCGGCTGCGGGGACGCGGTGGTCTCAGTCTTGGTCTCATTCGCCCCGTCCGGCTCCGTCGGGAGCAGCCCCCAGCGATCACCGCACTGCAGGTCAGCGACCCAGGGCGGCTCCGCCGCCCGCCGTGGGACGGGTAAATGGGCGGCACAAACGCCCCGTAGCCCTTGATCAACACCGCAACGCGGGAGGCGAGGTCAGCTACCTGCGGTTTTGCCCACACTGGTTCGTATTCACGCGTCAGAACGCATACGTTTCCCTGCGGACGGACGGGCGGAGAAGATGTGGAGTCCTTGGCCACGGTCGTGGCCAAGGACTCCGCATCTCGTCATCAACGCGTCGAGCAGCATGCCGACTGGGCGGCTACGACGGAAGGGCCCATCCGACCCACAATGAGCGGTGAGCATCGTGAAGCTGCAGGTCCCGGGGATGGTGCGGACGATCGGGGCCGTAACCGGCAGGCACCCGGCGACATGTTTCCTGGGACGCGGATCCACTCAGGCACTGTTGCGCGCTGAAGATCCGGCAACGCGATCACACCGTTCGTCGAGTTGCGCGCAGTACGACGTCGCTGACGTGGTGGGTGCTGGCCGCGCCGGGGGGTCGTTGCCGGGTTTCGTGGGTCTCGACATGCCAGGTGCCGGGGTCGGCGGTGAGTGCGGCGGCGATCTCGTCGACCCCGACGAACGCCTCCGGGTCGTACATCCGGGTCTGGGTCGCCACGTCCACCGGGTCGCGCAGGGGGGTGAGGTCGTGGTGCACGACCAGGAGCGTGCCGCCGGGGGCGACGGCGGCGAGCAGGCTGCGCAGGCCGCGCTGGTCGGGCGTGCGCTTGAACGAGCCGTACTGCAGGGAGACCAGGTCGAAGGTCTCGGTGCCGAAGGGTGCTGGATCGTTGGCGTCGCCGCGTACGAGGGTGACGGCGAGCCCGCGGCGTTCAGCCTCGGCGCGCACCCGGGCAAGCGCGTTGCCGGAGATGTCGGTGGCGGTCACCTTCCAGCCGTGCTCGGCCAGCCAGAGGGCGTCGGCGCCCTCGCCGGTGCCGACGTCGAGCGCACGGCCCGTGGCCAGGGGGGCGACCTCGTGGACGAGCGTGCCGTTGGGGTTGCCGCTCCACGCTCGATCGGGGCCCCCGTAGCGGTGGTCCCAGTCGGCCTCCTCGCCCGAGTGCCGGACAGCGGCGCGTAGATCCTCGTCGGCGAGGCTGAAGGCGATCATGGCGCCGACCTGGCTGCCCTGGGCGGCCGACGGCAGCACCTGCAGGCTCGGGTCGGTGACGTTGCCGGCCGCGTAGATCCCCGGTACGGCGGTCTCGCCGCGCGCATCGACCGCGAGGACGTCCCCGGCGCCGGACGGGTGAGGGGTGGTGGTGAGCCCTACTCCGGCCAGCACGTCGGCGCGTGCCCGGAACCGCGAGCCGACCACGACGGCGTCGGCCTCAAGCACGCGACCGTCGACGAGCTCGACCCCGGACACCTCGCCGCCCGGCCCGGTGAGGACCCGGCCGACCTCGCTGCGCTCGACGCTGACGCCGGAGGCAGCAAGGGCTTCGACGGCTCCCTCGTCGAGCCCGGTCGGGTCGTGCAGCACGACGGCCAGCTGGTCGGTCAGGTGCCGAAACAGCGGGGTCGGGTGGAGCCCCAGGGGGTTCGTGACGATCTGCACCAGGCGCTGGTCGCGCACCTCGAAGCCGTGGCAGAACGGGCAGTGGATCACGCCGCGCCCCCACCCCTCGGCGACGCCGTCGATCGCGGGGAGCTCGTCGGACAGGCCGGTCGCGGCGAGAACGCGGCGGGCCACCAGCATGTGCCCACCGGTGAGGTCGAGCCGGAACCGGCCGTCGTCACGACGGTGCACCCCCACAACTCGGCCGGAGAGGACCTCCCCGCCATACGTGCGTACCTCCTCGCGACCAACCTCCATCAGCTCGCCTGGCGCGGCCCCCTCGTACCCCAGGTAGCCGTGCATGTGCGCGGCCGGGGCGTTGCGCGGGGCGCCGTCGTCGACCACGACGACGCTGCGCCGCTGGCGGGAGATCTGCAGGGCGCCGGCGAGACCGGCGGCCGAGCCGCCGATCACGGCGACGTCGCAGTGCCGCTCCAGGGTGGGGTGCTGGGCGTGGCTGACAGGCTCGGTGGGCTCGGACGGGGCCGAGTGCCGGCTGTGTGTGTGGTGATCGCTCATGAATCCGACGGTACAGCGCCCGGCATTATCCGCAAGGACCCTTGCATAATCCGCAAGACGAGCCCAAGATGGACGCATGAACGGAGTCGCCGACGTCGAAGCCCTGGCACGGTCGCGCCTGCGCAGTATGCGCACCACCCTGGGTTACTCCCTGGATGAGCTGGCCGAGCGCACCAACCTCAGCCCGTCGACCATCAGCCGCGTCGAGACGGGTAAGCGCACGCTCAGCCTCGACGTGCTCGTGCCGCTGGCCAACGCCCTCCAGATGAGTCTCGACCTACTCCTCGAGGTGCCCACCGACGACGACGTCGTCATCCGTCCGGTCGCACACAGCAGCGGCACGCGGACGACGTGGCCGCTGAGCCGCCCAGACGGCCGCACGGTCGCGATGAAGATGCGCCTCGAGCCGTCCGACGCGTCGCCCAGCCAACGGGTCCACCCGGGCCACGACTGGTTCCTCGTGCTCGAGGGGCGCGTGCGGCTGTGGCTGGGTGAGCGGCAGATCGACGTCGACGCGGGGGAGGCGGCGGAGTTCGCGACGATGGTCCCGCACGCGATCACGGCCCTGGACGGTCCGGCCGAGTTGATCATGATCTTCGACCGTGACGGACAGCGCGCGCACGTGCACCAGTGAGCTCGACGACCCGCGAAGAGGTCATGGACCTGGTGCCAGCGTTCCAGGGTGGTTCGGGCACGGGGCCCGTCGTAGATGGGTGCGTCCAGTACGGTGGCCCAGCAGTTGCTGTGCGCCTTCACCTCGCTGAGGGCGGCTTCGCGCAGGTTGTGCCACAGATGCCACCTGTCCGCGACCTGGACCGTGTCGGGCAGGGCGCGGCGGATGGCCTCGGCGTAGGTGGCTGAGCCGTCGCGGCACACGACCTCGACACCCGGATGCTCGCGCAGCCACGCTTCCAGTGTGTCGGCCGTGCGGTCGGGCAGCACGTCGATCCGCTCATGGGTCTCGGCGTCGATCACCACGGTGGCATAGCGGTGACGTCGGCGCAGGGCGAAATCGTCGACGCCGATCACGCGGGGCACTCGCCCGGTGGGCAACGGGATGCGCAGCAGGGTGCGCAGGGTTGTGTGACGGGACAGGCCCACCGCGAGTATCGCCAGCAAACGTGATCCCGCCCGGCCCGCTAACTCTTTGACCACGGCCTTGACCTGCGTGGTCAGACGAGCGGTGCGTCGCTGTATCGCTCCAGCACCCCGGGCACCTGTTCGCGGAAGGTGTGGCGGCAGCCTCGCGTGGGGCACACCAGACGCCGCACCCGCACACGGACCACCACCCGTCGTCCGTCGACCGGAACGTCGGCCACCGTCCGCCGGTGATAGCCGTGCACCCGTCCCGACGAGGCCCCGCACACCGGGCAGGCCGCGGTGTCCAGCGGCGTCCGAGCCCGCACCAGGATTCGCTCACCCTCGTCGGCGACATCCTCGATGACCAGCGGCGACAGACCCGAAAACACCGTCAGCACAAGCTCGTTGACACTCATCACATGAAGGTCAACGACCCTGACAACTCTCCGTCACCACCGAATGTGAGACAGGGCCGAACGTCTTACAGTCCCTCGGCGGGCCGGTCCGTCGGGTGTTCACTGACCTCCACAGCGCCCTGTCACTTGCTGGAGTACGGGAGGAGGGCCATTTCGCGGGCGTTCTTGATGGCTGCGGCGAGTTGGCGCTGCTGTTGGGCGGTGACGTGGGTGACGCGCCGGCTGCGGATCTTCCCCCGGTCGGAGATGAACCTGCGCAGCAGGTCGGTGTCCTTGTAGTCGATGTAGGTGATGCCGGCCGCGATGAGGGGATTGGTGCGGGGCTTCACGGGCTTGCGGGTGTTGACGCGTCGGGTCATGCGGATTCCTCGGGTTGGGTGGTGACGGGTGACGGGTGACGGGTGACGGGTGACGGGTGGACGGGGTGGCTGCGGATCACGCGGCGTCGAGCAGGGAGTCGAAGGCCGCCGGCAGGTGCTGCCACCCTTCGGGTCCGGCCGCGTATTCGGCGTCGGTGAGCAGGCAGGAGTCGAGGAGCTGCTCGATGCCGGAGCGGTCGAGTCCGGGTGAGGTGAAGACGAGGTGCTGGCAGCGGTCGCCGTGTTCGGGATGCCAGTCCAGGGCAGCGGCCGCTCGCCGTACCGGGGGGACCAGCTCCCATGCGGCGTCGGGCAGGGAGGCGAGCCAGGGGCCCGCGCCTTCGACGCACAGGGCGCCGCCGGCCGCGTCCCAGGAGAGCAGGGTGTCAGGGCGGTCGGCGAGCCAGAAGCGGCCCCTGCTGCGGGCGGCGGCGCAGCACAGGTCCTCCAGAGCCTGGTAGAGGCGTTCGGGGTGGAAGGGGCGGGTGCGGTGCCAGACCAGCGTCGCGACGCCTGCTTCGTCGGCCTCCTGAGGCAGGAGTGCACAGGCCGGGTGCTGGGCCGTGGCTGCCGCTTCCACGTCGAAGCCGGCGAAGGCCAGGTGCGCGAGTTCGCCTGAGAGCGCGTCGACGTGGCGGGCGGTGGGGTGCAGCTGGGTGAGCAGGGCGTGGTCGTGTTCGTCCGCGTCCTCGCTGTCCACGAGGGCGAGCACCGGCGCGTACTCCAGTTGGCGGGCCCAGGTGTCGCCGACGGTGCGTTGGTCCGTCGCCGCTGCCGCGAGTCCGGCCTCGGCCAGGTCGTCTCCGTTGGAGAGGTACGGCAGGACCAGTGCCGGGTCCACCGCGGTGATCACGTTGGTGAGCGTCAGGTCGTCGCCGCTGTGTGCTGCCACGACCTCGGCCATGGCCTTGGGCTCGACCGAGTCCCACAACTCGACGATCGCCAGCCGTGTCAGGCCGTGGTCGGCCAGCCGCTCCAGCTCCGGGACGAGGTCCTCGCGCAGTGCGCAGCAGGCGCAGTCGTTGACCAGCGGCGTTTCGCCCGACGCGAGCACGCCGGACGCGTCGCGCAGGAGCCGTCGTACGGTTCCCTCGGCCGCGGTGGCGAGGTCGTGGTGAAGCGTGACGCTGCCCGGTACCGCTCGCAGGAGGCGGTCGACGACGTGCCGGCGGGCGTCCGCGTGCAGGCCGGCGACGATGACGACCGGCAGTCGGCCTTCCTCGCGCATCACCGGTCTCCGGATCGGCCGTAGCGGCGTTCGAAGCGCTCGACGCGGCCCGCGGTGTCGAGGACCCGGGCGGTACCGGTGTAGAAGGGGTGGCTCGCCGAGGAGATCTCGACGTCCACGACGGGATAGGTGTTGCCGTCCTCCCACTCGATGCGCTTGTCACTGGAGAGCGTCGAGCGGGTCAGGAAGGCGAAGTCGGCGGCTTTGTCGCGGAAGACGACGGGGCCGTAGGCGGGGTGGATGCCGGGCTTCATGGCGGGCTCCCTCAAGAGGTGGGTGGTCGGATCAGCGTTCTTCACGGAAGTCGACGTGCCGGCCGACGACCGGGTCGTACTTGCGCAGGACCATGCGGTCCGGGTCGTTCCGGCGGTTCTTCCGGGTCACGTAGGTGTAGCCGGTCCCCGCGGTGGAGCGGAGCTTGATGACCGGGCGGAGTTCGTTGCGAGCCATGAGCGCTACTATATGGGAATGGTTTCCATTATCGATAGCCGCCCGTCCAAGGAGAGGCAGGTCACCCCGTGTCCGCCCACTGCCAACTGACCGGCGCCCAGCCGGGTTTCGGCAACAACATTTCCCACTCGCACCGGCGTACCTCCCGCCGCTTCAACCCCAACATCCAGCGCAAGCGGTACTGGCTTCCCAGTGAGTCCCGGCATGTGCGGCTGACGTTGAGCGCCCGTGGAATCAAGATCGTCGACATCATCGGCGTGGAGGCGGCGGTCGCGCGCATCCGTGCCCGGGGAGGAAGGGTCTGATGGCCAAGCGAAGCAAGATCGCGAAGAACGAGAAGCGCAAGGCCGTCGTCGAGCGGTACGCCGCCCGGCGGGCCGAACTCAAGGAGATCATTCGACGTCCCTCCTCGACGGAAGCCGAGCGAGCGGCCGCGATCGCCGAACTGCGCCGGCAGCCCCGCGACGCCAGTGCCACCCGCGTCCGCAACCGTGACGGCGTCGACGGCCGCCCCCGGGGGCACTTGCGAAAGTTCGGGCTCTCCCGTGTCCGCATGAGGGAACAGGCACACGCGGGATTCCTGCCCGGTGTCACCAAGTCCTCCTGGTGACACCGTCCCTCCGTGCTCGCGGAGGGAGACCGGGGGCGCGTCCCACGTCCGGGCCGTGCCCCCGCCCAAGGCGGTGCGACCACGCTCGAAGAGTCCTGGCGGGGTCGTCGTCGCCATTTGTGCCTATGCGAGAGGTGAGGTCGAAGTGCAAGCCGTCCACCGTGACATCCGGCAGGAGTGCACGCATGAGTGATGCCGCACGCGGCCTTCGGGGCCGTCCCTTCACCCTTGTCATCTGCGTCGCGTGTCAGTCCGCCACCGACCGGCTGATGGACGAGCTGCGCCGGGCGGTCCGTGACAGCCCTCACGGGGTCATGATCTCCACGGGATGTCTGCGGAAGGTCCTCGACTGCGCGGGCCGACGCGGGCTGCACGCTGTGGCCCAGCCGTGCACGGCCGATCGCAGCCCCACGGGAGCAGCTGTGCGGCTCGGCCCGCTCGCCACCGTGGCCGACGCCGCAGCGGTCGGAGCGTGGCTGCGGGCCGGAATGCCGGACGACGGCACACTGCCCGGCAGACTGCGGGCGGCGCCCGGTCCGCAGCATGTCGCGCACCTCAACTGAGGGCGGATGGCGTGAGCAAGGGTCTGTTGAGCGTGGTGACCGGCAACACGCCCGGCGCGCGCGGTGCCGTGGTCGACCAGTTGCTGACGCTCGCTCCAGGTGCCGTGGTCCTGGCGGTGTCGATCCAGGAGCGGGGCAAGGGACACCCCACCGTCCAGCGCTGCCTCTCCGGCACGGGGATCGCGCTTCCGGGCGAGGCGCTGCAGGGTGCGACAGGTGATCCGGTCGTCATCCTGCGCCAGGACCTGCTGGCACTGCGCCGTTCGCCGGGAGCCGCACACGTCGTCCTCGCGCTGCCAGAAAACGTCGACGTCCTCCCGTTCCTTGTAGAGCTGTGGCGTCCTCGGATGAGCAGCGGATCGCTGGGGGAGTACTACGACCCGGCTCCGGTCGTGGTCGGTATCGACACGGAGTCGTTCATGGGGGACATCGGCTGCGTCCACCGGACGGCACGACTGTGGAGCGGGGGCGACCAGGGTGAGTCCGTGACCGCCGCTGAGGCCGCCGCCCGCCAGATGGAGGCGGCGGACGCCCTGATCGTGTCGCGGCCTGCGGGCCGCGTGCATGATCCCGGCGGAGTGGAACTCATCCGCCAACTTAACGGGCCTGCGCTGCTCGTGACTCCCGCCGACACGAAGGGAGCGGGAGGGGGACTTCCCGTGCCGCTCGTCCACGCCCTGCCGAAGGACACCGACGAGGAGTGGCGGTCCCAGCTGGAGCCGGTAACACTGCCGCGCCCCTGCCGAGGCGGCAGCCATGAGGTGGGGTCCCTGTACTGGCATGCCCGCCGACCCCTGCATCCCGGGCGCCTGGCCGACGCGCTTGCCGTCATCATGTCCGGTGTCATGCGCGGCCGGGGCCATCTCTGGCTGTGCAGCCGACCTGATGCCGTTGTGACCTGGCGGTCTGCCGGCGCGTATCTGGAAATGCGCGAGGCGGACCGCTGGCTGGACGAGGACGACGCGCGCGGATGGCAGACCGCCTCGCCGCAGCGACGCACTGTGGCCTCGTGGTTCTGGCACGACTACTACGGCGAACGCCGCAACGAGATCACCCTCACCGGAATCTGCCTTGACCAGGAGGCGGTTCGCTCCGCGCTGGACCAGGCTCTGCTCACCGACGTCGAACTCTCGCTGGGATGGCAGGGCTGGACGTCGATCCCGGACCCCCTGCTCGGCGACGTCGATCGAGGGTGAAGAGATGCCCCGGCTCGTGTTCGGCGTCAGGGCAGTCGGACGAGACTGAGCCGATACGCCTCGGCCTGGGGCGGTTGTTGGGCGGCGAGGCCGGACAGCGCCTGCTGACATGCGGCCAGCAGGTCGTCGTACATCCCGGGCGGCGGAAAGCTGTTGAGCGTGTGGGAGGCGAGGATCTGTTTCCCCGGTCACCATTCGGCGAGCTCCGCCGGGTCTTCGCAGGTCCACTGCATGCGGGCGTAGACCTTGCTCTTCGCGTAGGGCAGGTCGGGGCCGAACCGGCGCGCGGGTGTTGTCGAACGCGTTCGTACCTCGTGTTGAGCCCGGTGCCGTCCCCACCACGGTGCCGACGGGATGCGTGGTGAGGAAGTCTCCGTCATCCACCGGTTGAAGCGGCTGGTTCGCAGTACCACTCCGGTCGGGCTGGGCAGTTGCCGAAGCGGGCGAAATGTGGTCGATCGACGCGACGATCTCCTCGGCCCGGGCCTCGCGCAGCGCAGCCTGCTCCTTGCGGTTCTCCGCCGCGCGGCTGTACAGCGTGATCAGCAGGGACTCCGGGACGCTGCCCAGGCGTATGCCGTCCTCCGCCACGCCAACATTCCGGATCGAGGTCCTTACCGGGCCGGACGGCGCCGTGGCTGTGACCACCGCCCGACCCGGAGACCTCAGGGCCCCGCGACGGGTGCGGGGTGCTCGTGTTCGCAGGTGTCGTCGATACCGTAGGTGTCCCAGGTGGGGAACGGGTCGGCGGAAGGCCGGGCCTCGCCGTCCGCCATGAGACAGTCGGTGAGGGCCGCCTGCAAGGCATCCGCGTGCAAGTGGGTTCCGATGAAGACCAGTTCCTGACCGTCCGGGCTCTCCGCGTCGCGGGCGGCGGACGGTTCGAAGCGGGCCACGGACCCGGCCTGCGACCACAGGCCCGTCACGTGCGGACGGCTGGCCAGGGTGAAGAATCCCTTGGAGCGCAGGATCTGCCCGTAGGCCCCGCTTTCCAGCTGCTCGGTAACGAACGTCCACAACCGCCCGGGGTGGAAGGGAACTTCAGTGCGGAAGACGGTGCAGGAGATGCCGTACTCCTCCGTCTCGGGTACGTGGTCTCCGTTGAGCTCCATGACCCCGCCCGGGGCCTGTTGGGCTCGCTCCAGGTCGAACAGCCGAGTGCCGAGGACGTCGCCGACCTGGACGCGACCGTGGACGGCGGGGACGATCCGCGCCGCCGGGTTGAGGCGGGTGAGGGCCGCTCACAGCCGGTCGGCGGCTTCGGCGTCGACGAGGTCGAGCTTGTTGAGGACGAGGACGTCGGCGAACTCGATCTGGTCCATCAGCAGGTCGCTGACCGTGCGTTCGTCGTCCTCGTACTGGTCGAGGCTGCGCTCCACGAGCTCGTCCCCACTTGCGAGTTCGGTCAGGAAGTTCGCCGCGTCGACGACCGTGACCATGGTGTCCAGGCGGGCGAGGTCGCCAAGGGTGGCGCCGTCATCGCGCGCGAACGCGAAGGTGGCGGCCACCGGCATGGGTTCGGAGATGCCGGACGACTCGATGAGCAGGTAGTCGAAGCGGCCCTCACGGGCCAGCCGGTCGACCTCTTCGAGCAGGTCGTCGCGCAGAGTGCAGCAGATGCAGCCGTTCGTCATCTCGACGAGGCGTTCCTCGGTGCGCGAGAGTGCCGCCTCGCCGCCGCGCACCAGGGCGGCGTCGATGTTGACCTCGCTCATGTCGTTGACGATGACCGCGACCCGCAAGCCTTCGCGGTTGCCGAGGACGTGGTTGAGGAGAGTGGTCTTGCCCGCTCCGAGGAATCCGGACAGGACAGTGACGGGCAGTCTGGCGGCGGGATCGGAGGGCATGGACGGTCAGCCCTCGGGGCGCAGCAGACCGCGCTCGTACGCCTTCTTCAGCCGCTGCGGTACCAGGTACGAGACTCCGTCGACGGTGACCGGGACGAGCGTGGGCGTGGTCGCCTTCCACTGGGCGCGGCGGTGGCGGGTGTTGCTGCGGGACATCTTCCGCTTGGGAACGGCCATGGGGTCCTCCTGGTTGGGATGACGGAGGCTATATGAAAATGAACACCATTACCCAATGGCTACAGTTCACGGTTCCCTGAATTCAGAAATCTGTGTATCGTTGGCGGGGTGCTGACTGTTGCCTCCGACATCGAGGTCCTCGTCCGGTTCGGCCGGGCGCTCGCCGATCCGATCCGCTGCCGCATCCTGCTCGCCCTGCAGGAAGCACCCGCCTATCCCGCCGACCTCGCCGACGCGCTGAACGTCTCCCGCACCAGGCTGTCCAACCACCTCGCCTGCCTGCGTGACTGCGGCCTGGTCGTCACCGTCCCCGACGGCCGCCGCACCCGTTACGAACTCGCCGACGAACGCCTCGGTCACGCGCTCGACGACCTGCGCACCGCCGTGGTCGCCGTCGAGGGCGACCGCACGTGCGTCGATGCCGACGACAAGGGGTGCTGCTGACCGTGAGCGCAGAGATGTCCCTGTCCCTCGGCCCCGACCCGGCCAGGCGCGGTGTGCTTGCCCGGCGGATACGGTTGCTGGTCGCCGCGACCATCACCTACAACGCCGTCGAGGCGGCCGTCGCCCTCACGGCTGGGACACTGGCTTCGTCCACCGCGCTGATCGGTTTCGGTCTCGACTCCGTCATCGAGGTCTCCTCCGCCGCCACCGTCGCCTGGCAGTTCTCCGCGCGCGAGCACGCGGTGCGCGAGGCCCGCGAGAAGACCGCGTTGCGGATCATCGCGCTGTCGTTCTTCGCGCTCGCCGCGTACGTCACCGTCGATGCCGTACGGGCCCTGACCGGCACAGGTGAGGCCACGCGTTCGCTGCCTGGGATCGTGCTGGCTGCCTTGTCGCTCGTGGTCATGCCGGTCCTGTCGGCGGCCCAGCGCCGCGCCGGACGGGAACTGGGCTCCGCATCGGCCGTGGCCGACTCCAAGCAGACTTTGCTGTGCACCTATTTGTCGGTGGTGCTGCTGCTGGGCCTGGTCGCCAATGCCGTGTTCGGCTGGTCGTGGGCCGATTCGCTCGCTGCCCTGGCCGTCGCCGCGGTCGCGGTGAAGGAGGGGCGTGACGCGTGGCGTGGGGAGGGGTGCTGCGCAACGCCGTCGGCCGTCGCGCGGGGCGCCGGGCCGGCGGGAGGCGGATGCCTGTGGCTGTGCTTTGGGGTGCGATTGCTGCCCTTGACGGGGATCACGCCGGAAGGGGAGTGGCGCTGGTGTTCACTGGGGTTCGGCCGCCGTCTGCCGCTGGCCGCAGTCCGGGCATACTCCGGACAGCTCGACCGTGTGCCGGACGTTCGCGAACCCGGAGGTTCGTGCGATGGTGTCGGCCCATTCCTCCACCGGGCCGGAGTCGACGGGTCGGCTCAGGCCGCATTTGGTGCAGATGAGGTAGTGGCGGTGTTCGGGTCCCGGGCGGTAGCGGAAGAGGCGTTCGCCGCTGGTGTCGCGGACCATGTCGGCCCGGCCGGCGGAGGCCAGGGCGGTCAGGGTGCGGTAGACCGTGGAGAGGCCGACCGGTGAGCCGTCGGCGGCGAGACGGTTGTGGAGCGTCTGGGCGCCGACGAATCCCTGGGCCTGGATGAGCGCCTCGACCACGACGGTGCGCTGCTGGGTATGCCGACCGATCAGCGTGACGTCGGCCAATGGTGTGGGGGCGTGCTGTCGGTCGCGTTCCATCAGCGGGCCTTCACTCAGGTGCTGGCGGGGACGGTCGTTCGCGTACGAGGACCGTGGGCGGGTCGTCGTACAGCGAAGGTCGCGGCGTATACGGCCGTGGCGGCGGCCATGATGGCGAAGCTCGGTGGCATCTTCGGCACCGTGTAGGAGGCGAACAGTCCCGCCCACATCTCCAGCACGGCCAGGCCGGCGGAGAGGGCGAGCGCACGGTAGGGGCGGTCGGTGAGGCGGATCGCGGCGCCGGCGGGGGCGGCGAGCAGGCCGAGCAGGAGCAGGGAGCCGACCGCCTGGGTGGCCTCGGCGGCACTGATTCCGGCGAGAGCGAGGAAGCCGTACCCGAGCAGCCGTACCGGTACCCCGCGGGCGGCGGCCACGGCCTCGTCGAGCGTGGCGAACAGCAGTGGTCGGGCGATGAGGACCACCAGCAGGCCGACCGCGGTGGCCACCAGGGCGGCGACGATCGCGCTGCCGGCGGAGATGCCGAAGATGGAGCCGAACAGCACGCTGACGCCGGCGGTGCCGTTGGTGGTTCTGCGGGAGGTGGTGTAGAGGGTGATGAAGAAGGCGCCCAGGCCCAGGATCCAGGAGAGGACGCTCCCTATGACCACGTCGTCAGGCCGTGCCCGGCGGCCAAGGGCGCCGAACAGCAGCGCCATGCCGATCGTGGCGGCGAACAGTCCAAGACGAAGGTCGGCACCGCAGGCGAGGGCGGCCATCGCGCCGGTGAAGGCGACGTGGCTGAGCGCGTCGCCGGTGAAAACCTGGGCGCGCAGGACCAGGAAGTAGCCGACCAGTCCGGATGCGGCGGCGACGGCGGTCCCGGCGAAGAGGGCGTGCTGGAAGAACGGCTGGGACAGCGGGGAGGCGGCGAGCAGGATGGTCATACGACCACCTCCCTGCCGGTGGTCACAACCCCGGTCCGGTCGTCTCCGGCCCGGTCGAGCAGCTCGCGCAGCGAGCGCCAGCCCTGGGCGAGCAGGTAGCCGGCGAAGGCGATGGTCGTCACGAAGAAGCCCAGAGGGTAGGGCGAGTAGTAGGCGGCGGTCAGCCCCAGCCAGGTCGCGGCGAAGGCCAGCAGGACGGCCAGGGCCAGGCTCAGCACCGGGCGGGCGGTGAGGACTTGCGCGGTGGCGGCCGGGATCACCATGAGGGCGAAGACCAGGAGGGTTCCGGTGATCTGGCTCGCCTCGGCGGTGGCCGCACCGAGGAGGACCAGGAAGACCACCGACAGGGTGCGGACCGGCACCCCGCGTCCTGCGGCGACCTGCGGGTCGACGGATGCGAACAGCAGGGGCCGTCCGATCAGCGCGAGCACTGCGAGCACCACCGCACCGACCACCATCAGTACGGTCACTTGGGAGGAGGTGATTCCCAGGAAGGTGCCGAAGAGGATGGTCTGCGGTCCCTCCAACAGCCCTCTGTACAGGGCGGTGAACAGGAAGCCGCAGGCCAGCAGGAACGCCTGCACCGTCCCCGTGAGCGCCGACTCCTCGTGCTCACCGCCGCCCCGCAGGGCAGCGATGACCAGCGCGGCGGCCACGCACAGGGCGAAGTAGCCGTAGACCGCGCTCACTCCGAGCAGGAGGGCCCCGGCGGCGCCGGGGAAGGCGACGGTGGAGACGGTGTGCGCGGCGAACGTCTGCCGCCGCAGCACCACGAACCACCCCACGACCCCGGAGACCACGGCCACGACCGCACCCGCGCGGAAAGCATTCACCATGAACGGGTACGACCACATCTCCTGGAAGTCGGCCAGGAGGTTCCACGACCAGGTGGGTGCCCCTGTCTCAGCCAGCAGCATGACCGCTCCCGGGGGTGTCGTGCCGGTCGGTGTGCACCGCGGGCGGCTCCGGCTGGCCCACCACGACCAGCCGACCGTCCGAGGTCCGCAGCACCTCGACCGGTGTGCCGTACAGCCGGGTCAGCGTCTCGGAGGTGATGACCTCGGTCGGTGTGCCGGTGGCGGCGCCGCCCTCGGCCAGGTACACCACCCGGTCCAGGTGGTGGAGTATCGGGTTCACGTCATGGGCGACCATGACCACCGACACGCCCTCCTGGTGGCAGATGCGCCCGATCAGCGCGGCGACCGCGCTCTGGTTGGGCAGGTCGAGGCTGTCCAGCGGCTCGTCGAGCAGGAGCAGTTCGGGCCTTCGGACCAGTGCCTGGGCGATCAGAAGCCGCTGCTGCTCGCCGCCGGAGCACTGCCCGATCGGCCGGTGGGCGTAGGCCGACGCCCCGACCAGCTCGATCACCTCGTCCACCCGCGCACGGGCGGACCGCCGACGCGCGCTCGGGAACGGCAGCGGCACCCCCCACCGGTCACCGTCCAGGCCCATGCGCACCACATCCACGCCGCGGATGCGCAGGTTGGCGTCGAAGCTGCGCCGCTGCGGCAGATAGCCGATGCGGTCGTTGGCCTGCCCGGGGCGGGCCCCGCGCACCTGAACCTCGCCGGCCGCCGTCGGCAGAGCGCCCAGCAGCACCTTGATCATGGTCGACTTGCCGACGCCGTTGGGGCCGAGCACCGCGGTGAACTCGCCGGCCCCGATGCGAAGGTCCACACCCGACCACAACGTCCGGCCGCCGACCCGCACGGCCGCCCCGCGCAGGGCGACCACCGGATCGCCTCCGCTGGCTGATGCCGTGTCGTGGCCGCCTGTGCGGCGGTTAGGGACGGTGTGGGCGTGTGTGACGGCCTCGCGGGCCTTCGCTATCGGGTTCATGGCTTCAGTTCACTTCCCGGTGGCCTTGGCCAGGGCCTGCTCTATGCCCTGGAGTTCGCTGGTCTGCCACTGCTGGAAGGAGGCGCCGGCGGGGGTGAGGGTCTCGGTGACGGTGGCGACCGGGATGCCTTCCGCCTTGGCCTGCTTGACCTGCGCCTGCACGTCCGGCGTGGAGTTCTGGGAGTTGTAGACGTAGATCTTGATCTTCTTGCTCTTGATCTGCTGGTCGATGGTGGCCTTGTCCTTGGCCGTGGGGTCGGAGCCCTCGTTCATGGCGTCCAGGAACGTCTCCGGGGTCAGCATCTTCAGCCCCAGGCTCTCGGCGAGCGGCGTGACGATGGACTCGGAAGCGCCGATCGGGGTGCCCGCGTACTTCGCCTTGATGTCGGCGATGAGCTTGTTGTAGCCGGCGAGCGTCTTCGTCTCGTAGGTCGTCTTCTGCTGGTCGAAGTAGGAGGCGTCGGCCGGGTCGATCTTCTTGTAGTCGGCGGTGATCTTCTCGATGACCTGGTGGACGTTGTCCGGGGAGTACCAGCGGTGCGGGTTGCCGCCCGGCTTGATGCCGACCAGGTCGCCGACCTTGAGCTGGGTGCGTCCGGTGCCGGGGTTGGCGGCCAGGAGCTTGTCGGCCCAGGCGTCGTAGCCGATGCCGTTGACGATCGTGTACCGGGCGCCGGCCACGGTGCGGGCGTCGGCAGCCGTCGGCTCGTAGTCGTGCGGGTCGGTGGCCGGGTTGGTGATGACGCTGGTCACCTTCACGTGGCTGCCGCCGAGCTGCGAGGCGATGCTGCCCCAGAAGTTCTCCGCCGCCACCACCTGGATCGTCTTGCCCGAGCCGCTGCCACTGCCGGTCGCGGCCGTGTTGCTGGTGTGCGAGGAGGAGGTCGAGCAGGCGGTCGCCGTCACGGCCGTCAGGGCGGCCGTCGCGGTGACCAGTGCGATCCTCGCGGTCGGCCGGACGGAACGGGAGGCGGGGGCGGTGGACATGCGGGAGCTCCTTCGGGCGATGCCGGACGCGCGGCGGGCACGCGTCGACCGTGTGGCGACACTCTCCACGCTAGATGGGAATGATTTTCATTTCAACGTGATGAAAATCATTGCCACCTCTCGACCGGGTGTACGACCGCCCGGGAGCGTGTTCGCGATCCACTGACCCCGCCGTCAGCGGTTCAGCAGTCGCGGAACTCCGGCGACTGGTTGAGGATCTGCGCGCGCAGGGAGGTGAAGCGGGTGTGCGTTTCGCCGCCGCGAGCCTCAGGGCGGAAGGCGGCCACCCTGTGGCAGTTCTGGAAAGCGAGGGCGATGTCGAAGTGGCGTTCCAGGCTGCCGCGGATCGCGTCGCTGGACAGTGCGCGCAGCAGCTGGCCGCGTTCCTTCTCGGAGGGCGGCGGGGTCTGGTTGTCCGCGAACTCTGCCTTACCGGAACGCAGTTCGTCCGCCAGGCGGGCGATGAGGCTGTAGGCGTACGGCAGGGACGTGCGGATGGTTTCCACGAAGTCCGCTTCCCGCACCTCGCCGTTCTCGGCTTTGGCGAGCAGCTGCGGGGAGACGTCGAGCGACATAAGGCTGTCCTGTTCTGTGGTTCGGTGCTTGAGACGGGCGAGGGTCAGGCGAGGGCGGCCAGTGCTGAGGGGCCGTGCTGGAAGTCCGGGTCGACCTGGGCGGCGAGGTCCTGACCGGTGGCCTCGTTGGCCCAGGCGGCGGCGTTGCGCAGGTGGAACTCGACGGCGTGCTGCTGGAAGGCCGTCCAGTCCTTGGGGCGGGCGTCCACCGCCTCGCGCAGCCGGTCCAGCGTGTGGGTGTTGTGCGGTTCGAGCGCGCCGTGGCCGCGGCCCTGTTCGTGGGCGCGGACGTAGGAAGACTGCACGCAGTGGGCGAGCAGGTCGTCGCCGACGTGCTCCTTGAGGAAGAGCAGGTCGTCCTCGCCGGTGACTTTGTTGCCGACGACCGCGATGGGGATGCCGAACTCGGCGGCGTGGTCGCGGTACTGGCGGTAGACGGAGACGCTCTTGCGGGTCGGCTCCACGACCAGGAACGTCATGTCGAAGCGGGTGAACAGGCCGGAGGCGAAGGCGTCGGCTCCGGCGGTCATGTCAACGACGACGTACTCGCCGGGGCCGTCGACGAGGTGATTGAGATACAGCTCGACCGTGCCGAGCTTGGAGTGGTAGCAGGCCACCCCGAGGTCGCTCTCGCCGAAGGCGCCGGTGACCATGAGCGGCACGCCGTCGACCTCCTGGACATGGTGGGCGTGGATCTCATCGTCGCCGAGCAGCCGCAGCAGCCGGGAGCCGCGTCCGGGTGGCGTCGTCTTGACCATGGCCTCGCGCGAGGCGATCCGTGGGTTGGTGCCCCGCAGGTAGTCCTTGATCTCGCCGGTCCGCGCGCTGAGCGGCGGGGCGGCGAACGACTCGTCCTCGCCGAGGCCGAGGGCGTGGGCCAGGTGCTGGTTGATGTCGCCGTCGATCGCGACGACGGGCGCACCTGAGTGCGTCAGGTGACGGGAGAAGAGGGCGGACAAGGTCGTCTTGCCGCTGCCGCCCTTGCCCACGAAGGCAACGCGCATAACTCAGCCACTCCTATTGAAAATGGATGTCATGTGCATAGGCTGGTGGCGAGTCGGGATGGTGTCAAATCACGCGTGCTCCAACTTGAGGGATCACCAGGCAAGTTGGGTCACCCGTGGCGCAAACAGGGGATGTCTTTGACCCGTACGGAGGAGGCGCGGAGAAGGGTGATGCGGCAGGCGACCGTCAGGGCCGCCCTTTCGCTCTTGTCGTCTGCGGCTCATGTCATGCAGGGGCGACCGGGCGGGTGATGGACGGGCTGCGCCGCGCGGTCCGGGGCTGCCCGCACGGGGTGATGGTCTCCACAGGTTGCCTGGGGAAGGTGCTGCACTGCCGGAGCGTCCGCGGCCTGCATGCCGCCGTGCAGCCGTGCGGGGCCGACCGCAGGCCCATTGGGGCCGTCGTACGCTTGGGCCCGCTCGTGACCGAGGCCGACGTCGGGGAGGTCGGAGTGTGGCTGCGGGCCGGGATTCCCGACGACGGCACGCTGCCCGACCGGCTCCGCGCGGCCCCTGCGCCGCGACAGGTCGCCCACCTCAACTGACGGGCTACTCCTGGGAGTGACGGATGGCGTCCAACACTATGTGGGCGACGTGGTCATCGGTGAGGACATACTGGATCTCCCGGGCCTGACGCCGCGCCGTCACGATGCGGGAGGTGCGCAGGACGCGCAGGTGCTGGGAGACCAGCGGCTGGCTCACCCCCAGGGCGTCGACCAGTTCGTGGACGTACTTCCCGCCCCGGGACAGTTCACGGACGATGCCGATGCGGACGGGCGAGGCCAGCGCCCTGAGAAGGTCACTGGCCGGCTGCAAGGCCCGCATCGGCTCGTCCATCGGCGGTGTCGGAGAAGCGGGAGTCGTCACATGCATACATTAGCATGTGAAAATGGTTCTCGGTTCGTGAAGCCGCGGATCCAGGGTCGGCTCAGTGGTCGTCCCAGTGTCCCTCGTGGGCGGCGTGGCGGTGGCCGTCGTGCACATAGTCGACATGGCCCTCGTGCGGCACGGCCACGTGGCCGCAGTCCTCGCCGTGCTGGTGGTCGTGGCCCTCATGGGTGGTGTGGCCGACGGTCGCGCACTCGTCGGCATGACCGTCGTGCGACTTGTGAAGGTGGCCGTCGTGCACGTAGTCGGTGTGATCGCCGTGCGGGACGGCGACGTGGCCGCAGCCCTCGCCGTGGGTGTGGGTGTGGCCGTCGTGCGTGCGGTGCTCGGTGGCGCTGGTCATGTCCTGCTCCTGGGTTGCTGTTCGGTGGTCTGCGGGCGGTCTCCCGCAGACCACCCATCGCGAAGTTAATATATAGCAACTCATGCATGTATTCAACGCCTGAGGACGGTGCGACGGCTGGGATCCGCGGTCAGCCCAGGTCGCGCACCCCCAGGCGCAGGTGCTCGATGTGGTGGACGGCCTGGTCGAGGAGCTGGGCGACGTGGTCGTCGTACAGGCTGTAGACGATGCGGCGACCGTCGCGGCGCCCCGTGACCAGGCCGAGCGCGCGTAGCAGGCGCAGTTGGTGGGAGACGGCGGACTGTTCCATGCCGACGGCGGCGGCGAGTTCGCCGACCGGGTACGGGCGCTGCCGCAGGGTGGTGAGGATCAGCAGACGCGACGGCGTGGCAAGGGCCTGGAGCGTCGCGGCGACCGAGGCGGCGGTGGCTTCGTCGAGCCGGGCGGCCGCGAGGACGTCGCGGCCGCCCGGCTCGAGGTCATCGGCGTGCACGGGTGCGGGCCTCGCGCGGTGGGCGGATGAGCTGCAGGGCCAGGGTGGCGGGTGGTTCGGCGATGCCGGGTCCGCCCTGTGCTGCCCAGCGCAGCAGGTCGTCGGTGCAGTCGTCGTCCATCGCGAAGCCGACCCAGACGGCTCGTCCTCCGGCCCGGCGCCCGGCGGTCGAGGGCTGGACGACGATGACGTTGGCCTGGTCGCAGGGGCCGAGGCAGTCGGTCGTACGGACCTGGAAGCCGCCTTCCGCCGCGCCGGCGCGCAGCCGGTCCAGTTGCCAGGCGTGGTCGGTGCCCGGGTGCTTGCGCGGGTTGCCGCAGCAGCAGCCCCGGCACACGACGAGGGTGCACGGCCGGGGAGCGGCCGCCCGGATCACGGAGCGGTTCACAGCGCGGTCCGGGACGGCACGCCGTAGGTCCGGATACGGCCGTCCTGCCACGCGACGGCCAGCAGGTGTGGGCCCGCCCAGGCCAGCGCCGCAACCGCCGCACCAGTGCCGTCCAGTTCGCGCACCGGCCGCAGGCGTGCCTGCGGCCGCCCGGCCGTGGCATACCACAGGGCTACGGTCCCGTCGGCGCCGCCGCTGGCGAGGTGCCCGGCCGCGCCCGGCCGCCAGGCGAGCGCGGTGACTGTCTCGTGGCAGCGCAGCGAGCGCGGTGCCGTGCCCTCCGGGCCCTTGCCGGAGAAGTCCCACACGGTCACGTCGGGTGCGCCGTCGGCGGCCAGCCAGAAGCCGGTGTCGTCGAAGGCGAGCCGGGAGACCTTCTCCGGGTAGCCGGACATGGTCAGCTCGCCGCCGTCGCGGGCGCGCCAGATGTGGATGGAGGCGTCCTGGTTGCCGCTGCAGATCCACTTGCCGGTGGGTGCGACGGCGAGTGCAAGGTGGGAGCCCACGTAGGGGTAGGTGGCGACCGGCATCTGGGTGTGCCGTTCGTGGCAGCGCACGGCGCCGTACGCGGCCACGGCCAGGCGCCGCCCCTGCCGCATCCAGGCGAGGTCGGTGACCGTGGACGCGGCGGGTTCCGTACGCCACAACTCGCCGCCGTCCGCGTCGAGTACGAGCGCGCGACGGCCGGCGGCGACCGCGACGCGAGTACTGTCGGCCCAGGCAGCGGCGGCCGACCAGGCGCCGGGCTCCCGCACCGTCGTATGCCCGTCGGAGCGGCGCCACAGTGCGTATCCCAGCGGGCCGGTCGCCACCACATGCCCGGCATCCGGGGACACCGCCACCGCGAGTGCGCCTCCGGGGAGGTCGAACGACCCGATCTCGGCGCCCATGGCTGCGTCGAGGACCTTCACGGTCCCCTCGGCCCCCGCGACGGCGAGAAGATCGCCCCGTGCGCTGAGCGCGACGGGTGCGTCATCGACGCCGGCCTCCCAGGCGAGCGGGGACTGAACCGTCGTACTCACGCGACCGCTCCCGCCGTGGCCAGGCAGTCGGCGAAACCGCGTTCGAGGACCGCGCGGTCGAGGTCACGGCCGATGAACACCAGCTTGTTCGTTCGGGATTCGCCTTCCCTCCAGTCGCGTCCGAAGGTGCCGTCCAGCAGCATGTGCACGCCCTGGAAGACGTACTGCTTGGGCGCTCCGGCGATGGCGAGGATGCCCTTGGAGCGGAAGAGGTCGACGCCCTTGGTACGCAGCAGGGTGCCGAGCCAGGCATTGAGCCGGTCCTCGTCGAGTTCCCCTTCCAGCTCGATGCCGACCGAGGTGACGGTGGTGTCGTGCTGGTGTTCGGTCTCGGTGAGGAAGGCGGGGTCGTCGGCGAGCACCCGCTCCAGGTCGAACGCGCCCACGTCGAGAACCTGGTGGAGGTCGATCGCGGCGTGCTGGGCGCGCAGGATCTGCACCGGGGCGTTGATCGACCGTACTCGGGCCTCGACCGCGGTGATCGTCTTCTCGTCGGCCAGGTCGGTCTTGTTGAGCACGATCCGGTCGGCGAAGGCGATCTGCTCGACGGCCTCGTTCTCCACGCCCTCGGGCTTGACCTCGTCCAGGTGTTGGAGCACGTGAGCGGCGTCGACGAGCGTGACGATGGCATCCAGCCGCAGCTGGGAGGCGATTTCGTCGTCCATGAAGAAGGTCTGCGCGACGGGCGCGGGGTCGGCGAGCCCGGTGGTCTCGATGAGGATGCGGTCGAACTTCTCGCGCCGACGCATCAGCGCGCCCAGGATGCGGATCAGATCTCCGCGCACGGTGCAGCAGATGCAGCCGTTGTTCATTTCGAAGATCTCTTCCTCGGCGTCGAGGACGAGGGCGTCGTCGATGCCGACCTCGCCGAACTCGTTCTCGATGACAGCGATCTTCATGCCGTGGTTCTCGGTGAGGATGCGGTTGAGGAGGGTGGTCTTTCCGGAGCCGAGGAAGCCGGTCAGGACGGTGACAGGGACCCGCTCGTCATGCGGCTCGCTGGGTTCGAGGGTGGTCAAGTCAGTCTCCTAGTCGTGCTGTTCAGGGGCGAGCAGGGTGGCGCGCAGGTCGTCCTCGGTGATCTGGTCGGCGGGGCGGTGCAGGGTCCAGCGGCGGGGCTCGCCCTCTATCGGCAGCACGGCGACGACCGTTTCAAGCGGCGGGCAGCCCGGTTCCGTGCAGGTGAGCTGGCGGACCATGACGGCGGTGTCGTCATCGAGTCCGAGCAGGGCGCGCACGGTTTCCTTCAGCTCGCGCATCTGCGGACTGGGGCCTGGGGGGCCGGGGCGCGATCCCAGTGGCATGACGGTTCTTCTCCTTGGTCCCTGGACGGCCGGCCTCCGTGCGTGCGGGGCAGACAGGCGGCGCAGACGCCGGTGAGTTCGACGGTGTGCTCGACCGCGGCGAAGCCGGTGTCGGCGGCGATCCGGCCCGCCCACTCCTCGACGACCTCGGAGTCCACTGGCCGGCTGCGGCCGCAGTCACGGCACATCAGGTAGTGGCGGTGCCCGTCGGCGGGGCGCAGCCGGTAGAGCCGCCCGATCGTCTCGTCGCGTACGACGTCCACGGCGCCGTCCGCCTCCAGCTCGCGCAGGGCGCGGTAGACGGTGGTCAGACCGATCTCGTGGTCGCCGGCCACCAAAAGGGCGTACAACTCCTGGGCCGACACGAAGTCCTGGCAGCCCGCGAGTGTCCGCGTGACCGCCTTGCGTTGCCGGGTCATCCGGCCGCCCATGGCGCATCACCCCCTATTGGTTCGTGCCGAGTCGGCACACTCCACCGTAGATGAAAATGAAATCCATGTCCATATGAATCGTCAGTCATGTGTTGCTCGGTGACGTCTCTGCGGCCGGAAGTCCTGTCCAAGCGGTCAGACGGCAACGGCCCGCCGCACCGGCGCAGGTGCAGCGGGCCGTGGGGCGCAACGGGTCAGCGTCGCCCCGCCGTGAGAGCCCGGGTCCACGCGGCCTCGCGCAGCAGCCGCAGGCCGTTGAGGCCGACGATGACGGTCGAGCCCTCGTGGCCGAGGACGCCGAGAGGCAGGGGGAGGGTGCCGGCCAGGTCCCAGACGACGAGGCCGGAGATGAACACGGCGGCGATGACGAGGTTCTGCACGACCAGGCGGCGGGCCCGGCGGGAAGGGCCACCACGGCAGGCACGGTGGCCAGTTCGTCGCGGACGACGACCGCGTCGGCGGTCTCCAGGGCGAGGTCGGAGCCGGCCCGGCCCATGGCGACGCCGGTGTGGGCGGCGGCCAGGGCGGGCGCGTCGTTGACGCCGTCGCCGACGACCAGAACCTTGCGGTTTGCCTGTTGCTGTTCTCTGACCGCTGCCACCTTGTCCTGCGGGAGCAGCCCGGCGCGCACGTCGGTGATGCCGACTTCGCCGGCCAGGCGGGCGGCGGCGCGGGGGTTGTCGCCGGTGAGCAGCATCGGGGCGGTGCCGGTGAGCGCGGTGAGCGCGGCGACGGTGGCGGCGGCGTCCGGGCGCAGCCGGTCGGCGATGCCCAGGATTCCGGCCGGCGTGCCGTCGGCCACCACCAGCACCGCGGTGCGCCCGCCGTCCTCCAGTTCGGCGACCACGGCGGTGTGCGCGTTCTCGGCACCGGACAGCAGCCGGGCGGGGGCACCGACCGCGATCTTGCGGCCGTCGACGGTGGCGGTGACTCCGATGCCGGGGGCGGAGGTGAAGTCCTCCGCGACGGGCAGAACGAGACCACGGGCCCGGGCGGAGTCCACGACGGCCCGGGCCAGCGGGTGCTCGCTGGGGTGCTCGGCCGCTGCGGCAAGGACCAGCAACTCTTCCTCGTCCACGCCGGAGCCGGGCAGCGGCCGGATGTCGGTCACGCGCGGGGTGCCCTCGGTGAGCGTGCCGGTCTTGTCCAGGGCGACCGCGTCGACCTGGCCGAGGCGTTCCATCACCACGGCGGACTTGACCAGTACACCGTGCCGTCCGGCATTCGCGATCGCCGACAGGAGCGGCGGCATGGTCGCCAGCACCACCGCGCACGGCGAGGCGACGATCATGAAGGTCATGGCCCGCAGCAGCGAGCCGGTCAGTGCGGCACCGAAGGCGAGCGGCACCGCGAACACGGCGACGGTCGCCGCCACCATTCCGACGGAATAACGCTGTTCGACCTTCTCGATGAACAGCTGGGTGGGCGCCTTGGTTTCGGCCGCCTCCTCGACCATCTGCACGATGCGGGCGATCACCGAGACCGAGGCGTCGCGCTCGACGTTGACGCGGAGTGCGCCTGCGCCGTTGAGGGTGCCGGCGAACACCTCGTCGCCCGGCTCCTTGGCGACCGGGAGCGGCTCACCGGTGATGGTGGCCTGGTCGACGTCGCTCGCCCCGTCCAGTACCCGGCCGTCGGCGCCGATCCGCTCGCCGGGCCGCACCAGGATCGTGTCGCCGACGGCGAGCTCCGAGGTGGGCACGGTTTCTTCAGTGCGGTCGAGCAGCCGGGTCGCGGTGGCCGGGGCCAGGTCCAAAAGCCCGCGCACCGAGTCGGCGGTGCGCGCGGTGGCCAGCGCCTCCAGGGCGCCGGAAGTGGCGAAGATGACGATCAGCAGGGCACCGTCCAGCACCTGGCCCGCGGCCGCCGCACCCAGTGCCGCCACGATCATCAGCAGGTCGACGTCGAGGGTCTTCTCCCGCAGCGCCTGCAGCCCGGCCAGCGCGGACTCCCAGCCGCCGGCGGCGTAGGCGAGCGCGTACAGCGAACCCCACACCCAGACGGGCGCGCCAGTCAGTTGCAGCGGGAGCGCGAGCAAGAACAGCACCGTGGCCGCTGCGGCCCAACGGGCCTCGGGCAGCGCGAAGACCCGGGTCCGTCGCCGTGGGGCGGCGTCCGGACGCGCGGTCACGGTGGGCGCGGGTCTCTCGGTCAGGGCGGAAGACATGACGAAGAACCCCTCATCTGGGCAGGTCTGGGCAGGGCATACCGACCCATCCACAATACAGATACATATGAAGAGGTCTTCAAGTATCACTTGTATGATGGCTGGCATGGGCCATGGAGCAGCTCCCGTGAAGAACGCAGTGCCGCGCACCCGTCTGGACGCGGACAGTGCCCTCCGCGTGGCCACCACCCTCCAGGCCCTGGCCACGCCTTCCCGGCTGCTGATCCTCTCCCGCCTGCGCGAGGGACCCTGCGCCGCCACCGAACTCGCCTCCGAGGTCGGTATGGAGCAGTCCGCCTGCTCCCACCAGCTGCGCCTGCTGCGCAACCTCGGCCTGGTCGTGGGCCGGCGCCAGGGCCGCTCGGTGATCTACGCGCTGTACGACAACCATGTGGCCGAACTGCTTGATCAGGCCGTGTACCACATCGAGCACCTGCGCCTCGGGCTCAGCGACGCCGCCGACGCGGACCAGGCGGAAGAGGACGCGCTCGGCGTCACTCGCTGATCAAGCTGATCAAGCTCATCAAGGGCACGGTCGGCGGTCCGGGTGGAAGACCTGGACGGTCCTGCGGGCGTGGGCCCGCTGAGGTCGGTTGTGCGGGCACGGCGGTTCGTCGTCGACGAGGCGTGCGCCCGGTCGTGCCAGGTCGAGTGGGTATCCGTACTGCGCTATGAGCCACAAGTGCAGCGCTGCCTGCGCGGCACCGCGCACCGCGAGTGGCGAGCGGGCGAGCGCGGGCGTCGCGGTGGCGGCCAGGTTCACCGCGAAGAGTGCCGTGGCCGCTGGCGCGGACTGCCGCCGCGGCAGCGGCCCCTCGGGTGATCAGGTGATGCGCACGCACCCCGAGCGCCGTCCCGACGAGCACGAACACCGCCGCACGGAGGGTTGGCAGTGGCGCGTGGTGCGTGGACGGAGCGTGGCCACGGCCGGCCCGCCCGTGGTCGGGGATCGTCTGCCCGGGGGAGTGGGATCTCCGAAGGGCCGGCTCACCCGAAATTCCATGATTCGGTCATGGCGGCGTGTGAGCGCGGCTGCTGACGGCCCGCTCGCCTATCTTCAGCCGCGTATCCGATATTTGGAGTAAAAATGCTAAAAGGGGATGCAATGGTTGGTGTGGTGGGAGGAGCGCTTCATACCCGGCCCTTTCCGGGCTGCTGTCCTCTTCGTGGTCTTCGGCAGCTCGTGCACGTCGGCAGGCCAGTTCTCGCCGCGAGCAGCCTTCGCTCGCGAAGCGGATTCGTTTAGGACGACCAGGAGGTCGAAGAGCTCTCCCAGAACTGCTGGCTGTTTGGGCGCGGCTGCCGAGTATCGGCGGGTCGCTGCGCTCGTGAGCGGGCGGCTCGTGGAGTGGTGTCCTTCGGCGCTGTTGGTCCGCGACTGGTCCGGCGGTAAGTCCCTTGGATGTCAGAAAGTAACTCGAAGACCTCAGTTGCTTACGGTGGGTACCGACCGTGTCGGGTTGCCTGGAGCGTAACGATGCCTCCAGGCAACGCGACTTCAGGCTCTAGAAGAAGCCAAGTTTCTGAGGGCTGTAAGAACAAAGAATGTTCTTCGTCTGCTGGTGGTACACGGCTCAGATGCGGTTTGACCAGCGAAAACAGCTCTGATCGCCACAAGCTGCGGACGGCTGGTCCGGGTATGGTCCGGATCTTGGTTCGAAGGTTCGTGGTGATGAGCGCTGCTCGCATGTTGCGCTTGTACGACGATGACGGCCTCGGCACTGCTTCGAGAGGCGACGACGGGCCGCAGAAGACTGTCCTGACCGGGCTGCACCAAGGCTGGATCCAGCGCTGGCGGAGGCCAGCGGGGGTTTCTTCGGCCCGGCCCTACAACCGTGGCGCTGTCCTCGCAGGACCGCGATGACACCGCCTTGAGAATTCGTCCCGTGGGGGCTCGGTTGGCCGAGGCGTCGCGGCGGCGGGTTGATCAGTGCCTACCAGTGCCTCCCGCCCCTGTGACGCCCCCGGGTCATGGTCGCAGAACCACGGTTCGAAGGGGCGGCGCCGGCGCACTATGGCTGTGAGTGCGCTTCCGCTGCTTTTCGCCATTCGTCGGCAGAGCTCCGCTTGGCGTGACCGGGGCTGTTTCCGCAGGTGAGAGACGGATGGTCACGCGCCGCGTGAGGGCTGGCGGAAAGGGCCATGGTGAACCGCTTGGGAGCTGAGAGGGGCATTCGCCCAGCTGAGCTGCCTCAGGCTTGCTGTCCCGTGAATTGGCCTGACGGTGTGGGCCCTCCTGGCCTGATGGCGACTCGACTGGGGCGTAGCGCCGTGATGACCCATCAGCTGCTGTCAGAGGGCGTTAAGTCCGTTTCTGATAGCGGCCACGTCCGGGTTGCTCGAGGAATCCCTGGCGAACGAGTCGTCCCAGGCGGGAGCGGGTGACGTT
>NZ_JBVHHL010000045.1:0-62271 GCF_055561075.1 Streptomyces sp. NPDC022910
CAGCGCATGGTCCACCGCTTGCGGCCCTTCCCGGTCGGGTCCAGGCTCATCAGCGCCATGTAGATGCACTTGAGGGCGGCGGCCTCATTCGGGAAGTGTCCGCGAGCGCGGACGGCCTTGCGGATGCGGGCGTTGACACTCTCGATCGCGTTCGTGCTGCAGATGACCTTGCGTATCTCGACGTCGAAGGAGAGGAAGGGCACGAACTCGGCCCAGGCGTCCGACCACAGCTTCACGATCGCCGGGTACTTGGCGCCCCAGGACTCCTGGAACTCCAAGAACCGCTCCGTGGCCGCATCCTCGCTGGGTGCGGTGTAGACGGGCTTGAGGGCCTTGGCGACCTTGTCCCAGTCCTGACGGGCGGCGTAACGGAACGAATTCCGCAGCAGGTGAACCACGCACGTTTGGACAATCGTGCGAGGCCAGACGGTCTCCACGGCCTCGGGAAGGCCCTTGAGGCCGTCGCATACCAGCATCAGCACGTCGTCCAGGCCGCGGTTCTTCAGCTCGGTGAACACGTGCAGCCAGTACTTCGCGCCCTCGCCGCCGTCGCCGGCCCAGATGCCGAGGATGTCGCGGGTGCCGTCCACTGTCACGGCCATCACCACGTAGATGGGACGGTTCGCGACCTGCCCGTCCCTGATCTTGACGTTGATAGCGTCCACGAACAGGACCGGGTAACCACCCGCCCCGGCCCGGGAACTGCGGAACCAGCAAGGCAAGCCCGTAGTGGCCCAGCATGTCCCCGGCCTGCCAGCCCAGCAGATCCTCCGCGGGCCAGCGCCCACTGCCACACCCGCCCGTCGTGATCACTGGCCCACACCGCCATGGGGAGCAGGTCCCGCAAGGCCGCTGGGCATCCGACCACCGGCACGGCGGACCCGGGCCCGCCGCCACCGGAACACGACTGCTGGTCGTCCATGGGGTGAACCATGCGAAGCCCTCACCGGCGTCGAAGGAGGGACACAGCCTCCATGGGCATCCAGCCGCTTCGCCTCACGCCCGGCAGCCGTCCGTCATCAGCGATCACACTCCGCGACCAACAAATTATGCTATATCGTCTCCTTTTCGCCCGCCTGTCCTGCGCCTGTATGGGCCCTGTGCGGCGCCGTGCAGCTCTGTGCCGGCCGTGAAGGGTGAGTGCCGCGCGGGTCGCGGTGGGCTTGTCACGGGCGGCGGCGCAGACGTGGGCGGCGCACGGCCTTGGTGGGGCGTTGTACGGGCGGGGGTACGGCAAGGCGGCGAGCGCCTCGCCGTACCCCCGCAGGCGCTGCCGGCGCCTGCTGCGCTCGCCTGCCGGTGGCTGGCGGACCGCGCCCGCCGCGGCCTCTCCTCATGGGGCGGTGTCCTGGCCGCCCGCGACGTCACGGCGCAGCGCTTCACCGTCCGGGGTTCCCCGGAGGGCGGTTCGAGATCCTGTCCCAGGACCAGTGGGCAGCCCGCGCCTCGCGTGCCGCCGGCGCGAGCGTTTCGGGCAACGCCTGGTGCGTCCACCGCACTGGCCACGATTCACGGCCGTGGAACGCCGCTGATTACGGGCACGGAGAACGGGCACGGAGGACGGGCACGGAGGACGGGAACCCTGGGACGGGCCCGGCCCGGCCCGTCTGTGAAGGCTTCGATGAGGACCGCCGGCCGGGAGGCGATGCCGTTTCGGCCCGGCTCGGTCTCAGAGGCTGCCGTGCGAGGGTTCCCAGACCGAGCAGTCGTGGGCGAACAGCACGCGCCGTGGGTCGAAGTCGGCGAGCCGGTCCAGCCAGTGCCGGTAGGGCGGAAGAGGCTGTTGCGCTCCCTCGTGTGCGGCGTGGCGGGCCAGGTGGTCCGATGCGAACTGGGAGGCGAAGTCGTGTGCCTGGCCGGCCAGGACCACGGTGCCGTCGTCCTTTCGCAGGACCAGGGACTGATGCCCCTGGGTGTGCCCGGGTGTGGGAATGACCCAGACGCCTGGCCAGAACTCGCTCTCCCCGGCGAGTTCCTCGTAGGTTGCGCCGGGGAAGTCGACAAGGTCATCGAAGGTGTGGTTGCCCCGGCGGGCGGTGGCCAGTTCCACGTCCTGGACCAGGATGGGCTTGCCGCCCAGCAGAGGATTCCCGCCGCAGTGGTCGAAGTGCAGGTGGCAGTTGACGAGGAGGCAGATGTCGCCGAGGGCTACTCCCGCGTCGGAGAGGGCTTCCTGCAGCGCACGGCGTCGGGGCCGGTAGTGGGCTTCGGTCTCCGGGTCCGCGGTGCCGATGCCGGTGTCGAAGAGGATCAGACCCTGGTCGTGTCGCACCAGGTAGGCCAGTACGGGTTCCACCCGCGGCTGGGGGCCGCCGGTCTCCGAAGCGGGCCGGATGACGTACCCGAGGTCGAGGCGACGCACCGCGATGTCCTTCCCCATGCCCTGATCCTGGCACACCGTGGCGCGCTCCAGCCGGTCTGCCGGCAGCGAAGTGGGTGTCCGGCCTGCTGCAGAGCTTCGCTTCGGCCGGCCCGCACGGGCCGTGACGCCTCACGGCCCGTGGCGGACCGTCACCGATGACGGCCCGTGCCCGGCGACGGCCCGTGCCCGGCTGCCGACGCGGTCAGCGACCGGGCTCCTGCCCGGTCGAACAGACAGCAGGGACCAGCGGAGTCTGCTGTTCCTCCCGGGTGATGTCCGCCCCTCGACAGGAGCGTCAGGGTGCCGACGCGACATGCTGCCCGGACCGTACCGGGGCGCGGGGCGTACGGGGGTGCGGGGTGTAGGGGGGTGCGGGTGTACGGGGGTGCGGGGTTTGGGGTGCGGGGTGTAGGGGGGTGCGGGGTGTAGGGGGTGCGGGGTGTAGGGGGGTGTGGGGTGTAGGGGGGGTGTGGGGTGTAGGGGGGTGCGGGGTGGCGCCGGTGACGGGCTGCCGGCCGTGCGGGCCGGTGCGCGTCGCGGTGACGGGGTGCACCGGATCCCGCTCGGCCAGGCGGCGCGAGCCGCCGGCGCGGATCACTGGTGGTGGGCGGTGCTGTCCGTTCGAGCCGGTCAGGCGGCGGGGCCGGGCGCCGGCGTGTGCGCCCGGCCGCTGCACGAGGCCCGCTTCAGCTCTGCGGCTGGGTGATGTTGACCATCCAGGGGATGCCGAAGCGGTCCGTGCACATGCCGAACACATCGCCCCACATCTGCTTCTCCAGCGGGACGGACACCGAGCCGCCGGTCGACAGCTTCTCCCAGCAGCCGCGCAGCTCGGCCTCGTCGTCGCCGCTCAGGCTCACCGAGAAGGTGTTTCCCGGGTGGTGCTCGCTCGAGGGGGTGTCGGCGCCCATCAGGGTGAAACCGCCGGGGGTCTCGAGCATGCCGTGCATGATCTTGTCGGTCATGGGCGTGTCCTTCTGACCGGACTCGCCGTAGGTGTTGAGCGCCAGGGTGCCGCCGAAGACCTCCTTGTAGAACTCCAACGCCTGCCGGGCGTCACCGGCGAACATGAGGTACGGGTTGAGACGCGAGGCCATGATTCCTCCCGGAGAGGGACAAGCGGTCAGTTGCGCGCACCGTAGCGCGGGGCACTGACATCGATGCTGATACTCAGGTTCCGGTGGCCGTGCGGACGGCTCAGGTCACGATCACGACGTCCCCGCGAGGGGCCACGGTGACGGGGCGCTGTGCCTGTGGACAGGAGCCGGGCTCCAGGTCGTGACCGGGGGCACCGGCTACCGAGCGCTGCTGTCAGCTCTTGACGATTCCTCGACCAGGGGCCTCGTCCCGGTGAGCATGCTGTCCGAAAATAGCGGTTTGGACGGCATTGTCACCCGCACTTGGTTCGGTCATGCTGGTCCGGCGTCCACCGCGCAGAACTCTCTGCGCGCGACAGGGGAGGGCCACGTGAAGAAGATGATCGCGCTCGCGGCGGCGGCCACCGCCCTGGCCGGGCTGTTCCTCGCCCCAGCACCCTCGGCGTCCGCACTGGCCACGTCGTGCTACGGCAGCGCCAAGGCCATCAACGGCACCGACGACAACGGCCACTGGCCGCCCTCCAGCGCCACGTACACCACGTCCAACTGCAACGACATCAACGTCAAGGTGACCCGGACGATCGACGTGCAGACCTGCTTCGATCCCACGAGCGGCGACTACTACTGCAACGGCTGGCGCACCGTCTACGCCAACACCTGGGGACTGGCCGCCTCCGACGTCAGGGACGGTACCCGGTTCTGGCTGCTGTTCACCAGCACCGACGTCCACGGACTCGCCGCCTACTAAACCCGCCGATGTGACCTGCGAGGTTTCTGAACGGCCCGGCTTGAATGACGAGTCGGGGCTGCTGGGCGCCCAACTGCGGGCGCCGCAACGCAAGAAGGGCCCGGTCCCTCCGGGGGAACCGGAGGGACCGGGCTGATCGTGCACGCAGGGGGCACGTTGCCGTGCTGGGATCAGGGACGGTGCGGCGGCGGACCGGCCCTGCGCCGGATCGCAACCGGATTGCTTGCCTGCCGTGCCTGTGCAGCACGGGTGGAGGAGGCAGAGGCGGCCATCGCCCCGGTCGGTTTGCGTTCCCCGGCCGGCATGCCCGCCTGGTGCAGCATGCGGGGGTACGGCGTCGGCCGTGCCGCCGGCGTCGGCGCCGGACTCACGCCGCCCGCGCCCGCCCGCGCCGGCGGGTCCGCCGTGCGCGCATGCGCCGGCAACGACGTCTGCTGGTGGGGCGGCGAGGAGGCGGGCGCGTGACCTCAGGCCGGGCCGAGCGGTGCCGCCTCGCCCCGGCCGTCCTCCGGCTGTGCATCCGCCGGGCGGAGCGTTTCCTCGGCCGTCTTGCGCTGCGGCGGCTTCCCTCCGGCCACCAGCCCGGCGGCACGAGCCAGTTCGGCCCTCAGCTGGTCGAACGCCGACGACCCTGACAGCTCCCGGAACCTGCGACTCCTGCTCATGCCACCTCAACGCGCCACCGCACCGGCCTGTCACCGCGATACCGCCGAATGGGGCACGCCGCCATGGACGGTCACGGCCCCGGTCCCGGCAGGGGCCGTCGGGCCGGTCTGTTTGGTCTTCCTCTGGGGCCGCAAGCGCCTCGTGTGAGGGCCACGCGTGGTTCTCCGGGCCGCTCGCCTCGGCCCCCTTGCCGTGTGCGTACGCGGCATCCTGCGAACCCGGGGGCGGATCGCGGGCGTCCCCGCGAAGCGTCCTGCGCGCACGGTGGGCCGCAGCCTGCACGACGCCCCGGGCAGCTGCCTGGGGCGTCGTGCGGGCTGAGGGTGCTCCCGTGCGACCAGTTGCTGCACGCGGCGGTGCCGGCCGCACTGACAGAGCCCGGGGGCACCGGGGATGAGCACGGGGGCGAGGACGTCGGCCGCGTGCAGGGGCGGGCCGGCTTGCAGGCACAGGGCGCCTGCCGCGCAGTCAACGGGGGCAGGTCTGCCGTGCGGCGTCTCTTGGCCCGGGAGGTGTGTCCGGCCGGGGCGCGGGGGCGCGGCGTGCCCGGGTCTGCCCCGGCGCTGCTGTTCAGCGGCGGCCGTCGGACCGCTTGCGGTGCAGGGTGAACTGCTCGAAGACGGAGAGCTCGCCGTGCGGCTTGTTGACGTTGTAGTAGGTCACGTGCATCCGCGTGGTGTCGCCGGGGAAGCGGCCGGGATCGACGGTGAAGGCGGCGAAGCCGTAGGGGTGGTCGACATCCCGGCTGCCCATCCAGATCGCCTCCTCCTTGGCGTAGACGGAGGTGTGTCCGCCGCCGGGGTTGGCGGTGACGGCGGTGATGACCTTGGCGGTGCCGTCCTTGAAGAACGACTGGTTGGTCGTGCCCGACACACCGCCGCCGCCGAGCACCATGTGCACGGTGCCCATCGAGGTGTCGATGTCGTCGGTCGCCGGGGAGATGGGGCTCGGGGTGAGGGTCTCGCTGCCGGAGACGACGCCGCGCACGGCGAGCGACCGCTCGTAGTTGTGCTCGTGGCCGCACACCACCAGATCGACGCCGTAGCGGTCGAAGAGCGGCCCGTAGTGCCGGCGCAGCCCGAGGTCCGCGCCGCTGGCGTCAGCGGAGCTGATCATGACCTGGTGCATCGCGACGACCACCCAGTCGATCTCCTTCGAAGCGCGGGCGGCTCGCAACTCCTTTTCCAGGAAGGAAAGTTGGCGTCCGCCCGAGTAGCCGTTGACGTAGTAGTCGCTGGCGTCCTGCAGACAGTAGTCGTCGTTCTGCAGCACGATCACCCGGACGGAGCCGGCGGTGAACGCGTACCACAGGCCGGCCAGTTCGGCGTCGGTCTCGGTGGAGGGCAGGGTGAAGTACGTCTGGTAGGCGGCCATGCCGATCGGGCCGTTACCGGACTCGATCTCGTGGTTGCCGGCCGCGGGCATCCAGGGCCGAAAACGCGCCGAACGGGAGTTGTTCGCGAAGAAGTTGCCCCACGTGCGCACCCGGTCGACATCCCGGTTGGCGTAGCACAGGTCGCCGTTGAGCAGGTGGAACAGCGGCGCGACCTGCTCGATGCCGGCCACGATGTCCTTGCTGGCGGGTGTGGAGTTGTTGTCGGTCACCACCGTGCCATCAGCCGCCCACGACACCTGCGGGGCCGCCTGGTCGCCGAAGCTGGTGAAGGTCAGCGGCGCCCGGCCGCGCGGGGCGGTGCGGAAGCTGCCGCTGTCCGGCGTGGTCCCGTCGTGCGCGGCGAGGTAGATGTAGTCGGTGTCCGGGGCCAGCCGCGACAGCGGCGCGTGATGAACGTGGACGGTGCGCCCGGATTTGCCGTCGGCGTAGGTGCGGGTCTGCGCCTGGACGCTGTTGCCCAGGCCGTGCTCCAGCGTCCCGTACCGCACGCGCGGGTGCTTCACCTCCCCGTCGGTGATCCAGGAGACCACGATCTGGGTGGAGGGGTCCGCACCGAAGGTCAGGTGCAGGCCCTGCACGGGCGGTGCCCCGGTTCTGCCGGGGCTGATCCGGATCGCGGGCGCCGACGGCGGCGTCTGGGCGGCCGCCGGGCCCGCGCCGAGGAGCTGGGTCGCGGCCGCCCCGGCCCCGGCTGTACCGAGAAGCCCCATCGCGTGGCGGCGGGTCAGCCCGCCTTCGTTGTGCGCCGCATCCGTCCCTGAAGCCATGACGGCTCCTTCCCGTGTCTGAGTGGATGAGCGGACTCTCGGATGCCGCCGCGTCGAGGGGGTGAATGAGACATGGCGCTCACGGGAGCGGATGGCGTCCCGGCCGCAGATGCCTTCCCAAAACTCTGTCTTGGTGACTCCTCCACCCCGTGAACGGGGTGGCTTCTCGCTATGCCGGTTGGGCTTCGCGACGGGCCGGCCCGGCCCGTAGAACGTTGAGGGCGCCCACTGTGCCGGCGTGCGCGTGGTGACCGCACTGTCGGCAGGGGAACTTCTCCTGTGTGGGCCGGTTCTCCTTGGCGGTGTGCCTGCATTCAGGGCACCGCCGGGACCTTGACCGCCTGGAGGGGCGCCGAGCCGTATTCCGAAGCGACGCTGCGGCGCTCCGCGCCGCAGGACTCAGGATCGCAATCCCTCCCCGCCTGAAGGCGGGGATCCCCTCCGAAGAAGAGGGATGGAACACGGTCGAAAGAACGGACAAAGCGTGGACAAAGGCGGGACCCGGGGGCCTTGACGGGCGGTCAGGTGCTTCGCCGGGCGGGCCGGCCGTCCTCGCCGTCGGGCTGATCGCCACGCGGAACTGGCGGCAGCCGAAGGCGCGGAGCTCGCCAGGAGCAGGCCCCGGCTCCGGCCGCAGTGAGATCATGTGAGTATTTGAGGCAAATGAGAGACTAATGAGCTTTCAGTTATGAAGGGCGTCTTTTTCTGTTTTCGGTGCTCGGGTGATGCAGGATCAGAACCGTTCCGGCCCACCCGGCCGGAGGGTTGACCTGACGGGGCGTCACGCTCCCTTGCACGGAAAGGACATCTGGGATGACTGACAGGTTCAAGCGGGCCGCGGCCCTGGGCGCGGCGACGGTCGCGGTGACCACAGGGGTGCTGCTCGGCGCGGTGGGCAGCGCCTCCGCCGCCCCGGCCCATCACGGCCCGGATCGTGATCATTCCCGGCATTGCTCGCATGACCGGGGCTACTTCACCCGGGTATGGATCCCGGGTGGCTGGGAGCGCCATCGCTGGCACCCCGGCCACAGCGAGCGCGTCTGGCACCCCGGCCACCAGGGCTGCCGCCGCTAGGCCCTGCCCTGTGTGCAGCTCGCGCAAGGGGGGGCTGCTCGGGCGTCATGACGCTGTCGGCCACTGCAGGAGCGATCGGGGACGCGGTGATCTGACGAAGAGCGAGGGGGAGTTGAGCGAGTCCCAAACCCAGGTCCGGGGCTCGCTCGTGTCTTGTGCGGCGGCCGGAATCGGGATCGGCTGCGCCGGCTGAATCGACGAGTGTGTCCTGGGCCCGGGCGATGATGACGGTGCGGGCCGGTGCAGCCGGCACCACGTGCCCGTGGCCGGGGTGCTGACACCCCCTTGTGCAGGCCGCTGCCCCGCCCTGTTGACGCAGGGCGGGTTGA
This sequence comes from Streptomyces sp. NPDC022910, assembly GCF_055561075.1. NCBI lineage: Bacteria > Bacillati > Actinomycetota > Actinomycetes > Kitasatosporales > Streptomycetaceae > Streptomyces > Streptomyces sp. NPDC022910. Next base: position 8,440 of record NZ_JBVHHL010000045.1, read on the forward strand.
GGGACGGGGCGGCGTGAGCGGCTCGGCGGCTTCGAGGATCCGGCCCGGCGCCGATGCCTGATGGCGCGTCGGGGTGCGACGCCGCGCCGGGCCGCAGCGCGCCTTGGAAGGTGGGGCGGGGCGCGCCTTGGAAGGTGGGGCGGGGCGCGCCTTGGAAGGTGGGGCGGGGCGCGCCTTGGAAGGTGGGGCGGGGCGCGCCTTGGAAGGTGGGGCGGGCAAGGTCATCGTGTTCTGCGCCCGGGCCGGGGCCCGGCCTCGCCTCGTAGGCTCGCATGCTTTGCTCACCGCACGCTGCCGGGTAGGAGCGGCCCTCCACTGCCCGTCGGCGAACCCCCAACGGCAGGAGAAACACGGTTCAGCGGACGGTCCCGGCAGGCGCCGGGGCGGCCTATGCCCTGTCGTTCTTGCCGGCCGACACGCAGGCCGGTTGCGGGCGCGGGGCAGGAGCGGCCGGGGGGGCCTGGAGCGCGGGCGGTGTACCGAAGGCCCTTTTCTGTGAGGGTCAGTAGTCCGGAGGCCAAGCCCCACCCTGTTGGCCTGTAAATCGAAGGCGGATCGGGGTTCTCGACCTTGGACGCGATCTATTTACGAATCAGGCGGCCAGGTCTTCTTCGGCCCAGACGACTTTGCCACCGGATACCGAGCGGGAGCCCCATCTGCGGGACAGCTGGGCGAGCAGGAAAAGGCCGCGGCCGTTCTCGTCCGTGGTGCGTGCGCGACGCGGACGCGGGGAGCCGGCGTCGGTGTCGAACACTTCGCAGGTCAGCACCTGGTGCTGGATCAGACGCAGACCGATCGGGCCGGTGCTGTGGCGGACGGCGTTGGTGACCAGTTCACTGACGATCAGCTTCGTGGCGTCCTGGAGACCTTCCTGGCCCCATTCGGCCAGCTGACGGGCTGCCAGGTTCCGGGCGCGGCGGACAGCACTCTGGTCACACGGCAGCGTCCAGGAGGCGACCTGGGCCGGGCTGAGCGAGCGGGTCCGGACCAGGAGCAGGGTGACGTCGTCGCACGGTGCCTGACCCGGGAAGGCCTCCGTCGCGCGGGTGCAGAGGTCCTCCAGGGAGTGACCCGGCTGTGCCAGGGCGACGCCCAGGCGGTGCATTCCCTCCTCGATGTCGTGGTCGCGGGTCTCGATCAGGCCGTCGGTGTACAGGGCGAGGAGACTTCCCTCGGGCAGTTCCAGCTCCACGGCCTCGAAGGGGACCCCCAGCCCGATGCCGAGAGGGGTTCCGGTGGGAAGGTCGGGGAAGGTGACATGGCCCTGCGGGTCGATGATCGCGGGCGGGGGGTGCCCGGCCCGTGCCATGGTGCACTGGCGGGTGGCCGGGTCGTAGACGGCATACAGGCAGGTGGCGCCCACAGCCGCAGGGGTGTGGTCCAGGGCGTCGGCGTCTTCCTCGGCCAGTCGCTGGACCGTGTCGTCGAGGTGGGCCAGCAGTTCGTCGGGGGGCAGCTCCATGTCGGCGAGGGTGTGGACGGCGGTGCGGAGCCTGCCCATGGTCGCGGCGGCGTTGATGCCGTGGCCGACCACATCGCCGACGACGAGGGCCACCCGGGCGCCGGACAGCTCGATCACATCGAACCAGTCGCCGCCGACACCGTGGTCCATGTCGGCGGGCAGGTAGCGCGAGGCCGCCTCGATGGCCGTGCCGCCCCGCAAACGGCGGGGGAGCAGAGTGCGTTGGAGCGCGAGGGCCGCGGTGTGCTCGCGGGCGTACTGGCGGGCGTTGTCCAGCGACAGCGCGGCGCGGCTGACGAGTTCTTCGGCCAGGAGCAGATCGACCTCCTGGAAGGGCACCGGATCCTTTGTGCGGATGAACAGCACCACGCCCAGCAGGGCGCGCCGCGCGCGGATGGGTACGACCATCAGGGAGTGCATGCCGTTCTCGTGGATCTTCTGCGCCAGCGCCGGGGCTTGGTCGACCCATAGGCCCGGAGCGGTGTCCAGGATCGGCTCCAGGTGCGACCTGCCGGTGCGCAGGACGTGGGTGAAGGGTGAGGCGGGCGGCACGAGGACCGGCTCACCGCGCCCCCATGGGGATTCCGGGACTCCGTGGTGGATCGAGGCCAGACCGGCACGTCGCAGACCGGGCAGGCGCGCGTCCGTCGGGTCGATGCGGACCGGGGGCCCTTCGCCGAACGGGATCGACTGCTCCAGGTCCACGGCGACGTAGTCGGCGAGCAGGGGCACGGCGAGGTCGGCCAGTTCCTGGCTGGTCTGCGTCACATCCAGGGTGCTGCCAAGGCGTGTGCCGGCCTCGCTGAGGACGGCGAGGCGCTCACGCGCCCGCCGGCTCTCGGCGACATCGACGCTGATGACGCACACCCCCAGCGCGTGGCCGTCGGCACCCTGGAGGCGGTGGAACGACGCCGCGAAGGGACGCTCCCGGTCCGCACTCGCCGGCAGCCACGCCCGGTACTCATGGACCTTGGTGGTACCGCTCCTCAGCACCTGCCGCATCACCGACTCCAGTGCTTCGGCCTTGGCATCGGGCAGCGCATCGGTGAATCGGCATCCAAGCCGCCGGTCACGGGAAAGACCGTCGTGGCTTTCCATCACGTCGTTCACCCAGGTGCAGCGCAGCTGCGCGTCACGAACGACGACGCCGATCGGCGCGCGGGCAAGAAGCGGCCCCCGCACCGATCGGTTCATCCCGTCCCCGGACCGCGCGCCGATGTCGGTCATGGAGGCGAGCCAGCGCACCGCTTGGTCCTGCCCCCGCACCATCGAGATCCGCAGGCTGACGTCGAGCATGCGGCCGTCCCGGTGGCGCACCGCCGTAGTGCCCGACCAGCCGTTGTGGGCACGGCACTGCTCCACGAACGCCGATATCGTCGGCGCTTGCCCGAAGGAGGGCAGCACGAGTGCGGCGCAGTGGCCCACCACGTCCCCGGCGCCATAGCCGACCAGCTGCTCGGCGGCCTGCGTCCATGCGACCACCGTCCCCTGCTCGTCGAACATCGCGATCGCCGACTCGGACGCCTCACGCGTGTTCGATTGATTACTGAATGTCACCTTGTCAGTGCTGGTCATCGAGCCGTTGTCCTCGGATAGCGGGGAAAGGGGGCGGTGTGGGGTGCGGCAAGCCGGTGCACGGACGGCGGCTGCGGCGACCACGACCACGGCGGGATGGACAGCCTGGGCAGCGCGCGTCGTGTCTGCGTCCTCGGTTCCGAACGCGGATACAGACACCGATCCGAACCGGATTGCACCCTTTTGGGAGCTTGACCGGATGGCGCTCTGATCTGTGACAGAGCCGAGCCGCGACCGATGCCGGCACGCCCACCCAGGACGACGCCGGGCTGCCAGGCGGGCTGCGAGGCGGGCGGAGCAAGCGAAGACAGACAGCTGCGGCAGCCAGGGACTCGGCACCCCGTTTCGGCTCCGCCGCGTGGGCCGGCGGCAGGACAGAGGTGGCCGCGGGGGCGGCCCGGCATCGGCTGAGGCGGCGTCCGCGTCACTCCCGGTGCCTTCCCCTCCCGCCGAGCGGCCCTGCAGCCGGGTTCATCTGTGCGGAGCCTTGCGTGTCGGGTACTCGGCAGCCGAGGGCGGTGGAACGGCACCGCCGAAGGCAGGGAAGGAGACCCCCCATGACTCAGCACGTACGTGACATCATGACCAGCGCACCGGTGGCCGTGGAACCGCAGGACTCTGTGATCAACGTGGCCCGGCTGATGCGGGACCAGAACATCGGTGCCGTCCTGGTCACGCAGGAGGATCACCTGCGCGGGCTGGTCAGCGACCGCGACCTGGTGGTGCGGGCCCTGGCGGAGGGCAAGGACCCCGAGCAGACGACTGTGGCGCAGGCGTGCAGCGACGATCTGGTCACCATCAGCCCGGACGAAGACCTCGACCGCGCCGTCGAGATGATGCGGGAGCACTCGGTGCGTCGTCTCCCTGTTGTTGAGGGCGACCATCCGGTCGGCATCATCTCTCTGGGCGATATGGCGATCGAGCGTGACCCCCGCTCGGCGCTGGGCGACATCAGCGCGGCCAGGCCCAACAAGTAGCCCTGCCTCTTCCTGGCAGCAGCGAAGGACCTGCAGTTCCGTCTCCCGGCCGGCCCCCGGACCAGGGGAATGCGTCCAGGCCTGACCACAGAGGTGCGACCGGACAGCGCGAGGGCTCGAAGCCCGGGCGGGGCTCGGGCCCTCGCAAGAGCCGCGTATCCGGGGGAGGGATGTGCCCGTCGCGACGCCCCTTTACCGATGCCCCGGCACTCCGAAAGCCACTGCCCTCCCTGCGCCGGCTGCTTCGTCGGCCGGGCACCGACACCTCAGCTGGACCGTGACGGTTCCACGCTCGGCCGGACCCCAAGCCCGCCCACGGTGGTCAGTGCCCCGGATCGCGGTGGTCACTGCGCGCTCCAGTTGGTTGGGACCGCGCTTTTGTGATGGCTGCCGAGCGCTGACGCAGTTGTGCCGGCTGTTCGCGGCGACAGGGGCCCTCACGCAGACGGGAGCGGAGTCTGCGGCGGCGCGGGAAGCGTCCGTCCCAGGCGGGCGAGTGGGGACAGGGCCATCAGCGCCGGCGACAGCATCATGCCTGCGGCTGTCACCAGGAGGCTGTCGCGCGTCCCCCACACGTGCGCGAGGAAGCCGCCGAGCGGCGAGCCGAGCGGGGTCAGCCCCATGCCGACACAGTTGATCGTCGCGGCCGCGCGGCCTTGCATCCCGTCCGGAGTGACGGTCTGCCGGACGGCCATGACGGTGACGTTCACCAGCTGGGTCAACGTGACCCGGCCCTGAAGGACCGGGCTTGGAGGTAGGGCCCAGCCGGCTGCTGGGGTGGACTCCTGCGTCCAGACACCCCTATGGGGTGGCAGGGACGCGTGACTCACGCCCCGCGTTCCACACGCTCTCGCCACGGGTGGCGATGTTGTGGGAAGCATTCCGGTCGGCGTGGGCAACGACCCCGCACCCCCGGCAGATGAAAAGCCCCTGGTCGACACGGTGTACGGTCAGCGTGGTATCAGCGCGCCCTCTTCGGTGACCGTCAGGCGCGCCTGACGGCCTCCCGGCGAGCAGTTGCGGCCGTTGGGGTAGGTGGGCTGCGGGATGGTGCTGACCTGTCGGTTGAGCACGGTGGCGCCGCGCCGGTTGTTGAACACCAGCGTGACGTGTATCGGCTTTCCCGGCAGGTCACGTATGACCGCAAAGCCAGGCCAGACGGAGAGCCCGGGGATTGGGGAGGTCCTGACCGCCGGGCTTTCTGCGGCGGTAGCCGATTCCGTGGTCATCACAGGGTCTCCTGGGGGTGCCGGTTCTTTCGACGAGGTCTCCCGCAGCTGCAGCGTGCGCTTGCGGCATGTGTCGTCCCAGCACACTGTGAGAGTCGCGTCGGCCACCCTGTTCGCCAGTTGCGGGGGAACCTCGACCCGGACCCCGGCAGGCGCGTCCATCAGGGTGCAGGGACGGGTGTCTTTCGCGAGAACCCCGCACCCGCTCAGCAGCGCCAGAGCCGCCAGGGGCAGTGCCCATCCGACGTGGTGTCGCACGCTGGCTCCTCGGCAACCGTCTGCGTTTTGATCAATGGCCCCTCATGCTCGCACGGCAACTGCACCATGCCGCTCGGCCTGGACCCTCGCGTGCCATCCCGCCCTGTTGCTGAGCAAGGGCCGCGTGAGAGAGGCCCTTTGGCGTGGCCGGAGCGAAGCGGAAGCCATAGACCCGCATGGCCGGGCCGTGGACCCGGCTCGGCCGCAGTCCGCGCTTGCCCGCCGAGAGGTGTGTGGGTGAGCCGTGTACGTGCCTGGGCACGTCGGGGCGTACGCCGGCACAGGGCGGCCGACTGGGGCGTTGAAGTCACTCCGGATAGGCGGGGGCGACGGCGGAGGTCATCAGCCGGCGGGCGGTGCCGGTGCCGTCGGCGGGGACGGTCCACAGGTCCGAGCCGTAATCGCCGGGGAGGGCGTAGACGAGGGTGGAGTCGTCGGCCCACAGGGCCTGGTCGTCGATGTTGCGCTGCTCGGCGGTCGCGGTCTCCGTCATGGTGCGCAGGTTGAGGACGTACAGCCGCCAGGGGGCGTCGGGTGAGGCCCCCTGGACGCGTTTTTTGTAGGCGATCTTGGTGCCGTCCGGTGAGAGCGAGGGGCATTCGACGTTGGGGTGCAGGGTGGTGAGGGTGCGTGCGGCGACGTCGCCCCTGACGAGGTAGGTCTGGCCGCCGGTCGCCAGTGTGGCGTAGAAGCGGGTGTCGTCGGCGAAGGTGACGCCCCAGATGTTGATGTCCGCGGCGCGGTAGGGCCGGCCGTCTTTGACGACGTGGAAGGTCTCCAGGTTGTCGTCGAAGGCCCAGGTGCGGGTGTCGACGATGGCGGTGCGGGTGGAGAAGTCGACGCCGGCGTAGGAGTCTCCGCTGACGAAGACCGTCCAGGCGACCAGATGGCCGGAGGGCGAGACCCGGGCCCGGGTGGGGATGCCGGCTGCCGGGAAGTGGTGCAGCTCGTGCAGGTGCGAGTCGAGTACCACTGCCCGGTAGGTGTCCTGCAGCGCGCCGTGCACGGCCTGCAGGCAGATGCCGGTACCGGCGGCCGCGTGGAAGCGCAGGCACTTGACGCCCGATGCGGTGCGCGGCCCCTGCGGGTGGTCGGCGGGCACGGAGGCGATCTCGTCGCGGTGCGGGCCCCAGGCCAGGTTGCGTACCAGCAGCCGGCGCCCGGCGGTGGGCCCGAGGGAGACGGTACCGGCCCGCACGGTGGGACCGTCGGCCTGCTGCTGGTCACGCATGCCCGAGCGGTGAGCGGCGTGCAGCACCGCCCCGGTACCGACCGTCGCGAGCAGCAGGACGGCGGCCAGCAGGATCACCAGGCGGGTGGTTCGGGTCACGCGGGCACCTCATCGGCGGTACGCAGAACGAGCGAGGCCACGACGGCGCTGAGGGCCAGTGCGGCGGCGGTGACGGCGAGGGCGGCCCGCCCGCCCCACAGGCTCCAGGCCGCGCCGAACGCCAGCGAGCAGGCGAACCGGGCCAGCGCCTGGCCGGTGCCCACCAGTGCCTGCCCGGCACCCTGGTGCCGGGCCGGCACGGCCCCCGCGGTGGCGGCCGCGAGCACGCCGTCGGTGGCTGCGTAGAAGGCGCCGTGCAGTACGAGGACGGCGGTCACGGCGGGGACACCGTGCCAGGGGGAGAGCACCAGGCCGTAGCCGAGCAGCAGGATGCCGTGGCCGGCCAGGAAGAGCCGGCGGCGGCTGATCCGGTCGGCGAGTTGGCCGAGCGGGACGGCGAGCAGCAGGAAGACGGCGGCGGTGCCCAGCGGCAGCAGGGGGAAGACGTTGGCGGGCAGGCCCTCTTCGCGCTGGAGCAGCAGATACAGGAAGGAGTCGCTGACGGTGGTGAGACCGAGCAGAGCCGCGCACGCGGTGAGCCGGCGCAGCTGCGGGCGGCGCAGCAGCCTGAGCGCATCACGCAGCGCCGGCCGCTGCGGCTCGCTCAGGCCTACGGCGCGGGCGGGGGTGATGGGGCGCGGCACGAACAGCACCAGCACCAGGACCCCGAGCGCGGCGATGCAGCCGCTGACGGCGAAGACCGCGTCGTAGCCGTCGACGGTGGCCCGCAGCACGGCGAAGGCGACGAGCGGGCCGAGCAGCGCGCCGGTGGTGTCCATGGCGCGGTGCACCCCGAACGCCCGTCCCCGGTGCTCGGGCTCGGTGGCCAGCGCGATCATCGCGTCCCGGGGCGCGGTGCGCAGCCCTTTGCCGGTGCGGTCGGCCGCGAGCACGGTACTGATCACGGGCACACTGTGGGCGAGCAGCAGCAGCGGCTTGCACACCGCTGAGAGGCCGTAGCCGAGGCCTGCCACGATCTTGTGCCGGCGGCCTCCCCGGTCGGCGAGATGACCGCCGGCCAGCCGGACCAGGGCCCCGACGCCGTTGTTGATGCCGTCCAGCAGCCCGAAACCGAGCGGTGACAGGCCCAGGCCCGCGACCACGTACAGCGGCAGGACGGCCGTGACCATCTCCGAGGAGACGTCCGTGATCAGGCTGACCGCACCCAGGGCCAGCACGGTGGCGGGCACAGCGGCCGGCCGCCGTCCCGGACGGGAGTCCGGGACGGCGGCGGCCTTGGTGCTGCGGGAGTCCGCGAGGTACACGGGCGTCAGTTCCAGATGCCGGTGATGTCGGAGGCGGAGGCGGCGTTGCCCGCGTGCGCGGTCAGACCGGCCAGGTCCTCCACGGTGCGCAGGACGTTGTAGTGGTTGTAGGTGGTGGAGCTGGAGCTGCCGGGGGCGACGTGCTGCCCGTAGAAGACGGTGGGGATGCGGTTGCCGGACAGCTTGTTGTCCTCGTCGAAGGTGACGGCGAGGATGCTGTTGTGGGTCTTGGCCCAGGTGGCGTAGGCACCCAGGTTGTTCTTGATCCAGGTGTCGCCCGTGGAGACCGAGCAGTCGTGCATGTCACTGCACAGGTTCGGTACGACGAAGGACACCTTCGGCAGGGTCGTGTAGTCGGTCGGGAACTGCGCAAAAGTCTTCGCGGTGCTCGTGGGCACGTTGGAGAAGCCGAACCACGGGTTGTGCTTTTGCGCGTAGTTGCCGCTGCTGCAGGTCGTCGAACCCTGGCTGGGCAGCGACTCGTTGTAGCTCGCCCAGGTCTTCCCTGCGGCGATCAGCTCGGAGGCGAGGTTGGGCTTGGAGATGGAACCCACCGAGACGCAACTGTCGTCGCTACGGCCCTGGTTGGAGCCCGAGAACAGCATGTAGTAGTTCGGCTCGCTGGGGTGGGTGAGGCCGTAGGACTGCGTGAGGTTGGCGCCGCCCGCCTTGAGGGTGTTGTTGATGTACGGGGCGCTGGAGCTGCCGATCACCTGCGAGTAGGCGTGGTTCTCCATCACCACGACCACCACGTGGTCGGGGGTGGGCAGAGCGGCGGCCTGAGCGGGGGAGCCTGTGGCCGCCCACAGGCCGACCGACGCGGCGGTGAGGGCCACCGCCCCGGCGAGTGCGGCGAGCGGGCGTCTGGTGCGCTGGGGAGCCTTGACGGCGGTCATAACTGTCCTCCGGACAGAAGTGACGGACGTACGGGGGGTGGGAGCGCCGTAACCCTAGGTGCCTTCGGGAGAACCCGGCCGCGCGTCGCGAGTGAAGATCACACGAACGATGGCCCCCGCCGGGTAAAGCCCGCGTCAAGCAGACCCCATCTCGGTAAAGTCCAACTCCCTTAGTTTGGCGGCGAGTTCACTCCGTCGTGCAGCCTGCTCCAGGGTGCTTGCGCTGAGGGGAGGGGCCGGCGGCCTGCCTTCGCCCCGTCGAGACGGGCTGCTTTCGGGAGCCGTGCGCCGTTCGCCGGTCTTCAGGCCGGCGATGAAGCGAACCTGCCGGCTGCGGCGCTGAGCGCGGGCCGGACAAGACGCCCCGTCAGCGGCCAGCAGTGGCATGGCCGTTCGGGCGCGCGGGTGGTGTACAACGACGCCGCCCATGCCCGGGAGTGGGCATGGGCGGCCGGGGGAGGCGTTGTGCGTTGTTGCGGTCCTGCCGAGGATGCTGATCACCGAGCCCGCACACGACACCCCGGCGGCACCGGCTGGGCGAGACGTCCGCGCACGGTGGTACTGCAGCAGGCGCTGCGGGACTGCGAACGCGCCGACCCGAACTCCTTCGCCCCCCGAAGAGGGAACGCGAGGGCCGGGCACGAAAACCCCCGCGGTGGATTTGTTCACGAGATTGGGCTCTGGCTCGAATTTCGTGATGCGGGCACGCTGAGTGACGGTTCGTGGTCGTACTGGTCTCCGGGAAGTCGCCCGAAAATGATCCGGGGTGATCTCGAGTAGCTGACAGTTCGGGGTCGTGGAGGACGTGTTCCTCCGGCTGGAGGAGTTGCTGTTCCCGTCGATCGCGGACGTGGCGGTGGTGGCGGTGGACGTGGAAAACGAGATGGTGCGGGGCGAGGCCCGTAGTACAGCGTCCGGTTCGGCGTGTCCGGGCTGCCGGAATTGGTCGAGTCGGGTTCATAGCTCCTACCTGCGGTTTCCGGCGGATGTGCCCAGCGCGGGGCTGCGGGTGATGCTGTGTCTGCGGGTCCGCCGGTTCGCCTGCCGGGTCGCTTCGTGTTCGCGGCAGACGTTCGTTGAGCAGGTGCCGGGGTTGACCCGGCGGTACGGCCGGTGGACCGAGCGTCTGCGTTCGACGCTGGCGGCGGTCGGTCTCGCCTTGCTGGTCGGGCGGGCGCCAGGATGGCTGGTGTGTTCGGGGTGACCGTCAGTCGCAGCACGGTGCTGCGACTGATCGAGGCGCTGCCCGAACCGGAACCACCGACCCCGCGGGTGGTCGGCGTCGATGAGTACGCCACGCGCAAGGGCCGCCACTACGGCACCGTGCTGGTCGACGTCGAGACGCGACGGCCGGTTGACCTGCTACCGGACCGGGAGGCATCGAGCCTTGCCGCCTGGTTGGCCGAGAGGCCAGGGATCGAGGTCGTCTGCCGGGATCGAGCCCCGTTCTTTCGAAGCCGCTGAGCGGTGCGTCGCCGACCATCGTGGGTGCCTGCGCGGCGCTGCGCCCGAGCCGCCCGAACTCCTCGCCAGATCGACCCGAAAGTATCCCCGCTGGAACATGTGTAGTAACTCGTCCACGAGTCGGCACTCTCGCAGACCTCTTTCATCACGCGCGCCAGGGAGGTCTTACCAACTCCCCGCTCCCCGTAAATTACGGCGTGCTGGCCATGCTGTAAGCAATGGTGATCAATTCGCTCATCTGCTCATGACGCCCCGCGAACAGCGCCTTGTTCGCGATGGGGGCGGATGGGCTGAAGGACCTCATGACCATGGCTCGCCGCGCGATCGTCTCCACGGGGGAACGGTCTCACAGTGGACGGATAGAACGCAACTGTTGTACACTGCCTGTGTTCTATCGCCTGCGAGCGCGGAGTGCTGGTGAGCTGGGAGATCGTCATCGTTGACGAGGTGCGGGATTGGCTGCGCCAGCTACGGAAGACGGATCGGGAGACCGTTCTCTTGATCGCCGCAGCCATCGATGTCTTGGAGTCTCAGGGGCCGGCGTTGGGGCGTCCGCTGGTGGACACTGTCCACGGATCTGAGCTGCGTCACCTCAAGGAGTTGCGCCCAGGGTCCTCCGGTAGTTCGGAGGTGCGGATCTTGTTCGCCTTTGACCCTGAGCGCCGCGCGGTCCTTTTGGTGGCCGGGGATAAGTCTGGCAACTGGAAGGGTTGGTACGAGCAAGCCATCCCTCTTGCAGAGAAGCGGTACAGCACTCACATCAATGAGTATGGCCAGGAATGACGGTCCGTCTCTTGTTTGTAAGGGAGGCTCTATGAGCACGAAATGGCAGGACCTCAGGAGCGAACTCCTCGGCCCGGAAGACGAAGACAAGGTCGACACTCACCGCGGTCGGATGCTTGCTGAGGCGAGGGCTCATCGTCTTGCAGAGGCGCGGAAGCGTAGGCAGATGACCCAAAAGTCCATGGCCGATGCCATGGGGATCAGTCAGTCGCGAGTTAGCGCCATCGAGCGGGGAGACTTGAGTCGGTCTGAGCTCAGCACCCTTGTTGCTTATGTGGCTGCACTGGGTGGGAAGCTTGAAATCGTTGCTGACTTCGGTGACGAGAAGATCATCCTTGGGTAGTTTCAAGCACCTACGTGGCAGTTCCAAGCCGAGGTCGGTGGAGTCTCAACCTCGATCGTTCATGAGTCCCTGTCGGTTGACTGACGGGGACTCTGTGTTTGTGTGGTGCGGCCTTTTCGGGGCCGGGGCAGGCTGAGGGCCCGGCTCTCGCGTCGGGTGAGCGCCGGGTTCCACTTCACCGGTGCGGTGGTGCAGGTTGTTGGGACGGTCGAAGTGGCTGTTCAGCCGGGGGCCGGCAGGGCATGGAGCCTGTCGATCGCGTGGGTGATGACGTCGGTCCAGGGCCATCGGGCGGGCAGGCGGAGCCAGCGGCGGCGGCCGGTGTGCACGAGCTGCGCGGCGGCGGAGAACAGGCGGAAGCGGAGGCGCTTGGGTTCCCAGCGGCGGGTCTCGCCGGTCAGGGCGAGCATCGGCAGCCAGGCGAGGAGGTCGAGGGCGAGAGAGACGATCTCCAGCCAGATCCGGTTCTGGGCGGTGTCGTGCAGGGGCAGGTTGCGCGGGCCGGTGTCGCGGGCGTTTCGGATGCGGTCCTCGCAGCGGGCCCGTCTGCGGTGACGGAGTTCGAGGTCGGCGAGCTGGCCGCCTTTTGTGTTGGTGGCGAAGCAGGTGAGCCGGTTGCCGTCGATGTCGGTGAAGCGCAGCTGGGCGCCGGGGTGCGGGCGTTCCTTGCGGACGATCAGCCGCATCCCCTTGGGCCAGGTGCTCAGGTCGGGCATGTCGGTGATCTCCGCGACCCAGGCGCCGGGCCGCTCGGTTTTGCCCGCGTCGTAGGCCGGCGTCCACGCTTTCTTCGGGATCTTCAGCACGGCCTGGTGGATGGCGTCGGTGATGGTCATTCCGACGGAATACGACAGCCACCGGCCCGGCTTGGAGAGCCAGTCGAGGAAGGTGTGGGTGCCGCCGCCGGAGTCGGTCCGGATCAGTGTCTGGCGTCCGCGGCGCAGGCGCTTGGGGAGTTGAACCAGGGCGAGTTGGGCGGTTTCGATGTGGTCGGCGGCGGTGTTGGAGCCCGCGTTGCCGGGCCGCAGCAGGGCGGCCACCGGCTCTCCGGATCCGGCCTGGCCGTGGTCGACGAACGCGACGAGGGGATGATGGCCGAAGGTCTTCTTCCAGGTTGGTGTGGCGTCCTGCTTCTCGGAGTGCGCGAGCACCAGCACGCCGTCGATGTCCACGATCACCTGCCCGTCGGCGGCCGGAGCGTGGGCTCCGGCCAGTTCCCAGACCCGCGTCCGTACGTCGGAACGTGCGGCCCGGATCGCAGCGAGAGCTTTCGGGCCGGACGCGGCGAGAGCGTCGACGAGACGGGAAACCGTCGGATCGGAGGCCACCGGGCCGCACACACCCGGCTCGGCCCGCAGCATGCCGACGTCGGCCAGACAGTCCCCGCCGAGCGCGACGGCCAGGGCCGTATCCAGCAGGATCTTGCCCGGATCATGCACGGCCCGAGGCTTGCGCCACGGTGCCAGTGCCGCCGATATCGCGGTGTCCAGACCGGACTTACGGACCGTCTCGACCAGCAGCACCGAGCCGGCCTGGGCAACCACCCCGCGACCGCCGCCCTCGACACGGACACACGGGTAGGACCCGCTACTCTTCTTCACCTGGGAAGTGCCTCTTTCGCTACCACGTACAGGACCCTCAGCAAGTCCTATCGTTGCAGCTCAGGGGCACTTTCTGCTTTCTCGATCACCTGCCGGACGGCACCCCTCGTGAAAGCCCGAGGCTAGAAGAGGTCGGCCGAGGTGCCCTGCGTGAGGTTCTCGAGGATCGTGCGCAGCCACGGGTTGCGCACGGCTGGCAGCCGGACCAAGGTGTCCTGGAACGTTCCCCGGTCGGCCCGGAACAGGTAGTTGGGGCGCGGAGGGAGCGAGTCGTCGTGGAGTACGTCTTGGGGTATGCGGCCTGACGCGGGAACCGGCAAGTACGGCTGGGGAGAGACCAGCCACAGCCACACCCCCAGCGGCAGGGGCACCAGGTATGCCGACGCAGTGGGGCTGGCGGGGGTCCAGGTCTGACCTGTCTGGGGATGGACCGGTACGAGGAGGATGTCGACGCCCGCGTCCGGGGAGGGTTGTCCCGGTCCAGCCAGGGCGGCGCGCCGCTTCGGGGGGCCTGTCGGCAGCAGGGCGTCGAGCGCGCGTTGGAACACGTCCGCGGTCAGACCGCCCGGGACCTTCACCGGCTGCCCTTGGGAAGCAACCAGCAGGTGGGTGAGCGCCTGGCCGGCTGCCGCCTCCCACCGCGGGCTCCACGACCAGTAGTGGTTCGACCCCATCCGTCCTCCCCACGTGGCGATCGGCTCGAACGGAGGTGTTTTCTCCCCCTTCTCTGCCAGCTCCGCCCAGGAGAGGGGCGCAGCGTGGATACCGTCAACGGGGACGCGGTGCACGGCGTCCGAGCTGAGCCGCACTGCCTGCCAGAGCGAGCAGTCATCGACCCTGGTCGCCACGGGGAGGTCGCACGTCTCGCAGGCCATGTTGGGCCCATCGGCTCCGTCGAGGCCGCAGCAGGCACCGCCGCGCTTCTCAGGAATCAGCCGGGTTCCACGGATATCACCGGGCGCGATGACACTCGCCCCGGGCGTGCTGTCGGACAGGGCGTAGACCGGCGCGTAGATGCCGCGTGCCTCCGCCTCGCCCGGATCGATCTCGTCCCACATCCGCCATGGCCCTCCCCAGGGGTCCGGGTCCACGGCAAACGTCCCGGACTCCATGAGCACCGGAAGCTGGGCCCCGTTTCCGTACTTCTGACGGGCGTGGACTGGCAGTGAGACCTGGGACAGCGGGGTGGTCAACTCGGCGCCGCATCCCGCACACACGAAAACGAACAAATGTCCTCCGCCGGGGAATCAGACGCATCGTCGCAGCTCGCGGGCAGCCAGCCAACATGTTTTCTCATCCGTTCCGGGAACGGCACCTGCTACCGTCGTGGAGTATCAACGCAGCGCGGGCAAGTGCCAGCCCCCCGCCTCTGAGTACGGCAAGCGACTCACTCAGTGTTCGAATTCCCAGAGTGCTGTGGCGCCTCCCGAAGTGGTGAACATCTGCTGCCCATTCTCCTGAACGAAGCCACCGCGGTCCGCATCGGCGACAGCGACACTTTCGCCTCCGCGACGAACCGAAACCACCCTGCACCGGCCGGCCCGTCCGGCCCGGCGTACAACTCTGGACGAACCCCGGATGTCTTCCAGGTGACAGCAGTACAGGCATTGCCCTCATGCGCACTGCCAACCGGGGGGAGGGCGCACATGACTGCACGCCGCTGTGCGGCGGGCGCGGCGGCGTCGGCCTCGGCCCTCCCGGGCACCCGCCCCTCGGTGCGTGGGCGTCTGGCCGGGGAACCGACTGCGCATCGCCCGACCACCCCACGCACAACGCGCAGTTGAGCAGGACGACGCCGCGGGCAACCTAGGAGACTCAGGAGGTTCTCCTGTGCGTCATATCAAAAGCGCGGCCCTCACGGCCGCGGCAGTGCTCATCCTCGGCGGCGGCGCCGTGTTTGCGGCCTCCGCCGCCGAGGCTGCGGTGCCCTTTCCGTCCATCGGCTGGCAGCAGCGCAACTGCGACTACAACGGCGATGGTTACGACGACGTGCTGATCGGCGTGCCGGGCGCCACGGTGAGCGGCGCCACCGGCGCCGGCTACGTCACCGTGCAGTACAGCTCGTCAAGCGGTCTGAGCACCACCAAGAAGAGCGTCCTGCACCAAAACACCTCGGGCGTCCCGGGCGGTGCCGAGGCCGGCGACGGCTTCGGGCGGGCCGTGGCCTCCGGTGACCTGGACGACGACGGCTACGACGACGCGATCGTCGGCATCCCCGGCGAGGACCTGGCCGGGCTGCCCGACACGGGCGGCGCCGTCGTCTTGTGGGGCTCGCCGACCGGGCTGCACGGGGCCGACAGCACCTGGCTGGAGAACCCCGACCGGCTGCGGGCCGGCGCGAACTTCGCACGGGCGATCGAAGCGGCCCGGTACTTCGCCCCCGACCCGGCGGCCCCGGACGCCAACCCCCGCGACAGCATCGCCGTCCTGGAGAACGACAGCCTGCTGTTCTTCACCGTCCCGCCGGGGGCGGCGGCCCCACAGCTCAAGCCGGCAGGCACGGCAGTCCAGGCACTGGACATGACCGGGCGGGAGACCGGCTTCGCCCTGCGGAGCCTGAGCCACGGCAACTACAACGAAGACGCCTGGGCGGACCTGGCGATCTCCGGGGTGAGCACCGGCGACCAGCCGGGCATCGGCGCCACCCAGGTGCTGCACGGCGCACCCAGCGCCGAGGAGCTCAAGGACGGCGGCGCATTCGAGGGCGGTCCCGCGGTCGTCTCCAGCGACTTCAACCACGACGGCCAGGACGACCTGGCCATCGGCGACACCGGCGCCGGCTCGCCCCTGGGCGGATCCGTCTCCGTCTATCTGGGCAAGGGCGACCTCACCGGCCTCGATGCCACCCCGGCACAGACGTGGACGCAGGACTCCCCGGGCGTCCCCGGCACAGCCGAGGCCGGCGACAAGTGGGGCGCCGAGATGTCCTGCGGTGACACCAACGGCGACGGCCTCCCCGACCTCGCCATCGGCGCGCCCGGGGAGGACATCGGCTCCGTCTCCAACGCGGGCGCGGTCTGGACGCTGCGCGGCGCACCGGGCGGGCTGACGGCGACCGGGGCGCGCAGCTTCGACCAGAACCACCCCGACATCCCCGGCGCGGCGGAGACCTCCGACGGCTGGGGCGGCCAGGTACGGCTGATCGACGCCAACCACGACGGCCTCTTCGGCCTGCTGGCAGCGGCACCTGGCGAGAACACCAACGACGGCTTCGTATGGGTCATCCCCGCATCGTCGTCCGGCCTTGTCGCCAAGGGCACATGGACCTACGACGGGGCACGCCTCGGCGCGCCGGCGGCCAACGCGCAGTTCGGGGCCGCGATCGACGAGTAACAGAAGGCTTTACACAGGACGGGAGCTGACCGCCAGCCGGCAGAACGCGCCCGTCCCCTACCGCCCTTGGGTCACGCCCGTGGCCCTCCGGTCGCCGAACGTGGCGCTGTACCCGGGACGCATCGGGTACAGCGCCACGCACGACTAACCGGCAGGGCGTTGTCGAGGTGCTCCTTCGGGCCGGTCGGATCATGACGGGTGCGGGGTGCGAGGCCGGCCACCGGGGGAGGGGAAGGCGCGGGGGCAGCCTGGGCGCAGCCGCCCGGGCTGCCCCCTCCCGCGCCGGCGGGAACGCCACCGGCTTTGACGGGTTGTTCTGGCCGGCCGGGGGCCTTGCGCCGTGAGGGGTATCGCGGCTGCTCGTGCCGGGGATGTGCTCTCGCTACAACCATCCGGTGGGCCGGGCTGTCTGACGTGATGACCGATACGCGAGGACAGTGCTCTTCACGGGGTGTGAAAGGTTTCGCGGTGGTTTGCCCTGCCCTGTGTGCTGTCCGGCGTGACCGATCGGTCCCTGTGGAGTCAGTCACCTGGAGCAAGGGGGAGCTTTCTTATGCGTGCTCGCAGTATTTTGGTGGTGGCGGCGGCATCCGCCGCTGCTCTGCTTCCGGCGGCCTCGGCCGTCGCGGGGACGGGCCCGGCCCCGTCGCCCGGCAAGCAGCACCTGACGGCCCGTTCCACCGCCCCGTCGGAGGCGGGCAACCCGCTCAGCGTCAGCGCACAGGCGGCGGGCGTGTGCGCGGATGCCTATCAGATCGGTGCCACGGCCTACATCGACCGGGCGGGAGCCCACGTCGCCTCCGTCAAGCAGTTCTACTCGCCCTCGTGCAAGCGCAACTACGGGTATGTGTGGGTGTGGCAGAGCTTCCGTACCAAGGTCAAGGACTACGACGTCAGCACCGGCGTCTACAGCTACGCACGCGACCGGGTCGTCGGCCAGGACTGGTGGGATGCCACCAACGGCCAGGAGTTCTGGTCGTTGCCGGCCGACACGGTGAAGGAGTGCACCGCGGCGGTCGGCACCCTGCGGGCTCCGGGTGACCCGGTGGCCGGGCAGGCCTCCACGGCCAAGCGCTGCTGACCACCCACCACCCGCGGGGCCCGGCCGGCGCGCGGCGGCCGGGCCCCGGTCGGTGATGCCACCAGGCACGGTGGACGCCATGGGCTTGGCCCGGCGCCGTGGCGCCTCGCACGTCACGTCGCCCGGTTCACGCGCGTTTCCTGCACCCGGGCCGTGTTCAGGGTGCGGGTCGTGGGGTCCTGGCCGGGGTCCGGCTGGGGTGCGCCGGATCCTCCGGTCGGCCTAGTGCGGGGCGGCCTGTTCGATGAGGGATTGCAGGTACAGGCCGCGCTGGGCGTCGAGTGCGGTGGGGGTGTGGGTGCGTACGGCGGTGGCGAAGTCGCGGCGCAGGATGGGCCAGGCCTCTTCGTGGTCGATTGCGGCGGTGTCGTAGATGAGGGAGGGGGCCGGGCCGAAGAGTTCGATGCGGGTGAGGGCGCGCGGCAGGTTGACGGAACCGGACAGGGAAGCCTGGCTGACGGCGCCGTTGGCGTGTTCGCAGGTGAGCTCGATCCAGCGGCGGGAATCGCCCGTGCTGCGCAGGGCGGTGATGGGGCCGATCGCGGCGTCCAGGAGGTCCAGGAGGTGGGGGCCCAGGTCGAGCAGCGCGCCGTGTTCAAGACGCCAGCCGGTGGCGAAGTCGCCGCCGAGGAAGGCGCCGTGGAGGTAGCAGGAGCGTGCGCCGGCGATGTCGAGGGTGGCTGCGGTCTCGAGGAAGGCGCGGGTGGTGGGGTGGTAGCGCTTGGTGAGGACGAGCTGGGAGATCACGCCGGCTTCGGCGATGGCCTCGGCCACGTGCCGGGCCGTGGTCAGGTCGGGGCCGAGGGGTTTTTCCAGCAGCAGTGCTTTGCCGCGCTTGGCTGCCAGGGGTGCCAGCTCGCCCTGGACGGCGGGCGGGACGGCGAAGGCCACGGCTTCGCAGTGGTCGAGGAGTTCGTCGAAGTCGGCGGCGACGTGGGCGGCGTAGGGGGCGGCGGTCTGCTGGGCCGCTTCAGGGCGGCGGGCCCAGACTGCGGCAAGCCGTGTTTCGGGTCCGGCGGCGAGTATGCGGGCGTGCATGGCGCGGGCCCAGGGGCCGGCACCGACGAGGCCGACCTCGAGGGGCCGGTGTGTCCAGGGGGCAGGGTGTGTGGTCACGGTGTTCCTGTGGGTGTGCGGCGTCTCGCTTATCCGGTCACAGGGCGAGGCGGTCGAGTCGGGCGTCGGCGCGGTCGGGGGAGTAGAGGAACTCCACGACCATGGAAGCGGCTCCGATGACACCGGCATGGTCGCCGAGCCGTGAGGTGACGACCTGGAGGTTCGCGGTCGTGCGGGGGATGGCGCGCTGGTAGAGCAGTTCGCGCACTCCGGTCATGAACGGTACGCCGGAGAGGTCTCCGGCCAGCATCAGGACGCCGGGGTTGAGCAGGGTGACGACGGTCACCAGGACTTCGCCGGCGCGGCGTCCGGCCTCCCGGGCCAGGCGGATGGCGTCGGGGTGGCCTTGGGCGAGCAGGCCCTTGACGTCGGAACCGGAGGCGGTGTCGAAGCCGAGGGCGGACAGTTCCCGTGCGAGGGCCCGGCCGCTGGCGACGGCGGCCAGGCAGCCGTGGGAGCCGCACATGCACAGGGCGTCGGGCCGGTCGTGCAGGCGGATGTGGCCGATGTCGCCGGCGCCGCCGTCGATGCCGCGGTAGACGTTGCCGCCGACGACGACGCCGGCGCCGATGCCGGTGGAGACCTTGACGAGGACGAAGGCCGCGCAGTCGCGGTGGTTGGCCTGGTGCTCGGCCAGTGCCATGAGGTTGGCGTCGTTGTCGACGAAGACGGGGACGGGGCCCGCCTCCATGCTGGCGCCCACGTGGTCGGCGTAGGCCTTCTGCAGGCGTTCGCGGACGGGGTAGCGGTCCCATCCGGGCATGATGGGGGGCTCGATGATCCGTCCCGTCTCCCAGTCGACGGGGCCGGGCACCGACAGCCCGATGCCGCAGACATGGGTGGCGTCCGCACCGGCGGCTGCGATCAGATCGGGGAACCAGCCGGCCAGTTGGT
Source organism: Streptomyces sp. NPDC022910 (assembly GCF_055561075.1). Classification (NCBI taxonomy): domain Bacteria; kingdom Bacillati; phylum Actinomycetota; class Actinomycetes; order Kitasatosporales; family Streptomycetaceae; genus Streptomyces; species Streptomyces sp. NPDC022910. Next base: position 28,047 of record NZ_JBVHHL010000045.1, read on the forward strand.
CGAGTACCTCGTCCGGGCCGTCGCTGATGTGCAGGGGGCCGGTGTGCTCGGCGAGGATGGTGCCTGCCAGGTCCAGTACGGCGGCGCGGGCGTGGCGGGTTTCGAGGTCGACGGCGATCAGCGAGGCGTGTGCCGGGTCGAAGAGGATCCGGTGGGAGGGGCGGCCGCCGGTGGAGGTGCCGGTGGTGTGCCGGAGCCAGCCGGCGCGGTTGAGGAGGTCCAGGCGCTGTCCGATGGTGGAGCGGGACAGGCCGGTGGCGCGTTGCAGGTCGGTGCGGGTGTTGGCTTGGTTGCTGCGGATCAGCTGCAGCAGTTCGCCCGCACTGACCTGACTCGGCGTCATCATGACATCCCCCATGGTTCAGCTCTTGTCGGCGCCGCTGGTCAGGCCCTCGGTCAGCATGCGCTCGGCGGCGAAGAACAGAAGTATCACGGGAATCGTGAGCACGACCGAACCGGCCATGAGGATGGTCTTGGGCACCTCGACGCCGTTGGAGAGCTGCGCCAGGCCGAGGGAGACGGTCCACTTTGCGGGGTCGGCGGCCAGGAAGAGCAGCGCGAAGAGGAACTCGTTCCAGGCGATCATGAAGACGTACAGGCCGGTCGCCATGAGGGAGGGCAGGGCGAGGGGCAGGACCACCTTGCGGACGGTCTGCAGCCGGCTGGCTCCGTCGATCGCTGCGGCTTCCTCGATGGAGGCGGGGATGGTGATGAGGTAGTTCTTCAGCATGTAGATCGCCACCGGCACGGTCTGGGCGACGTAGACGATGGCGAGGCCGACCAGGCTGGAGGAGAGTCCCATCTTGGCGAAGATGACGAACAGCGGAACGGCCAGCAGGGTCGCCGGGAACAGGTAGACGGCCAGGAAGAGCGCGCTGACTTGGCGGTGGCCGAAGAACTTCAGGCGGCTGACGGCGTAGGCGCCGGGCACGGCGGCCAGCAGGGTCAGCACGACCGTGCCCAGCGACACCAGCGCGGAGTTGAGCAGGAACTTCACAAAGCCCTGGCCGCCGTCGTCGGTGGACTTGAGCACGTCGCGGTAGGTGGAGAGCGTGAAGTCCTTGGCCGAGACCCACAGCGATCCCGGGTCGAGCAGGAGCGCGTCGATGGGTTTCACCGACAGCAGCAGCATGTAGTAGAAGGGCAGCACGGTGATCACTGCGAGGAAGGCGATGACGCACCAGCGCAGGACGCCGAAGAGTCTGTCCTCGAACTGGGCCCTGGTGAGGGCGGCCTTGCGGGTCACGATTCCTCCTGGACCTTGTTGCCGAAGAACTTGAAGTAGAAGCCCAGCAGGATCATCAAGGAGGCGGCCAGGACGAGGGCCTGGGCGGCTGCGGCTCCCACGTCGTAGCGGGCGGTGAGGAAGTCGTAGACCCGGACGGCGGCGGTGTCGGTTCCCGCGCCGCCCCCGGTCAGCAGGTAGACGTCGTCGAACTTGTTGAAGGTCAGGATGAACCGCAGGACGCACAGCAGGGCGATGACGGGCATCAGCTGGGGCAGCAGGATGTGACGGAAGCGCTGGGTGAGGGTGGCGCCGTCGACCATGGCGGCCTCCTCCAGGCCGTGCGGGACGGCCTGCAGCCGGGCGAGGATGAACAGGAACGCGAAGGGGAAGTAGCGCCAGCACTCGAAGGCGATGACGGTCAGCAGGGCCAGCGGTATGGCGACGTGCACACCGAGCAGGTGGACTTCGTACTGGCGGGTGGAGAGGAAGGCGATGGGGTTGTCCCATCCCAGCAGGCGGTGGCCCCAGTTGTTGACCACGCCGTACTGCGGGCTCAGGGCGACTTCCCAGACGAAGGACACGGCGACGACGGGGGCGACGTAGGGCAGCAGCATCGCCGCGCGCAGCAGTCCGCGTCCGCGGAAGGGCTTGCGCAGGGCGAGGGCGGCGATGAGTCCGAGGACGACGGAGCCCAGGGTGGCGCCCGCGGTGTACAGCAGGGTGGTGGCCAGGCTCGACCAGAATCCGGCGGAGTCGAAGACCTGGGTGAAGTTGTCCAGGGACCAGTTCCCGAAGATGCCCATGCCCTGGATGTCGACCAGCTTGGCGCGCTGGAAGGCCAGGAGCACGGTCCACAGGATGGGCAGGATCACCACCACGAGGACCACGAGGAAGGTGGGGGTGACGAAGGCGAGGCCGGCGCGGTTGGCGCGGCGGCTGGCGGTCAGCGGGCGCCGCCGGCGAGGGGCGGGCCGGTTTGTGGACCGGGGGCTGGTGTCCCGGCGCTGCGGTGCGCCGACGGGGGCTGTTGTCATGAAGAGACCTTTGGGACGTGCATGCGGGCGGCTACTGCAGGGACTTCTTGAGGGCGGCGACGTCGTCGTCGGCTTCGTGCGCGGCCTGGGAGGGGGAGATCTGTCCGCTGGTCATGGCGCCGATGGCCTTGGGCACGGGAAGTTCACCGTTGGTGGCGCCGACGAGGGCTCCTTCGCCCTGGGTGATGCCCCAGCGCCGCATGTTGCTGACGCCGCCTGCGAGTTGGTCGAGCAGGCTTCGGGGATACACCTGGTCGAAGGGCTTCTTGGTGTCGACGCCGATGTCGCTGTGGCGCCAGGCGTCGAGGTAGAGGTCGGGCCGGGCGGCCGTGCCGTGGCGCACGGGGATCTTGCCTTCGGGTGCCATGCCGAACCAGGACTCGTAGCCGGGGCCCATCATGTACTCGATGAACTGGCGGGAGGCCGCCGTCTCGGCGGTCTTGGTGGTCACCCATGAGGTGATCTCGCCGAACTGGGCCGCCTGGGCGCTGTCGGGGCCCTTGAGCGCGGTGACGATGCCGCTGTTGTGGGACAGGTACTGCGGGTCCTTCGTGCACGGGGAGCAGCTGGGCAGGGCGTCCTTGCGCAGGCCCGCGAGTTCGTCCAGCAGGAACGACGACCAGATGATCATGGAAGAGCGGCCGGCGAAGTAGGTGGCGCGGGTGGAGTCCACGGTCTGGGTGCCCGGGGCGCCGTAGGTGCGGGCGAGCTGGTCGTAGGTGTCAAAGGCCCTCTCGCACTGCGGGGAGGTGAGGGCGACGTCGTGGTGGTCGTCGACGAGCTGGCAGTCGTTGGCCAGGGCGAGGCTCTCGAAGCTCTGCGAGGTGAAGGCGTCGCCCGGGTCGGTGGCCGCCGAGATGCCGTCGTTGCCCTTGGCGGTGAGCGCCTTGGCGGCGGTCACGGCCCGCTCGTAGGTGTCGGGGGCGGCCAGGTGCTTCTGGTCGAACTGGTCCTTGCGGTAGACCAGCAGCTGGAGCCAGGCGTCGGAGGGCACGCCGAGACTGGTGTTCTTGTCGGAGGTCAGCTCGAGCGCGTTGGCGTTGAAGGTGCCGCGCCCCAGCTCGCCGATGATCTTCTTCGGGATGTCCGTGTTGAGCAGGCCGTTGGTGTACATCTGCCAGACCTGGCCCATCGGGGCCGCGCCGATGACGTCGGGGAGCTTGCCGGCCGCCGCGGCCGACATGATCAGTTGGGGCATCTGGCCCTCGTCGACTCCGACGAGATGGACCGTGATCCCGGTCTTCTTCTCGAACCCGTCGATCGCCTTCTGCGTCGCCGCGACGCGATCAGGGAGGTTCTCCTGTGACCAGACCGTTATCTCACGGTCCGGTGTGCCGGGTCCGGTGCTGCTGGAACAGCCCGTGAGCAACCCGACTCCCAGGGCTGCTGTGACGCCGACCGCGGTCATCCTCGACCGCCGGGTCATGGTGCGCATTACGTGTCCTTGTTCCGGCTTACGACTACTGGGCACGCATCTCAGCATTAGTTTTGCGTGTTGACAAGACATAAGTGAGGGTTATTGTCGACGCAACTCATCACCCGCACCCCTTTCCGGAGCCATCCGTGGAACGCGTCGTTCAATTCACCGGCCCTCGCCAGGTGGAGGTCGCCGAGCAGGTCCCAGCCGAACTGCCCCCGGGCCACCTGAGAGTGCGCACCCGCTACTCGGGCATCTCGGCGGGCACCGAGCTCACCGCCTACCGGGGCACCAACCCCTACCTGACGCGTACCTGGGACCCCGAGGCCCGGCTCTTTCGGGAGGGCGCGGCCGGCATCCACTACCCCGTGGCCGGCTGGGGCTACTCCGAGGTCGGCGAGGTCGTCGAGGTCGCCGGCGACCTGGCCGACACCCCCGGGCTGCCGCTCGCCGGCGACCTGGTGTGGGGCATCTGGGGGCACCGCAGCGAGGGCATCGTCCCGGCCGAGCGCATGATCGGCCACACCCTGCCGGCCGGGCTCGAGCCCCTGGCCGGCGCCTTCGCCCGGGTCGGCGCCATCGCCTACAACGCCGTGCTGGCCGGCGACATCCACCTCGGTGAGGACGTCGCCGTGTTCGGCCAGGGTGTCATCGGCCTGCTCACCACCCGGCTCGCCCAGCTGAGCGGCGCCCGCGTGACCGCTGTCGACGCGCTGGAGGGCCGTCTGGAGACCGCCAAGCGGTATGGCGCACATCACACGCTCAACGCCCGCACCGACGCGGTGGCCGCACGCATCCGCGAGGCCACCACCGGGCTCGGCGCCGACCTCGCCATCGAGATCAGCGGTGCCTACCCGGCCCTGCACGAGGCGCTGCGCTCGGTCGCCGTCGGCGGCCGCGTGGTGGCCTCCGGTTTCTACCAGGGCGACGGCATCGGCCTGCGCCTGGGGGACGAGTTCCACCACAACCGCGTGCAGCTCATCTGCTCCCAGATCGGGGGCGTGCCTGCGCAGCTGTCGGGCCGCTGGAGCGTGGAGCGCCTCCAGCAGACGTTCCTGCGGCTGGTCGCCGAAGGGCAGGTGGACGTCACCGCCCTGGTCAGCCACGTCATCCCGGCCGCCGACGCGGCCGACGCCTACGTGCTGCTGGACGAGCGCCCCGCCCAGGCGCTGCAGGTCGTCCTGGAATTCTGAAAGGCCCCTCTCATGCTCAAGACCGCCGTTCAGGAGCAACTCCTGCCCGGACAGACCCTGCAGGCCAAGTGGGACTTCGCCCAGCAGGCCGGCTACGACGCCATCGAACTGCGCGGCAAGGGCGACTTGCACTTCGCCTCCCGCCTCAAGGAGTTGCAGCAGGCCCGCAAGGACGGGGTCGTCATGCCCACGGTCTGCGTCGACATGCTGCACTTCTTCGGCGCCTTCGACGAAGACCTGCGCCGCGACGCCCTCACCCAGATGAAGTCACAGCTCACCGTGATCGCCGAGATCGGCGGCCTGGGCGCCCAGACCCCGGCCTCCTACGGCATGTTCTCGCGCCGCCTTCCGCCCTTCGAGCCGCCGCGCACCGAACAGGAGGACCGCGAGGTCCTGCTCACAGGGCTGTCGGAACTGGGCGAGCACGCACGCAAGGAGGGCGTCACGCTCTTCCTGGAGCCGCTCAACCGCTACGAGGACCACATGGTCAACCGGCTCGAGCAGGCCGCCGGCCTGATCCGCCAAGTGGGGCTGGACTCGATCAGGATCGGCATCGACAGCTACCACATGAACATCGAGGAGAGCGACCCGGCCGCCGCGATCCTCGCCCACGCCGACCTCATCGGCCACGCCCAGGTCTCCGACTCCAACCGCTTCCAGCCCGGTGCCGGACACCTCGACTGGCCCGCCTGGCTCGGCGCCCTGCACACCATCGGCTACGACGGATACCTCGCCGCGGAATGCCGCCTGACCGGCGATCCCACCGAGGCCGTCCGCTCCATCCCCGCCTTCCTGCAGAGGTCCGGCGCGTGACCTTCCTCCTGGACCGGCCCGCGTCCACCGCCACCGCAGCCCTGACACTGCGGCGCGGTGCGGCGCGGGTCCTCATCGACAACTGGACCGGCACCTCCACCGTCCCCTCCCGCACCCTCTACCCCCATCAGTGGAGCTGGGACTCCGCCTTCATCGCCATCGGGCTGCGCCACCTCTCGGTGCGCCGCGCCCAGCAGGAACTGGAGTCCCTGCTGGCCGGGCAGTGGGCCGACGGACGCATACCGCACATCGTGTTCAACCCCGCCGTCGCGCACGACGCCTACTTCCCCAGCCCCGCGTTCTGGCAGTCCTCCCGCGCCGGCCAAGCGATGGGCGCGCCCACGGCCCCCGAGACCTCGGGCATCGTCCAACCCCCCGTGCACGCCCTGGCCGCCTGGCTCGTGCACCAGGCAGACCCGCAGCAATCCCGCCGCCGCGGCTTCCTCGCCCGCGCCTATCCACGCCTGGCCGCCTGGCACGACTACCTCCTCACCCGCCGCGACCTCGGCCGCGCAGGACTGGCGGCCGTCGTCCACCCCTGGGAGCCCGGCATGGACAACAGCCCCTGCTGGGACCAGGCCCTGCAGCGCATCCAGCCCGCCGCGCCCGACGCCTTCCACCGCGCCGACCTCAACCACGGCCACCCCGCCGACCGGCCCACCGACCTGGACTACGGCCGCTACGTCCGGCTGGCCACGGACTACCGCGAAGCCGGCTACGACGACCGCGCGCTGCAGCACGGCTTCGCCATGGAAGACCCCTGCTTCAACGCCCTGCTCATCGTCAGCGAGCACGCCCTGGCCGCCATGGCCCACGACCTGGGCACGGACGGCACACCTCACACCAGGCGCGCCGACGCACTGACCCGGCAGCTGGTGGCCCGCCTGTGGGACGACGACGCCGGCCTCTTCCGTGTCCGCGACCTGGTCACCGACACCCTGGTCGACGAGCGCAGCGTCACCGGCCTCATCCCGCTCCTCGTGCCGGGCCTGCCGGGCGACATCGTGCGGCGCCTGCAGGAAACCCTTCACGGCCCGCACTTCAGCCCAGCGGCCACCCGGCTGGTTCCCAGCTACGACCTGACCGCTCCCGCCTTCGACGCCCAGCGCTACTGGCGCGGCCCGGCCTGGTTCAACACCGCCTGGCTGATCCACCGCGGACTGCGCACCCACCGCCTCGAAACCCCCGCCGAACGCCTCCGGCAGGGCTTCCTCGCGCAGGCAGGACAGTCCCGGTTCGCCGAATACATCGACCCCACCACCGGCGCCGCCCGAGGCACCCGGCACTTCTCCTGGACCGCCGCCCTCACGCTCGACCTGCTGCGCGCCGATGCGAAGGAGCCCACACCATGACCGCGGCCGACCACCGCGTCCAACTGGTACGCGACGCCACCTTCGTCCGCCTCGACGCCGACGCAGGCATCAGCGCCACCCACCCCGCCACACCCGGCGGACTGTTCTTCAGGGATGCACGCCACCTCAGCCGCTGGCAGCTCACCGTCGACGGCACCAGCCCCGACGCCCTGGTGCCCGCCCAAGCGGACACCGACGACACGGCCACCTGCGTCCTCACCCCGCAGGGCACCCGGGACAAACCACCCGCCTACACCCTCTTCCGCCGACAGACCCTCACCGCAGGCACCCTCACCGAACAGATACGCCTGGTCAGCAACCTTCCCGACCCGGTGACCGCCCGCCTCGACCTCACCGTCGACGCCGACTTCGCCGACCTGTTCGAACTGCGGGCCGACGACCGCCACTACACCAAACCCGGCGCCCGCCACACCGCACACACCACACCCGAGGGCCTGCAATTCGACTACCACCGAGCCGACTGGCACGCCCGAACCACCCTCACCTGCCAGCCCGCCCCGGACACCGTCACCTGGGCGCAGGGCACACAGCCCTCCACCGCACGGACCCTCAGCTGGCACCTTCGCCTCGACGGGCACGGCGAGAGCCTGCTCCAGCTGACCGTCCGCGCCCACCCCCACGGACTGCCGCGCGAGGCCCCTGCCGTGCCGCACCCCCCTCGGCAGGCGCCGACGGCGGCCGACGACCTCAGCCGCACCTGCGAACGGGGCCTGGCCGACATCGACCTGCTGACCATCCCGGTCACCGGCGTGGACGGCGAGGAGGTGCACGTCCCCGCCGCCGGCATCCCCTGGTTCCTCACCCTCTTCGGCCGCGACTCCCTGCTCACCTCCTACTTCCTCCTGCCCTACCGGCCCGGCACGGCCGCCGCCACGCTCAGCGCCCTGGCCGCCACCCAGGGGCAGCGCCACGACACCTTCAGCGGCGAACAGCCCGGACGCATCGTCCACGAGACCCGCCACGGCGAACTCGCCCACTTCCGGCAGGTCCCCTACGGCCGCTACTACGGCGCCGTCGACGCCACACCGCTCTTCCTGATCCTCCTGCACGCCCACTACGAGAGGACCCGCGATCCCTCCCTCGCCCTGCGCCTGCAGCAGCACGCCCGGCAGGCCGTGGACTGGATGCTCACCGACGGCGGCCTGGAACAACACGGCTACCTCCTCTACACCCCCGACCCCGGCGGGCTGGTCAACCAGAACTGGAAGGACTCCCAAGGCGCCATCTGCTTCACCGACGGCACACAGGCCAAAGGCCCCATCGCCGTCTCGGAAGCCCAGGGCTACGCCTACGACGCACTCCAGCGCACCGCAACCCTCGCCCACGAGATCTGGCGGGACGAGCCCTACGCACACCGGCTGCGGGAGATGGCCGCACGCCTGCGCAGCCGCTTCACCACGGACTTCTGGATGCCGCAGGCCGACTTCCCCGCCCTCGCCCTGGACGGCGACGGCCACCAGGTCGACGCCCTGGCCTCGGACGCCGGCCACCTGCTGTGGTCCGGGATCCTCGAGGAGGAGCACGCCCGCCGGGTCGGCCGGCGCCTGCTGGAAGGGGACTTCTTCTCCGGCTGGGCGATCCGCACCCTGGCCGCCGGACAAAAGCCCTACCACCCCCTCTCGTACCACCGCGGCAGCGCCTGGCCCCACGACAACGCCGTCATCGCCCTGGGCCTGGCCCGCTACCAGCTCGCCGACGAGGTCGACACCGTCACCGAGGGCCTCATCGCGGCAGCCGCCCATCACGGCCACCGCTTGCCCGAGGTCATCGCCGGCTACGACCGCTCCGCCACCCAAGGGCCCACTCCCTACCCGCATTCCTGTTCCCCCCAGGCCTGGGCAGCCGCCACACCACTGGCCCTGCACACGGCGCGGCAACAGGTACGCAACCAACAACCGACCTGAAGCACCGGCCCTCCAGGCTGCCGGGCTCCCGTCGCCGGGCACACCCCCGTCGGCCAGGCGCACGGTCAGCAGGAGCAGGCAGGGCTCGCGGGCCACCGACACCAAGGGCGGGGCCGACATGATCGCGCGGTGGATGGGCGACGACGTGCTGACGGCCGTTCAGCAGCTTCGGCCGCTGGCCGCCGAGGCCGGGCTGTCCCTCGCGCAACTGGCCGTGGCCTGGGTCCTGCAGAACCCCGACGTCTCGGCCGCCATCATCGGCGCCTCACGGCCGCAGCAGGTCGCCGAGAACGCCGAGGCGGCCGGTGTCGTGCTGGAAGCCGGCCTGATGGCCCGCATCGAGGAGATCCTCCAGCCGGTTGCGGTCACCGACCCCCAGCGCATCCACGACACCGTGCCCGAGCGCCGCCCCTGAGCCACCGACACCCTTGCCGGTGAGCGGCCCGGCCGCCAGCCCCCTTCCACCGCCGTGCACCGCCTCCCTTCGCGTCAGGCGGCCGGGGTGAGCTCGGCGCGGCCGAACAGCAGGGCGTACCCGGAGGGGAGTTGGGCGAGGATACGGCCGAGGAGCTCCTCGCCGGCGAGCTGGGCCACGATGCGCAGGACGGTGCCGGTGTCCCAGCGGGTGGTGGCCGCCGTGCCGCCGGTGCGGGACGCCAGGTCTTTGACGAAGCCCCAGCCGGTGAGGGGTTGGGTGGCGGGGATCTGGGATGCGAAGGTGACGGCGGCCTCGCGGGGCAGCCTGGCGGCAAGCTCCACGCGCTCATCGCCCGTGAGCTGGCGCCCGAAGGCGGCCAGCACGGCGCGCACGGCCTCCTCGGCCTGTGCGCGGGTGGGGTACGCGCCTTCGTACCGCACTCTGTCCAGCATCTGCTCGAACGTCATGCCCACGGTGGACCGGCACGGCTGCTGCTGGGGAATCATCGGTGACGCGGTTGCCTTTCTCGTCTGAGGTGGTCGTGAGGCGGTGGCCGGGGGCTCGCCCGCCGGCCACCGTCGCTCGGGGTGAGGGGAAGGGTTGTTGCTGCCTGTGGGCTAGACGCGCTGGGGGTGGCCGAACAGCAGGTCGTAGCCCGCCGGGAGCTGGAGCAGGATGCGGCGGGTGAGCTCTTCGCCCGCGGCGTCCGCGGCCACGCTGAGCACAGCGCCCACGTCCCAGGCCGCGGTCTGTTCAGTGGCTCCCTCGATCCATGCCGCGGTGGCCCGTACGAACCGCTCGGGGGAGAGCGGTTCGCGCGCCTGGAGCGGATTGAGCAGGACGGGTGCCCATTCCTCCGGCAGCCGGGCGGCCAGTTCCGCCCGTACCTCGCCCACCACGTGCGCGCCCAGCAGTGCCAGCACCGTGCGGGCCGCCCGCTCGGCTTCCTCGGTGGTCTCGTACTCGCCGCGTTCCTTGACCTGGTCCAGGAACGCCTCCCATCGCATGGTCATCGCTGCTCCCGTGCGTGTGCAAGGGGCGCGCGGAGGACGGGGACGGCCGAGCGCAGGCCCTCTGCCCGCCTCCGGCGTGGCGGGGAGGGACTCAGCCGCTGATCTCCTTGTGCGCGAAGCCGCCGCCGATGGCGATCTTGCGGGGCTTGGCGCGCTCGGCGATCGGGATCCGCAGGGTCAGCACACCCGCGTCGTAGTCCGCCTTGATGTGCTCGCTGTCCAGCGTGTCGGCCAGCATGACCTGCCGGGAGAAGACACCCAGAGGCCGCTCGGAGAGCTCCACCTGCACGTCGTCCGCCTTGGTGACGGGCCGCCGCTCGGCCTTGACGGTCAGCATGTTCCGCTCGACGTCGATGTCGATCGCGTCCGTGGAGACGCCGGGCAGGTCGAAGGCGATCACGTACTCCTCGCCCTCACGGTAGGCGTCCATCGGCATCGCCGACGGCCGCGACCAGGTGCCGGTCGTGTTCAGGAGCTGCTGGGTGAGCCGGTCAAGCTCACGGAAGGGGTCGGTGCGCATCAACATCGTGTAACACCTCCAGCGTTCAGGTCAGGCACTGTGCTGCCAATGCGTTCACCTGCCACCGTTGTAACATGTCATCCAAGCGATGACAAGTATGAGGTCGTCGAGAAGACGACACGCATGCTGGAGGTTCCATGACCGTTGACGATCAGCCCACCCCCCGCGCCCGCGGCCTCACCCCCACGCCCTTCCTCGCCGCCGCCGCGGCACTGAACACCATCCACGAGGCCCTGCGCACCGCCCGGACCACGCCGGACGTAGAGCACCCCGAGCCCGGCCAGGCCGGCTCGCAGCAGGCACTCGCCGCGCTCCTGCTGCTGCGCGAAGTGCGCGATCAACTCGCCGCATGGGAACCGGGCCTGATCGAAGCGGCCCGGGAGGCGGGCGCCAGCTGGGCCGACCTCGCCCACCCCCTCGGCGTCTCCAGCCGCCAGGCCGCCGAACGCCGCTATCTGCGCGTACGCCCCGGAAACCCGGGGTCCACGGGCGAGCAGCGGGTACAGGCCACCCGCGACCGCCGCGCCGCCGACCGCACCGTGACCGCCTGGGCCCGCACCAACGCCGCGGGCCTACGCCAACTCGCCGGCCAGATCACCGCGCTCACCGACCTCCCCGCCGCCGCCCGCACCCCACTCGCCGCGCTCACCGCCGCCCTCGCCGACAACGACGCCGCCGCCCTCGTCGGCCCCCTCACCGTCACGCACGCATACCTCGCGCCCGACCACCCCGACCTCGCGGCGCGCGTCAACGACATCACCCGCCACACCGACCGACTCCGCCGACACAGCGGCGACCAGCGCCGGAACCGAGCCTGACCTCCCCGCTGCCCGCAGGCTCCCGCACTCGCATGGGCACCGGGACGACGATCACGAATGACTTCACGATCAATGAGGTCGGCGACGTACACGCCACCGCGCATCGCGCTGCAGCGCCTGCGCATCGCCACGCTCGGACCTGCACACAGAGCCCTCGATCGGCTGCGCAGCCCCGATGGCGCACCGCCCGCCCGGGCTGCGCCCTCGGGGCTGCGCACCACAGGCGCCACTTGGGCGGGTAATCGCCGTTGTACCGGCGCCGCGGCGTACCGTGCCCGCATGGAGCAGCGAGAGATCATGCAGCGGGTCGTTGGCATCCTGACCGAGGCACTGGAGATGCGGCGCCAGGCCCGCGAAAACCCCGGCCGGGACGTGCCGCAGAGCGAAGCGGTCTCTGCGCTGCTCGAGGAGATGCTGCCGCACATCGAGCTGCCCGCCGATGCAAGCGCCCATCAGGTCGCAGCCGCCGTAAGCCAGAAGCTCGGGCCGGCCATCGTTCAGATTGCCTCCGCGTTCGCGCTCGCCTTCGTGCAGCTCGCCGAGGTCCACGACGAGGGGCACAAGGAGGCCTCTGCAGCGGATGTCCTGCAGTCCATCTCGCTGCACTTCGAGACCCCGCCTCGATGAAGGGCCCGAGCCGGCCAGATGTGGGTCATGCGGTGTGCGTACTACCGGTGGAGAGCGACCGGGACGCTTCCCGAGCACAGGCCGACGTCTGGACATGACGATGCAGCGAGGTATGCCGCCGAGCAATGCTCATTACCTGTGGATCGACTCAGGAGGGCACACGCGGAGGGCGTACCTTCCCGAGTGATCGATTGACTGGTATCGAGTAGGCCCGCGTTGCACGCGCGGTCGGGAAGGCAAGCCCGTGCTCAGCGTAGTGAACGCCGACGGCACTACCGCCAACGGCTCCTCTCTGATCGACGAAATCGTCCGTGAGGGCGCAAGGCGGATGCTGGCCGCCGCGCTGGAGGCCGAAGTCAACGCATTCATAGCCGAGTTGGCCGATCAGCGAGACGAGAAGGGCCACCGCCTGGTCGTGCGCAATGGCCACCACCAGCCGCGCAAGGTGACCACGGCGGCCGGTGTGGTCGAGGTGAAGGCGCCACGGGTGAACGACAAGCGCGTCGATGAAGCGACGGGCGAGCAGTTCCTCGGCAGCGCGGCCGGGCTCTCCCCGGCCACGGTCACCCGCCTGACCCAGCAGTGGCAGGCCGACCACGCCACGTTCATGGACCGCGACCTCGCGGAGGTCGACTACGTGTACGTGTGGGCCGACGGCATCCACCTCAACGTCCGCCTGGAGGAGGCCAAAGCCTGCGTCCTGGTCCTCGTCGGCGTCCGCGCCGACGGCTCCAAGGAACTGGTGGCACTCAAGGACGGCTACCGCGAAACCGCCGCCCTGGCCATGGTCTTCAAACTCGTCGAGTCCGCCCAACAGCGGTGGCGGGCTGTGAACGCACCCCACCTCGTCGCACTCGTCCGCGCCGGAGCCCGCTTCGAACACGGCCAGCTCATCGGGCGCCCCGAGACCCGCGTGGCATGTTCCACCCTGCCAGTCGCACTGGCTGCCGTCACGGAGAAAGGGCATGGCAATGGACGAAGACGAGTGCCTTCACCGCTACGGTCTGCACCCCGTCGGCGCGGGCCTCGACGAGGTTCGCGGGCTGCTCAGAGTACAAATCCGGCTGGAGCAGCAGACGCAGGGTGAGGGCGACACCGAGCTGATGAAACTGTGCTGCGTTCAGCTGTTCAATGCCGGCAGTCTCGACGATGTACTGCTCATCTGGAAGACCAAGTCCGCCAGCATGGACGCCGACTGCTCGATCGACATCCAGTTGTTGTGCGGGAGCGGACTGGCCAGAACCAAGGCATACCTGTTGTCTCAGCGTCTACCCGAAGCCGAAGCGGCGCTTCAGCGATTGCTCGACTGTGAGAAGGCTGGCGACTTCGAAGACTTCTCCGTCGAGGGACACTCCGCCCAGTACGCCGCCTACTACACACCGTGAAGGATGCTGTCGAGCTTCCGAACCCGGCTCACGCTCCATCACCGTGTCGGAATCGGAGGGAACGCATCGACTTCGGACTTCGCATCCACAGGTCTTGACGATTGCTCTATGCCCCGCCAGGGGTGACGTGCTCGGTCACCGCCGGCCGCTTCAGCCTGCGTTCACGGAAACGAAGCTGCCTCCGGGCCTGCGGCAGCGGGCCGGTTCGCCGACATCCGCGCGCTTGTCCAACGGCAGGCAGCAGTGCTGCTCCCACAGCCGGTGCGGCCCGCAGCCTGCACTCCTGCATACGCTGTCCCCGTGTCAGCCACCCGTCTGCGTCGTGTCGCCGTTCTTGTGCTCGAGGGTGCCAAGCCGCTTGATGTCGGTATTCCTGCGCAGGTGTTCACGACACGTGCGAGCATGCCGTACGAGGTGCGCCTGTGCGGCGCGGCACCGGGTCTGGTGACGGGGGGCGACGGCCTGTCGTACCACGTTGCCCATGGCCTCGAGGCGCTGGCGTGGGCCGACATCGTCTTCATCCCGGGTTATCGCTTCCCTGACCGCGAGGACCCGCCGCAGTCCGTCGTCGACGCGCTGAGGGCTGCCCATGACCGAGGCGCACGGCTGGCCGCGATCTCGACGGGCGCGTTCGCGCTGTCGGCCACGGGTCTGCTCGACGGCAAGCGTGCCACGACGCACTGGCACTACACGCGGGCGCTGGTGGCGAAGCATCCGCTCGTCCAGGTCGACGAGAATGTTCTGTTCGTCGACGAGGGCAGCGTGCTGACGTCGGCCGGCGCCGCTTCGGGCATCGACCTGTGCCTGCACATTCTGCGCCGCGACCTCGGGGTGGCCGCGTCCAACCATGCGGCCCGGCGCCTGGTCGCGGCCCCCTATCGCAGTGGTGGCCAGGCGCAATACGTTCCACGCAGCGTGCCCGAGCCCCGCGGCGAGCGGTTTGCCGCCACCCGCGAGTGGGCGCTGCACCGGCTCGGCGAGCCCCTCACCCTGGACACGCTGGCGCAGCAGGCTGCCGTCTCACCGCGCACGTTCTCGCGGCGCTTCGTCGAGGAGACCGGGTACACGCCGATGCAGTGGGTCATGCGGGCCCGCATCGACCTGGCCCGCGAGCTGCTTGAGCGTTCGCAGCGCAGTGTCGAGCAGATCGCCGCCGACGTGGGTCTGGGCACCAGCGCGAACCTGCGGCTGCACTTCCACCGCATCCTGGGCACCACACCGAGCCAGTACCGGCGCACCTTCACCCAGGGCGAGTAGCCCGCCTGTGCCACGATCCTTGCGTGGCGCGATCCTTTTCAACCGTGGCGATCGCGCCACTGTCACCGGCAACGGCGGCGAGCGAGCCTGGTGGCGAAGAGAAGGGACGCTGCTTATGACTCGTATCGCCGTCAATGGATTCGGCCGCATCGGACGCAATGTGCTGCGCGCGCTGCTGGAGCGCGACAGCGGTCTTGAGGTGGTCGCGGTCAATGACCTCACGGAGCCGGCCGCCCTCGCCCGGCTCCTCGCCTTCGACTCGACGGCCGGTCGGCTCGGCCGCCCGGTGACCGCCGACAGCGATGCCCTCGTCGTCGACGGCCGACGCATCACGGTGCTCGCCGAGCGCGACCCGGCGCAGCTGCCGTGGGCCGAACTCGGCATCGACATCGTGCTGGAGGCCACCGGCCGTTTCACCTCAGCCAAGGCCGCCCGCGCCCATCTCGACGCGGGCGCGAAGAAGGTACTGGTCTCCGCGCCCTCCGACGGCGCGGATGTCACCCTCGCCTACGGGGTCAACACCGACGCCTACGACCCGGCGGTGCACACGATCGTCTCGAACGCCTCGTGCACGACCAATGCGCTGGCGCCACTGGCGGCGGTGCTCGACGAACTCGCCGGTATCGAGCACGGCTTCATGACCACGGTGCACGCCTACACGCAGGAGCAGAACCTGCAGGACGGCCCGCACCGCGACGCCCGCCGCGCCCGGGCCGCCGGCGTCAACATCGTGCCGACCACGACGGGCGCCGCCAAGGCGATCGGCCTGGTGCTGCCGAACCTGGAGGGCAAGCTGTCGGGCGACTCGATCCGCGTACCGGTTCCGGTGGGCTCGATCGTCGAACTCAACACGACTGTCGCCCGCGAGGTGACCCGCGACGACGTGCTGGCGGCGTACCGCGCCGCGGCCGAGGGCCCGCTCGCCGGCATCCTCGAGTATTCCGAGGACCCGCTCGTGTCCTCCGACATCACGGGCAATCCGGCCTCGTCGATCTTCGACTCGGCTCTCACCCGCGTCGACGGCCGTCATGTCAAGGTAGTCGCCTGGTACGACAACGAGTGGGGCTTTTCCAACCGAGTCATCGACACACTCGAACTCCTCGCCACCCGCTGACCGGACCCCTACGCCTTCGCCACCCTTCGGGGCCCCGGTGGACAACGCGAACAGGCTCAAGAACTTCCGGACCGTGGCCACGAGCTACGACAAGCGGGCCTACGTCTTCCACGGCACCCTCACCGTGGCCGCGGTCTGGCTCTGGCTTCGTCCGTGATCCGCCGGTGGAACCTGGCGGTGAGGCGCCCGAAAAACCAGTGGAGCAGCGCCGCTGTGCGCCATTACCGTGCTGGCGGACCAAGTCGTCTAGTCAAGGACATGCCGTTGTACACCCTGTGAGACCTCCCGAGCGCTGATTCGTCGCGCGTCGCGCATGTGCGCCGCGCTGCTTTTTGCTGCGGACTTCTCACTGAAACCGGTGTACTTCTGTGCTCAATAGCTGGGTGGTCGTGCCCACCTGCCTGCCGCTCGTTCTCCGCCGTTGCCACGCGTGCGCGTCCGAGCGCTTCCGGGCAAACGGTAAATTCCGCGTCAACGCACACCACAAGCTCATCGACGCCTGGCTCCTCGCGCTGTGTACCGCGTGCGGGGAAACGGCAAAGCTCACGGTCCTGGAGCGGATGAACGTGCGCTCCCTACGACCTGAGCTGCTGGACCGGCTGCATGACAACGACCCTGGCCTGGCAGCTGAGCTGCTCCAGGATGCGGTCGTGCGCCGCCGTAATCGCATCGCCCTCGACTGGGACAACGCCTGGCGCCTCGACACCGGCGGATCGGATCACCTGGACCGCGAGGTGATCGACGTCTCGGTCCGCTTTGCGGCGCGGATCCCTGTCCGGCCGGTGCGACTGATCGCTGAAGGTTGTGGTCTTTCGCGGGCCGAGGTGGAGAGACTGATCATGGAGGGGAGACTCGTTTCGGCCGTCCGGCTGAGCGGCAAGCTCTCCGGCGACTTCACCTTCACGCTCAAGCGCTGAGCCCTCCCCGGGACCAGGGCCTGTCCGGCAAGATCCGCCGGACAGGTCCTGGAAGACCGTGTGGGAGCCCGGGGGTGAGATTCCCCCGGGCGACCCGACTACTAGTACTCCAGCCGTACATCGTGATCTTCATGTCTGATTCGCGGCTTGTCGTCGGTAATGACTTGCTTGGGCTCGGGCCTGATGGCGACGGCGCCAAGCGGACCAGCGGAGCCGATGGGCCGCATCGTGCACGGGCCGGACAACCAGCGCCGTGAACAGTCGCTGGATCTCGTTGCAGGTAAGCGGTATCAGCCCGTCCGGAGTGGGATGGCGGGCGTGTTCCTCGGCGCGGACGACAGCGAGGAAGGCGTGAGCGAGCATGGCCAGGGTGACCCAGCGAGACCACGAGGTGAAGCGGCGGACCTGGTGCTCGTCCAGTCCGGCCAGGCCCTTTCCGGACTGGAAGGTCTCCTCCACCCGCCATCTCGATCCGGCGACCCGCACCAGCGTGGCGAGGGGTACCGGGGCTGGCGCGTAGCAGCGGTAGTAGGCGAGTTCACCGGTGGTGCGGTTGCGGCGGATCAGCAGCTGATGGCTGCCGGGCCGGGGTTCGGCCAGGTCGATGACGGCCCAGTCGTAGAAGCGGTGGCCCTTGGCGCCGGCCCCTGCCGACAGCTTTTGCCAGGCCCGCTTCGGCACCTTCGCGGCCAGGGCATCCGCGCGGAACTTCCCGGCCTCGGTGGCCACTTCATGGGAGCACGCGACGGCGAGCACGTAGCCGACCTGGCGCTCTTCCAGCGCGGTCCGCAGCTTCGGGTTGCCGCCGTAGACCTCGTCACCCGCGACCCAGCCCACGCGGTGCCCAGCGTCAAGGAACCGGCCGATCATGCGGGCGGCCAGTTCCGGCTTGGTGGCGAAGGCGGTGTCCTCGCCCAGGCCCGCGGCCCGGCAGCGCTCCGGGTCGCACGTCCACGAGCGAGGGATGTACAGCTCACGGTCCACCGCCGCATGGCCGCGGCTGCCTGCGTAGACCAGGTAGACGGCGACCTGGGCGTTTTCGATCCTCCCGGCGGTGCCGGTGTACTGGCGCTGGGCACCCACGGTGTGCGTGCCCTTCTTCACGTCCCCGGTCTCATCGACCACCAGCACCGCATCCTCGTCGCGCAGGTGCTCCAGCACGTACTCACGCACGTCATCGCGCACGGCGTCGGCATCCCACCTGGCTCGTCCAAGCAAGTGCTGCATGCCGTCCGGACTAGCCTCCCCGGCCCACTCCGCGATGCTCCAGCAGTTCTTGCGCGGCAGGTCCGACAACAGCCCCAACACCAAGTCCCGTACCCGACGCCGCGGTTCAACCCGCGCGAACCGGCCCGCTATCCGGCCCATCAGGACCTCGAACGCCTCCTGCCAGCGGGCAGGGTCTACGCTGTGACCTGCGGCCACCGCAAGATCGTTAGTCTTCACACACCGATGATCAGCGGTGGCCGTACCTGTCACTCAGCCGCCCGCACCAGCAAGATCACGATGTACGGCTGGAGTACTAGGGCGGTCAATTTGGGCGCACGGCTGCCTTCGGGACTCTGTTGTCCCGTGGCAGCGATGGTTGATCGTTGTCACCGAAAGTTGGTGATCACTAAGTGGTCTGCGTCGTAAGTCCTTCGGGGGTTGATCATGTTTCCGGTGTGGCGGAGGATTCTTCTGGGTGATCGGCGGTGTGCCGGTCGAGTCTGGCCAGCAGATCGTCCAGGTCGGAGGTGGTGAACTTCCACTGGAACGGCTGTGCCGTGGCGTTGTAGCGGTCTTCGAAGGCTCGGAGCCGGTCTTGGACCTCGTTGAGGTCGGTGAAGTCGTTGGGTGAGACGACCTTGCGCTGGACGATCGAGAAGAAGATCTCGATCTGGTTCGTCCAGGAGGCGTGTACCGGGGTGTGGACCATGACGGCGTTCGGAAATCTGCTGGTCAGGCGGTCGATGGCCTTCTTCCCTCTATGGGAGGACCCGTTGTCGACGATCCAGAAGACGCGTCTGGCGGTGGCGTAGGGCTCTTGTTTCATGACCTCGGTGACCAGGTTCATGAACGGCACGATGCCGGTGGTGGGTTCGCAGCGGCCCAAGACGCGCGCTTGGTGGACGTCGTAGGCCGCCAGGTAGGCCAGGGCGCCGCTGCGCTTGTACTCGTGGTTGACGCGCGTGGCCCGGGCCTGTCCGGGTGCCAGGGTCGGGTGGCAGCGGCAGCGGGCCTGGATGGAGGTCTTTTCGTCCGCGGAGATCACGTACTCGTCATCGTCGAGTGGCTTGCCCTGCCAGGTGCGGGCGTACAGGTCCATCACACGGGCGGCCTTGGCACGGAAATCCGGGTCGCGGATGAAGATCCAGGACCGGTACTGCCAGGGCTTGAGCGCGTCCTCGCGTAACCAGCGGCGCACCGTGGACGCGGAGATGCTGTCGGTGATCCCGCGCGCGTTCAGCTCGGCGGCCAGTTCCGGACACGACCAGCGCGACAGCGGTAGGCCGGTCTCGGCCGGCAGTTGGCAGGCCAGGGCCTTGGCCTCGACGACCTGCACAGGGGTGAAACGGGCCGGGCGCCCCGAGCGTTTGCGGTCGGCCAGGGCCGGCAGCCCGCCGTCGGCGAACCGACCGCGCCAGGTGCGCACGGTGTCCACATGCAGCCGGGTCTCGGCAGCTATCCGGGCGTTGCCCCGGCCGCGCGCCGCGAGCAGAACGACTATGGCCCGCTGCCGAGCCCGGTGCTCAGTCTTGTGGCCGTAGGCCATCTTCTTCAGGCGGTGGCGCTCCGCGGCGGTCAGGGTAAGGCACACGGCGCGGCCCAGGGGCATGGGAGGCAACGGCCAATCTCGGGAGAGTCATTCGGGTGATCGACACCCTCTCCCATCTCCTCGGCTGTGTCTCACGCTGATCTGATGAGCCAGCTGGCCAGGACTCCAAGAGCGGCGACTGCCCCGGGGGTCAGGATCCCGAGAAGAGCATCTGCGCATGCGCGGGCTGCCCGGTATGCAGTCGAGGGTTCGTTGAGGCCAAGTCCGACGGCCGCATGCCGAGAGATCTTCACGGTTCCCGGTGAGCCTGAGATCCCCGAACTGTGAACCATCGCCTGCCCCATGGGACCCATGAGTACCTCCTTGTCCGCAAGGAGGGCGACGCCTCGGCAGTCCTTGATCCAGAACTGGTCCAACCAGCCGGTCTTGCTGGGGACACGAACTCGACGTATCTGCGTCAGCTTGCTCAGATCGACCGTGCGGTCGCCCGTGACAGTCCGAGCAGTCACAAGCTGCCAACCAGGGCCGTGCCGTACCGAACGAAACGTCGTGTACAGGAGCGGAAATCCCAGCGCCAAAGCCAACCCCGCGAACATGGCGGGCACCCACGCACCGGACCGCATTACCCCGAATCGCTCCAAGAGCGCAGGTACAACGATGGTGCCCCCTACGGCCCCACCGAGAACTGCAGCACCCACGTGCAAGCGACGACGGGATGTCTCGGCCGGAACCGCCGCCCGTGACGCCTTCTCGACGACGATGCCCGTGCCAGCGGCGCGGGCCACGGAGCGGAACTTCTTCTCCTGCTTCTTCGACACCAGCGGAGCGTACCTGCAACCTTCTGAGGCGTGACCCCTGCGCCGAGTCCAACCTCACCGAGACGTCAGACCTCGGATCAGCCGCCCGTTGAGACGATGCCGGTTGAGCCCCTGACAACTGCCCAGCACTGCTTGGACTCCGACGTCAACCCCCGAAGAATTTCCGGAGCCGACCACTAAGTTCGTGTCCTCGAAGGTTGAGCACGTGGGCTCTGGGGGCCGTGGAGGAACATGCCGACTGCGTGCGTAGGAGGATCCCGATTGGGTGACCGTGGTCCTGGACCGCGGTGACGACGTGCGGTTCACCCGGGCTGCCTTACGGTTCCTGTCCAAGGACGCCCGCGCCAAGACCATCCGGGCGCACCTGCAGCCGGGCGAGGTGTCACTGTGACACGCTGACGCCCGCCGACGACGTCGCCGAACACCCGCCCGGTGCCGACCAGGCCGAGGTGCGCCTGTCACCGTGACCGCGCAGTGGCCGGCTGGTGAGCGTCAGCCCAGCCCCAGCCGGGGTATCTCCCGTCCCGGGGAACGGTCCATCACCATCAGCAGGCCGGCCGCGCGAGTCCTGTCGTAGGCGGCCTCGTCTATGACGCCCAACTGGAACCAGACCGCCTTGGCGCCGATCGCCACAGCCTGGTCTGCGATGCCTCCGGCGAGGGCGGAGTTGACGAACACGTCCACCACATCCACCGGGAAAGGGATCTCCGCGAGGGAAGCGTAACCCTGCTCACCGTGCACCGTCTCGGCCTTTGGGTGCACGGGCACCACCCTTTTGCCGATGCGCTGCAGCTTCTCGGCCACGCGGTAAGCGGCCCGTTCGGGGTTGTCGGACAGGCCCACTACGGCCCAGGTGTCTCCGGCAGCGGTGAGAACCTGCCCTATTGTCGCGTCATCGCCATAAATCGTCATGTCCGGCACCGCCGTGCGGTGGTGAGTTCCGCACCGGTTACCGCCCACCGCATGATCACGGGGAGTGTCACGTCTGTGGATTTCGTCAGCCGCATGAGCAGACCTTAGCGAGTTTGAATACTGTATGCAATAGCTTCCTGCTGTTGTTCGACCGGAGCAGCAGGGGTAGTCACCCGCTCACTGTGCCGGCGTTGCGTGTTGGCCGCCGCGAGCAGGGTGGAGTCCTCTCCGCGAGCGGAGGTGAGCCCCTCGATCCTCCGACTCGACGCCGACTTCTGCCGCGCGCTCACGGGTTGGGACGCGTAGAGGCGGTAGCCACCCACCAGTCGACAGCACGACCCGGGTTCCGCAGCAAATCGACCTTCTGGCAGGTGCTGCGGGGCGAACGTGCTGGTCAGCGCGTCCGTGGTTAGCGGTACCGCCCAGAATTCCTAGTGACACTGAACTCCGGACTTCATTGCTGTGACCTGCAGACCCAGTAGGAGCAGCTAGCGATCACGGCTGCTAGGGTCGCTGCCTGTGTACGTGAAGGCATCCACGCGCAAGGACCGCGACGGCAAGACCGTGCGCTACCTCCAGCTCGCCCACAACGAGTGGGACCCGGTCGCCAAGGCCTCTCGCACCAAGGTCTTGTATTCCTTCGGCCGCGAGGACCAGCTCGACCGCCCGGCCATCGAGAGACTCATCGCCGCGCTCGGTCGGATGCTGGACCCGGCCGGAGCGCCGTCGGCCCCCGGCGAGGGCTTGGCCCTGACCGACTCCCGCCCGTTCGGCGCCGCGCACGCCCTCGACGCCTTGTGGCATCAGCTGGGCATCGACAAGGCCATGGCCAAGGAGCTGACGGGCCGCAAGATCGCCTCTCGCGTCGAGCGGGTGCTGTTCGCCCTGACCGCCAACCGCGCCCTGGACGCCTCCAGCAAGCTGGCCGCCACCGACTGGATCGCCCACGACACCCTCATCGACGGCCTCCCCGAGGTCAGCGACGATGCCTGCTACCGGGCCATGGACTGGCTGCTTCAGAGAGAACCCGCACTGGCGAAGAGGGTGTACTTCCAGGTCACCGACCTGCTCAACCTGGAGGTGGACCTGCTGTTCTTCGATACCACCAGCACCTACTTCGAGACCGAGGAGGCGGACGAGCCCGCCCCGCGCGACGCCGACGGACGCCTGCTGCCCGAAGGCAGCGACCCCCAACTGGCCTCCCACCACCGGGGATTCCGCGCCCACGGCAAGTCCAAGGACTCCCGCGACGACCTGCCCCAGGTCGTCGTCGGCATGGCCGTCACCCGCGACGGCATCCCGGTCCGCGTCTGGTCATGGCCTGGAGCGACCGCCGATTCCGGCCTGATCCGCCAGGTCAAGCGCGACCTGCGCGAGTGGTCGCTCTCGCGCGTCGTATGGGTCGCCGACCGCGGCTTCACCTCCGCCGCCAACCGCCGAGCCCTCATGCAAGGAGGCGGCGGCTACATCATCGGCGAGAAACTCCGCTCCGGCTCTCCCGAGGTCAAGGCCGCCTTGTCCAGGCCCGGCCGTTACGCGACCGTCCGCGACAACATGCAGGTCAAGGAGGTCAACATCGGCTCCGACGATCGGTTCGTGATCTGCTTCAACCCCGAACAGGCCCAACGCGACGCCACCATCCGCGCCAAGTTCGTCGAGCAACTGGAACAGGTCATCCACGGCACCGACAAGCTGAGCCGGACCGAACGCGCCCACCTGGCCGGGCAGTTGTCCACCAAACCCGGCCTGAAGCGGTTCCTGCGGACCACCCCCGGCGGGCTGCTGCGGATCGACAAGAAGAAGATCGCCGCCGAGGAGAACCTGGACGGCAAGTACCTGCTGCGGTCCTCCGACCCCAACTTGAGCGCCGAGGATATCGCTCTGGGATACAAGCAGCTTCTCGAGGTGGAAAGAGGCTGGAGGGACATGAAGCAACTGCTCGACCTCCGCCCGGTCTACCACCGCCGCGAGGACCGCATCCGCGCCCATGTCCTGCTGTGCTGGCTGGCGCTGGTGCTGATCCGCGTCGCCGAGACCCGCACCGGGACCACCTGGAACCGCATCCGCGAACAGCTCCAGCGCGTCCACGCCGTCACCCTCACCGGCCCGGCCGGCTCCTTCCGCCAGACCACCCAGCTCGCCAAGCCGCAGCAGGACCTGTTCGCCGCCCTGCAGGTCGAACCACCCAAGAAAGTCCTCGGCGTGACGACGCCCGCCTGACCAGCACGTTCACCGCGGCCTAGTGACACGCCCCGTCACTGGGCCACGCGGCGTTCCCGCAGGTCAAACCCTGGTTTCGGCGACTATGCGGCTACCTCTACTGCGGAACTCCTGAGGGAGAGCGGGATCGACCCGGCGCCCGAACGGAGCTTGAGTACTTGGGGCGACTTCCTGCGCTCCCAGGCCGATGCCCTGTTGGCCTGTGACTTCTTCGAGACGGTCACCCTGATCGGGGTGCGGCTGTACGTGTTCGCCGCCATCGAGCACGTACAGCCGCCGGGTCCGCATCCTGGGCGCCACTGCTCACCCATCCGCCCGGCCCCGAACTCGGCGCTCCGGAGTGCGTACCTAATCGACTACGGCACCGGACATGCCCACGAAGAACATGCAGGGTCGCAGCCAGATCACCAATTCTGCAGAATGCAGAAAATTGCGCTAGAATGCAGATATGAGTGTGCTCACCATCCGGGACGTGCCCGAAGACCAGATCCGTGTCCTCAAGACCCGTGCCGCCCAGGCCGGGAAGTCTCTCCAGGCGTACATGCAAGAACTGATCGCCACAGAGACCACCAAGCCGACCATGAGGGAGATGGCTGCACGACTGGAGCGCGAAGCCGCCGCGGAGTACGCCACCGATGACGTACTGGCAGCGATCGACGAGGGCAGGCTGGGCCGTTGATCGTCATCGACGCGTCGGCGCTGGTGGTCTTCCTGACCCATCACGGCGCCACCGGTAGCGCTGTCCGCACGCGCGTGGGCGAGGCCGTCACCGTCTACGCCCCCACGCTGATCGACTACGAAATCCAATCGGCGCTGCTCGGGATGCAGCGCGGCGGCAAGCTCACCGAGAAGCAGGTGACGAAGGCCATGACTGACTTCACGGCACTGCCTTTGGAGAAACACGACACCCTCCCCCTGTGGGAACGAGTTCGCACTCTTCACGCCAACCTGAGCGCCTACGACGCACAGTACGTCGCGCTCGCCGAATCCCTCGGCGCCCCGCTGATCACCTGCGATGGGCGGATCAAGCGCAGCGGTGCAGCCAAGTGCGATGTCGAGGTCTTCGGCTCGAACTGACCCGAACAGCCCCTGGGGGACGCCTTCCTGGTGGGACGCGGCTGGGCTGTTGCAACCGCCGGCGTCGCCTCGGAGTCGGAGATCTCCCCCGGTTCCGGCAGGCACCATCGACCGGTGCATACGACCGGGTCGCTACCGTCCGCCATACAGGCTGCGACGCAGGTAAGAAGGCGAACGGCTACGGCTGGTCTTCTGCGGGGGCTGTGTAGCGAACGGTGGTGATCACCGTCTTGGACCGGTGCCCCCTGCGGTAGTTCTCCCTACCACCCTCGGCCCGCTCACCGGGCTCGTGACCCAGATGATCAGTGAGCTCGCCCTCCAGCGCGGATTCCAACACCCGCTTGGTCAGCTGCTGCAGGAGGCCACCCTCCCCGGTGAGCTTCACGCCACCGGCCTGAGCCCGGGCAATCAACTCGGCGACCAGCCCGTCATCCACGGCGCTCGTCCCACTCACAGGGGCCTTCCCGGCCTCGGTGTCACTCGTCACGTCAGTCATCAACTGCCGCTTCCAGCTCGGGAGTTACACCAGTGACCGTACAGACCCAGTACCTCCCGCGACATGGAGGTGAAGCTGGCGGGCGGCACCTACGAGATCGCCTGCAAGCCCGGCCAGACCGGCGACGGCATCAGAACGAAGATCACCGTCGAGGGCGCCAAGGCCGACGAGGACACCGAAGCCGCCTACGACCGCGAAGTCGAGGTCGAAGCCGAGAACTTCCAGCTGGTGGGTCTGGAGAATTTCACCGCCAAGGCTGGCGAGAAGATCGAGTTCAAGCTGGAGAACAAGGGCACCGAGGAACACGAACTGGAGATCTTCGGCCCTGACGGCAAGGAGGCTGGCGAGGTCAGCCCGGTCAAGCCCGGCGCGACCGGAGAAGCCGTCATCACCCTCACCAAGCCCGGCACCTACACCTACAAGTGCGGCATCGGCAACCACGCCGACCAGGGCATGAAGGGCAGCTTCACGGTCAACTGACGAGCATTCACACGTTGAGGCGGACGGCGGCGCTCCCCCTTGGACGCCACCGCCCGCTGTCCACCCCGCCGACGGGAAACGCGAGCGTCCACCCAGGCTGCAGCCGACGGACCGTTCACTCAGCAGCTCGTTTCGATCCACCGCAGCACGGTGGCCAGTGATAGGCGAGAGTCGGCAGCCAGAACCTCCGGAGGGACCCCCTCCCGCCAGGCGGCAAGCACTGCCCGGCGCAGGGAAGCCGCGCGGACCACCAATCCCGCACGGAGCGCGCCGGCGGAGCCGGCCACCAGGGCGGGCGCGTCGTCGGCTAGACGGGAAGCGGCGAGCTGTACAGCGCGACGCTCCGCGGCCAGGGTGCGGCCGTGGCTGGTGGGTGCAGGTTGGAGGCCGTGGTCGTTCATGCGGTGATGCATTCCGCTGGCGGTCACCGACAGCCAGTCCCGCCGTGTGAGGTTGCCTTCGCCGCGCCATGCCCCTTGGGCGACGGTCGCGAGTACGCCGCAGAGCCAGCACTGCGGCACGGGAACGAAGCCGTTCGACGGAGGCGGGTCTGCGTCTCCGCGGGCACCCGGATCGTTGTGCATTCCAGTCATATTTCGTGGAGGGGGAAAGGTGCGCAGGTGGTGGCCGATGAGACAGCGGCCGCGGGGCCTGAATTGGCCCCGCACGGCTCCCGGGCAGAGCCGACGGGCGGTACGGCTACCCGACGTCTGAAGCGGCGTTGGGACGCCGGCCCCGCCCGGGAGTTCCTGGCCTCGGCCGCCAGCCCTCAGCCGCTGGGGGTGGGCAGGTCGGGGCCGACAGTGAGAGTGAGCGTGCCGGGGGCTGCCTGGTCGGAGAGTTTCGGTGTCAGTCCGTGCAGACGGTCGGCGAGAGCCTGGGCTTGTGGCGAGAGGCCTTGCGGGTAGGTGAGCGTGCTCTCCTCCGCGCGGGCGGGGGCGTTGCCAGTGGCGGTGATCTGGTAGCCGAGTGCGCGCAACTGGTCGGCGATTTTCTGGGCTGTGCCGGGGGTGCCGGTGCCGTTGAGGACCGTGAAGTGGATCGTCCCGGCCGCGGGTGGCAGCTGTGCGGTGGCCTTTTTCAGAGCCCCTTTGGTGGTTTCGTGGTCCTGGGCGAGGGCGGTGAACATCTCCTGGGCGGCGGGGTATTGCCAGGTGACGTTGGCCTTGTCGGTGGGCACGTCGCGCTCGCGGGGGGTAGTTCGGCACGGTCAGGAAGGCGATCCGGCTGGTGGGGATGCCTTTGACACTGCTGGCCAGGCTGTAGAGGGGTTTGATTCCCGCTAGCGTCGGATCAGTGGTCAGTGACTTGGTGGCAGAGTTGAGGAATCCGTACAGCGCGCTCGGGTCGTAGAGCTTGGATTTGGCGCGGCCGGCGAGGGACTGCATGAATTCCTGCTGGCGTCCGATGCGGCCGATGTCGCTGCCGTCGCCGACGCTGTAGCGGGCACGGACGTAGCCGAGAGCTTTTTCGTCCTTGACGAGCTGGCAGCCGGCCTTCAGATCGAGGTGGGCCTTGGTGTCATGGATGGCCTGCCGGGGGCAGACCTCGACGCCTCCCAGGGCGTTGACCATGCCGGTGAACCCGCCGAAATCGACGATCATGAAGTGGTCTATCCGGACACCGGTGTTGGCCTCGACGGTCTTGATGGTGCAGGCGGCAGCCTTGGCGGTGTCGCCGGTGGAGCCGCCGATCGCGAACGCCTCGCTGATTTTGAAGTGGTGGGCGGTGGACTGGGTGTTGGTGCCGCGGTCGCAGGCGGGGATCTGCACCCAGGAGTCGCGAGGGAAGGAGACGACGGTCGCCCACTTCCCGTTGCCGCCGGTGTGCAGCAACATCAGCGTGTCCGACTGCATCGTGGTGAGGTTCTTGCCGTAGGCATCGCCGAGCCCTTTGCGGCTGTCGGAACCGATGACCAGGATGTTCTGGCCGCTCCTGGCGGCCTTCGGCCGGTTGTCACCAAGTGAGTCGCCCAGGTCGGCGCCCTTGATGTTGCCGTTGAGCCGGCTGTAGATCCAGCCGCCCGTCGCCGCGGTGAGCAGGACCGGAACGTGTCAAGTCAAATGAGACAGTTTGAGGCTATGATTTCTGTTTCTGGGGTTCTGTCTCGGGCCGGGGTTCGTTGATCCACACGGCCGTGGGCAGTTTCGGGGGCTGGGGTCGGCGGCCGAAGCGTTCGGGGTGCGCCGCGTACGCCTGGGCGAGGGTGACGGCCCGCTGCTGGTGGACGAGGTCGGCGGTGCCGAAGTGGACGCTGGCCGGGGTGTGCAGGCCGATCGCCGAGTGCCGGTGCTCGTGGTTGTAGTAGGTGAGTAAACCGTCGCACCACTCGCGGGCGTGCTGCAGGGAGCCGAACCGCTCGGGGAAGTCGCCGCTGTACTTGACGGTCTTGAAGTGGGCCTCGCTGTAGGGGTTGTCGTTGGAGGTCTTCGGTCGGGAGTGGGAGCGGGTGACGCCGAGGTCGATCAGCAGCTGGGCGACCGGCTTGGAGGTCATCGAGGTGCCCCGGTCGGCGTGCACGGTGTGCGGCACGAGGCCGTTGCGGTCGATGGCGGTGCGGATCAACTCCTCGGCGATCAGGCTGTCTTCGCGGCCTGCGACGGTCCAGCCGACGACGTAGCGGCTGTAGAGGTCGATCAGCACGTACAGGTGGTACCAGTCGCCCTTGGCCGGTCCGCGCAGCTTGGTGATGTCCCACGACCAGACCTGCGAGGGGGCGTCGGCCACGAGCTCCGGTTTAACCTTGGCCGGGTGGGTGGCCTGGCGGCGGCGGTCGCCGTTCTGCCCGGCGGCCCGCAGGATCCGGTACATCGTCGAGGGCGAGCACCAGTAGTTTCCGGCGTCCAGCTCTCGTGCCCAGATCTGGGCGGGCGGTAGTTCGGCGTACTCCGGCCGGTTCAACAGCTCCAGCACGGCGGCCCGTTCGGCTGCCGACAGGGCCGACGGCGGAGCCGGACGCGGTGCGCGCACGGTCGGCGGGCGCGGCTTGAGACGTCGGTAGTGCGTCGCGCGGGAGCGGCCGGTCAGCTGGCAGGCCGCAGCCGTGCCCAGCTGTGTCTCCAGACCGGCGAAAGCCTCATCGACGACCGGGTCGAGGGCGTGCGTCAGTCCGCGCTCTCGGAGAGCAGTTCCAAGAGCGCATGTGCTTTTCCCAGCACCGCCAAGGCCGCGTCCTTCTTGGCGTTCTCCTTCTCCAGCCGGGCGACCTTCTTCCGCAGTTTCTCCAACTCCGCTTGCTCTGCTGCCTTTTTCGGCCGGGCCGCACTGGTACGCCGGTCGGTCAGGGTGGCCATCGCCCCGGCGTCCCGGGCGGCCCGCCACTCGATGATGTGGGAGTGATACAGCCGCTCACGGCGCAGGATCGCGCCTTTCTCACCGGTCGGGGCGGCGTCGTACTCGGCGACGATGCGCAGCTTGTACTCCGGGGAGAAGCGGCGGCGGGTCGGTCTGGGTGCCGGGTCCTGGGACTCGGCTATCGGGCCGTTCGTGCTGGTCATACGGGGTTGGACTCCTGTCTCGCCCAGGAAGGATAACCCGGCGCACCGGGTGTCTCACCAAAGACTGACAGGGAGGGCTCGGAGACCGCACCCCTGCCGAAGCCATGAGACGCTGGTCAAGACAACTCGCCTACCGCTGATTCGCAACGATCAGTGGAAACCGCCGGGCTTACCAATCTCCCAAACGTCTCAATTTCGCCTCCACCGCACCTTGGGAACCATCCCCCACGTCTGCTAGCTTTCCCGTTCGATTCCGAACTGCCTTGGCACAGCGGCAGCTTCGAGACAACAGGCATGTCTTCAGACATGTCTTCAGACATGGGAGGCCCCATGAACAGAAGCGCCGCCGTGCCCCTCGGCGCGGCCTTACTCCTTCTCCTCGGCACGGTCGTGCCCGCCGCCGCGGGAACCTTCGGCGACGGCGCGGCCACCGACGGGGCGACGCTCTACCGCGACAACACGGTCGACGTCTCCTACCGCCAGGTCGCCCCCGGCGACGCGGCGTGGAGCCAGGTCCCGGCCGCCCTCCGCGGCAGAGCGACGGAGGGCTCGTACGTCGCCCGGCTCCAGCTCGAGAACGTCTCCGATCACCCCGTCTCCAAATGGTCGCTGACCTTCGAGCTCTCTGACCGCATCACGGACACCTCCGCCGCGAAGCTCGCCGCCCCCCAGGACGCGCGCACGACGCTCCAGGGCGTCGGCCCCACGAACACCCTCCAGCCGGGCAGGACCGAGACCGTCTGGTACCGCGCCGAGCCCGGAGCCGAGGTCGATACCCCGACCTGGGCGTCCTTCGCCACGCACGGCATCTCGCCGACGGAGGACACCGACGGCGACCGCCTCCCCGACGACCTGGAGGTGCGCGCCGGGCTCGAGCCCAAGTCCGAGGACACCGACGGCGACGGCCTCTCCGACTTCGCCGAGCTCGGCTACGGCTTCAGCTCCCCGCTCAAGGCCGACACCGACGGCGACGGCACCAAGGACGGCGCCGAGGACCCCGACAAGGACGGCCTCACGGCCGCCCGCGAGCTCAAGCTCCGTACCACGCCCACCCGCGCCGACACCGACCAGGACGGCCTCGCGGACGCCCGCGAGCTGAAGCTCCGCACGGATCCCACCAAGGCCGACACCGACGGCGACGGCGTCCAGGACGGCGAGGAGACGAGGCTCAACGCCTCCCCCCGCGCTAAGAACTCCGCCTTCGACGTGACCCGCCGCGCGGACGGCGGCGCCACCGCCGCCGAGGCCACGCTCAAGGGGTTGCGCGCCAAGCAGGTCGGCGGCTTCCAGGTCACCAGGCTCCCTGCCAAGCAGCGGGAGTTCCCGGAGTCCACTCCGGGCTACCTCGGCAACGGCTTCCAGGTCTCCGCCCCCGCGGACCGCGCCGCAAGGCTCACCTTCCGCCTCGACCCCGACCGTATCGAGGGCACCGCACCGGCCCTCTACCGCTACGACGAGAAGGCCCGCCACCTCGTCAAGCAGTCGGGCCAGCAGCGCAGCGGCAGCACGATCACGGCCACCGCCACGGCCTACGGCTCCGCCAAGTACGTCGTCCTCGACAGCCACGCCTTCGACAAGGCAGGCCCCAAGGCCCCTGGCAAGCGAATCCTCGACGACGGCCCCGGCGACGGCGGAGACCCGGGTGACCCGCCCCCGACCGACATGCTGATCCACCAGTCGTCCTTCCTCGAGGGCCACCGCAAGGCCCCCGACCCCCTGCACCCGCCCGTCCCGGCCGACCCGCGCGTCGCCGACGACCTCACCTTCAACGACTACAACTTCGACGAACTCACCGACCTCGGCTGGGAGTTCTGGGTCGCCCGCATCACGCCCGAGTCCTGGATGTGGGCCGAGTTCAACGACATCATGAACTTCGGCAAGCTCGGCGCCGACGCCGACAACGCCCAGTCCGTCGACGACCTCCGCAACGCCTTCCGCTACGGCCGCGGCGGCCAGGGCGCGGGCACGGTCACCGTCGACGACAACTTCGACCCCGGCCGCTACCTCTACAGCGGCTCCGGCACGGCCCTCTCCCGCGCCGTCGGCGCCTCACCACAGGAGAAGGCGTACACGGACAAGGCCAGCCAGATCATCAAGCAGTCCCTCATCGACAGCAAGGGCCGCACCGATCAGCTCAAGGTCCAGGAGGACCTCTCCCAGAACTTCCTCTTCCAGGAGTTCCTCCGCCAGGACGTGAAGTACCCGGTGTACGACTTCTCGCTCTGGGACGGCAACCAGCGTGCCCTCTCCATCGCGATCCACCAGTTCCAAGGCCACACGATCGCGCTGAAGGACTACAAGGTCGAGGGCAACTCCTTCTCCGGCAAGCTCGTCTTCCACTCCTACGACCACTTCGGTCTCGACCCGGACGACGAGATCACGAACTACGGCTTCATCGACTGGTTTACGCTCCAGCACTATGACCGGTTCGACGGGAAGTACCCCCCGGCGATCGCGCAGGCGGACATCGAGATCCCCATCAGCGGCACGTTCTGACCTCGCCGACCTGATGCCCCACAGGCGATCGCCGGG
The DNA here is from genome assembly GCF_055561075.1 of Streptomyces sp. NPDC022910. Classification (NCBI taxonomy): domain Bacteria; kingdom Bacillati; phylum Actinomycetota; class Actinomycetes; order Kitasatosporales; family Streptomycetaceae; genus Streptomyces; species Streptomyces sp. NPDC022910. The sequence continues at coordinate 59,868 of NZ_JBVHHL010000045.1, forward strand.
CCGGGTCCTGGTCGTCACGCTGCTCGTCGTGACGGCCGGGTACCTGGCCTGGCGGGTCGCCGTCCTCGTGGGCCTGGAGGCCCACTTCGGCAGCGGCTTGGACGAGCAGCGCTTCAACCGGCTGCAGCAGGAGTACGACCGCCGCGAGGACGCCTTCGCCCGGGCCGACGCCCGGATGCGGAAGCTGATCGCGGAACACCCCCGCGCCGTACGCATCGACTGGAGCGGCTACCGGACTTGCGTCCGCGAGCCCGGCCGCCCCTCCGACACGTGCACGAAGACGCCCCCGCGCGACCAGAAGGTGTACGACGCCCTCTGGGGCGTCAGCGTGATCCTCTACCAGCGCAAGGACGAGGGCCGCACGTTCTACCGCTTCTACCACGAGGACCCCCCGCGCTACACGATCATGCGCGCCCCCGAGGACACCGCGGAGGAGGCCGAGGAGTACGCGGACGCCCACGGCTTCCGCTCCACCCGCCCCCTCGGGCCCGGCTGGACGATCCTCGGCCCGATCGACGACATCGGCCGCGAGGAGAAGCAGTTCCCGTAGGAGGGCTCGCGGAACGCTTCGCCGGGAAGCAGCAGGGAAGCAGCAGGCACGGGAGGAGACCCCCACCCCCGTGAACACGTTACTGATCTCCGCCGACCGTGTCATCGCAGGCCCCGCGGACCGGGTGAACCGCCGACGGCGCCGTGCTCGTCGACGAGAGCACCGGCGCCGTATCCGCCGTCGGCCCCGCCGCCGAGCTGGACGCGACGGTGGACCCCCAAGTGCCCCGCCTGCGCTGCCCGGGCGCGACGGTGCTGCCCGGCATGCTCGGCGCCGACGTCATCACGACGATGACCAGGAACTTCAGCCCCTGCGCCGTAACGCTCGGGCGCTCCATCCAGACCGGGCGCTCGGCGTGGCGGCGGTCGCGGCGCAGCAGAGCCGTAAAGGAAGCGGTGCTCATCGATAGACCCCCTGCTCGCCGAGGCGGTGTGCGACCTTGTTCGCGAGGTAGATGAGGACGAAGCCGATGACGCCCTTCATCAGGCCGGCCGCGGTGGACATGCCCCAGTCGCCATCGACGACGCCGTGGAAGTAGACGTAGGTTTCCACGACCCGCTGGAACAGCTCCCATAACTCATCCGGCACCAGCCGCTGAACCAGGTCCATGCCCCGCAGCGTAGCGACGATCACACCAAATGAGACCAGCTCTAAAGTTGCCCGCCGCACCGCCGCCTGGCGGTCGCCTCCGCCCACCGTGGGCATTCCCCGGAACTGCTCGCGCACTTCGGCAGGGGCGGTGATGATCAGGGTGCGGATCTGGTTGATGGCCTGGGTGCGGGCAACACCAGCCCGTCCACCGGCACCAGCCCCGACGGCAACGGCTCCACCCAGGACAGCGACACCGTGAGCGACGGCGACCAGTGAATGAGCCGAGTCCGGTGCTGGTCGTCACCACCTTGTACGACCCCACCGCCGACGTGGTGAGCCGCGAACTGCACGACCGGGACATCCCGGTCGTGCGGCTCGACTCGGGGGACTTCCCCGCATCACTGTCGGTGGAGGCCGAGATCACCCGCCACGGCGTACAGGGCCGCATCTCCACCCCGTCCCGCACCGCCGACCTGGCACGCGTCCGCTCCCTCTACTACCGGCGGCCCTCCGGGTTCGCCTTCCCACACCTGAGCGAGCAGGACGCACGCTTCGCCACCACCCAGGCCCGATACGGGCTCGGCGGCATCCTCGCTGCCCTGCCCGGCTGCCTGTACGTCAACCACCCGCACCGCATCGGGGACGCCGAGTTCAAGCCGTCCGGTCTGGCGGCCGCCGTCGAGGCCGGCTTCGACGTGCCCCCCACCCTCATCACTTCCAGCCCGGACGCGGCCCGGGCCTTCATCAAGCGGCACGCTCCGGTCATCTACAAGCCCCTGCACAACCCGGTGTATCTGGTCGACGGGGTCTCGTCCGTCGTCAAGGTCGCCGAGGTGACGGCCGACGAGATCGATGACCGTGTGGCCGGGACCGCGCACCTGTTCCAGCAGCGCGTGCCCAAGACGGCCGACGTCCGCGTGACCGTCATCGGCCGGCAGGTGTTCTGCGTCCGGATCGACTCCGACCTGCTGGACTGGCGCACCGATTACAGCCGCCTCAGCTACGCCCCCGTCCAACCGCCGCCGGGCATCGAGCAGGCCTTGCGCAACTACATGGACCACTTCGGGCTCGTCTTCGGCGCATTCGACTTCTGCGTGGGCGCTGACGGGCGATGGTGGTTCCTGGAGTGCAACCCGTCAGGCCAGTGGTACTGGCTGGAGACCGAAACCGGTAGCTGTCAATCCGGATGAGACGTCAGGCTGCTTGTGCGGCCTGTGATGACGCGGTGTCGGGTGCGGCTTCGGTGGCGGGTGGATTGATCCA